>SVQN01000067.1 GCA_015065295.1 Oscillospiraceae bacterium
GTACCGGGACGTACTTCTGCTGCGGGTGCGCTACGGAATGGGCGACCGGGAGATCGCGGAGACGCTCGGCATCCGCAGCGGGACGGTACGGACGAGACTGAGCCGCGCACGGACGTGGCTGGAGAAATTTTATATGGAGGAAGAAAACATTCATGAAAACCTTTGAAAACACCTTAAAAAAAGCATCGGAACGATATATTCTTTCCGAATATTCGGAAAAAGTTTGCTTTTCATTTTCACAGGAAACGCTTGAAAATGTGGAAAATATCCTGACAAACCATTCTTTACGGAGGAAGAATATGAACCGAAAATCCCTTACAAAATGTCTGATCGCCGCAATTCTGGGGGCATTCCTGCTGTCCTCTGCGGTATGTGCCGGCGTTCCGGAAATCCGCGAACGCTTCACCAGTCTGCTTTCCGATACAGATTCTGCGGATTCGGTCTGGTATGAAAATCTGCATACCGTCTGTGAATACTTTGACGCAGCGGAAGAAGAAGCATCGCCGGAAATTGATGAAATTCTCGGACAGGCAATTCAGTATTTTGAAAATGCAGAACCGTAATCCCCTTTCCCATACGGACAGCCCCCACGCTGTCCGTATTTTTTTATTGACAATCCCGTTTCCGTATGCTATACTACATACAGTCACATGACCGCATAAAATTCCATCATGAAAGCGAGGTTTCTCCATGACGTTCTGGCATACGCTCGGTATCCTCGTGCTGGTGCTGATGCTCCTGCCGTACCTGCGGTTTGTCTGGGTACGGATCAAGGCGGAAATCAAGATCCGCCGCGCCTGTGCACGGAATGGATTCCGGCTCATTCCCGCGCATCCCCTTCCCTTTTTCTTTCCGAACAATACGGGGATGGTCGATTTTTTCGTCCGGAAAAACGACGGTTCCCGCACCTACTGCGTCAAGCTGTTCGGCACGCTCTGGAAGCGGAACACCCTCTACCTCATTGACGGGGACAAATACCAGTGGAAAAACGAGTATATGCACCTTCAGAAATACGTTACCCGTATCCCGCTGATGATGTTCGAGCCGGAAACCGGCATCCGGAAGCTCCGTACGGTGGACTATACGGCCGGGCTGGACGAATCCTCCGCCGGACAGATCGTCTCCGTTCTGATGGTCTGCCCCGTCCCGCTGTACATCAAACGTGCGGAAACAAAAATGGTCGTGAACGATACGGTCATGCGTCCGAGCTATCTCTTTGAACAGCATAAAGAAGTGGAATTCAAGGCCGCCGGACGTGAAATTTACGAAGGGGACTGGATTTTCAACGAATACCTGTTCACGTCCTCCTCCTTCTGCAACGAACTGTTTTCATCCTGTATCCATTATTGATTGAACAAACCTATCAAGGAGGCATCCCCATGAAAATTCTTGCAAACGAATTCGTTCTCCCGCTGAAGGCAGGCCGTTCCTGTCACGCCAGCAGCTTTATCGTCCTCCAGGACGGCGGGATTTATGCCGTCTATTTCTGCGGTACCGGCGAAGGTCACGACGACGTCCGTATCTTCGGCAGTATGCGCGAACCGGGGGTCGTGGGACATTGGAGCGAACCCACACCCATCACCCCCGACGACGGCATCCCGCACTGGAACCCGGTTCTCCTTCCGCTGGACGACGGTACGGTCATTCTGTACTACAAGGTCGGCAAACGCATCCCGACATGGCAGACGTACTACTGCGTTTCGACAGACGGATGCAAAACGTGGAGCGAGCCGGTCGAGATGGTTCCCGGAAACATCGGCGGCAGAGGTCCTGTCCGCAACAAATGCGTCACCCTCTCCGACGGGGCGATTTTAGCTCCCGGTTCGACCGAACTGGACGACTGGCGGTGCTTCTTCGACCGTTCGTCCGACAACGGCAAAACGTGGGAACGCTCGGAAGACGTTCTGATTCCGGGAGACTGCGTTTTCCGGCGCGGCATCATCCAGCCGACAATCTGGGAGGACAAAACCGGCGTTCACGCCCTTCTGCGTTCCTCGGAAGGCTATATCTTCCGCACCGATTCGTCTGACCTCGGCCGGACGTGGTGTACCGCCTACGCGACCGCTCTCCCGAACAACAACAGCGGCATCGATCTCGCGCAGACCGACGACGGCCGTCTGATTCTGGCGTACAATCCCGTCTGCGGCAACTGGGCGGAACGTACGCCGCTGTCCCTCGCCGTATCGAATGACAGCGGCGAAACGTGGGAACTTCTCACGCACGTCATCACGGAAAATCTCCCGCACGGCTTCTCCTACCCGGCGATCCGGTACGAAAACGGGAAAATTCACCTGACGTATACATGGAACCGTGAAACGATTGCGTATCTGTGTCTGGAAATAGGCTAAGAAGTAAGAGCTAAGAGTGAATAACTGTCCGAACCATACGAAAAGCGGACAAAAATTTTCTTAATATTTTTCGTGGAAGGTCGATTTTCCGGAAATTTTATGCTATAATGATGAAAATTCCAACAGGGGTGGATATAGCTCTTCACTATTCACTCTTAGTTATTCACTTCTTCGAGGTATTTATGGCTAATTTACTCGTTGTTCTTCTTATCCTGCTGTACACCTGTCAGTCCGGGTTCGCAAATATGTTCCAGCGGAACTATCCGGGCGACAAGCGGTACGCGTCGCAGGTCTATTCGGTCTTCTACGGCGTTATCGTATCCATTGCGACCCTGATTTTCGCAGGATTCTCGATCCATCCGTCCCTGACGACCGTCCTGCTCGGCGTTCTCAACGGCGCGGTGCTCGTGACCTATAACGCGATGCTCATCAAAGCGTCGGCGGCCGGTCCGTTCTCGATCGTCATGATCTTCAACCTCTCCGGCGGCATCCTGATCCCGATGTTTCAGTCAATCATCGAAGACCCGACGCAGCTTTCCATCTTCCAGTATGCAGCCATCGCCCTGATGCTCGTTTCGTTCGTTTTCCTGAACATGGAAGACAAAAAATCCGGTGAGGAAAAAGCGGTTTCGGCAAAGTTCCTGCTGTATGCAATCCTGCTCGGTCTCGCAAACGGCATTTACGGTACCCTTCTCAATGTCCAGAAAACCCTCATGAACGAGGCGGAAAATGCGGAAATGATCGTCTGCACGTTCCTGTCCTCCGCCGTCTTCGCGTTCGCGCTCCTGCTCATTCAGGCGGGCAAATCCGCGCTTCCCGGCTTCCGCCAGAACACCAAATCCGCGATTTTCGTTACGGCGGCATCCGTTTCGGCGGCAGCGGCGGTCAATCTGCTGATGTACGCGCTCGGTCTTGTCAACGTTGCGGTACTTTACGCGATGGACAATGGCGGCGTTCTGCTCGTGTCGGTGCTGTGGTCGGTCGTCATCCTCAAGGAAAAGATCGGCAAGAAGAAAATCATCGGTCTGGTGCTTGCCATGATCGCCATCTTCGCCCTCGGCTTCCTGCACGGAGTATAATGAGGTCGGCTTATGACTGCGGAACCGTTTTCCTTTTCTGATACAACTGCCCGGACGTTCCATGCGCTGCTCTGGACACCGTCCGAACCTCCGTCCGCTGTCCTTCAGATCACGCACGGCATGACCGAGCATATCGGACGTTATCACGCGCTCGCCGAAGCACTTGTTTCCCGCGGAATCGCCGTCGCCGGATTTGATCTGCGCGGTCACGGCTCCTGTGAAGGCAATCCCTCCTGTGCTTCGTTCGGACAGGGTGGATGGGACGCATCCCTGAACGATATGCACTGCTTCTCTGCCGTTCTGGACGAACGCTTTCCGGGAGTTCCGCGCTTCCTGCTGGGATTTTCCCTCGGTTCGTTCCTTGTGCGCGAATACCTGAACCGGTACGAGGATGCCCTTGCGGGTGCAGTCATCGCCGGAACCGGACATCAGCCCGGATGGGTTCTGGCGATCATGGCGGCGATTGTGAAAACGCAGGTGAACAAAGCGGGATTCGACAATACCACGCCCCTTGTGGAAAATCTCTCGTTCGGAACCTATAATAAGAAATTCCAGCCCAACCGTACTCCGTCCGACTGGCTCTGTTCGGACAACGGACAGCTTGACGCTTACCGCGCAGACCCGCTCTGCCGCCCGGCAATTTCCTCCGGCCTGTTTCTGGAGCTTCTCCAATCCATGGCGCGTACGGGAAAACCGGAGATTTACGCCCATGTGAACCGGAATCTGCCCGTTCTGCTCCTCTCCGGTGAGGACGATCCGGTCGGCGACGGCGGCAAAGGCGTACGCCGTGCGGAAAACGCGATGCGGAAAGCCGGTATGGAAAATGTCACGGCAACGCTCTTCCCCGGTGCGCGGCATGACATTTTCCACGAGGAAACAAACGGTACTGCGGAGAACGTCCGGACTCTTCTCGGAGACTGGATTCTCGCGGAAACCGCAAAACGCAAGTGAATCAAGTCCAAAACAGCCCCGACATTTTTGTCAGGGCTGTTTTTCTTATACATGATGGATCTCAGATTTTCTCGATCAGCCATGCGGTACCGTCGGCAATCAGGGCAACGGTATCGGCAGCCGCAAGGATCAGGGCATACAGGGTGTTCATCTTCACACATCCGGACGGCATAACAAGATCGGAAACCGCCAGTCCAAGCGCAGTAAGATAGATGATCCCGATTCCCAAAACGGGAATCAGATGAATGCAGGCTCTTGACGATTTCCGGAAAAGCATCGTTTGAACCGCATATACTCCAACGGAAAACGGGATGGCAATCAAAATTACTTTTTCCATCGTCTTGAATCACATATGTCCTTCCGCGTGTCCGTCTGCGCCGCCGTGTCCTTCCGGAATCAGCGCATCGTCAAAGTGGATCATGACGTTTTCGCTTTCCAGAACCGACTGTACCTTCCGAATATCGCAGTCCGCGACCGCGCAGCCTTCGTCAATCGCATGGCTTGCCGCAACCGCTGCCGCCTGACCGGTCAGAATTGCCGGAGGAATCACGCGGAACACGTCCCACGCATAGCCGTCGGCGGATGCGCTCCGTCCCGCGGTGATGATGTTGTCGAAGCCGCGTTTCGTCAGCGAACGGAGCGGAACTTCGTAGAGGTAATCCCTGCGGTCGAAATCGCAGATCGCACAGACCGAGTCGTCGAAATGCTTGTATTTATCCTCTTCGTGGACGGTGATGTCCCCGTCGATGCGGCGGGTCGTGCGGAACTGCGGCATCATCGGAAGGGTCGTTACTTCGCGGAAGAGGCGGTCGTCCTTCTTGAGCTTTTCGAGCATATCGAGCTGATTCCGGATGAGGTAATCACTGACGTTTTCCACGCTCGTTCCCCAGTACAGATCGATATTGTCCGGCTGACCGCCGCCGTAGAGGTTCGCACTGCCCCCGGAAATCGTCGTGACCGCGCGGTATGCCTGTCCGCTTTCCACGGCGCGTTTGCAGCTTTCGATGGAAATCTGACGGGCGAAGTACGAATAGAAATTCCGTCCGTCCACCGTCGGAATGCCTGCGCGCTGGACGATATCACAGTCGCCGGTCGTGTCGATGACCTGACGGGCACCGTAGAATTCCAGACCGGACTTGCTGTCGGTCACAATACCGGTACAGTGACCGCCGTCCATGATCGGATAGGACGCAATGCAGTCGAACAGGAGCTTCACACCCGCGTCACGGAGAATTTCCGTAAGCTGCATGGCGAAAATGTACGGCGAATACGCCGTATCGTAGCGGCGTCCGATGTCTGCCGGAGCGTCGGCGTTCGATTCCTTCCATGCCGGATGCAGAGTGTCATAGCCGTACCGGATCGACAGGCGCAGGAATTCTTCCGCCATGCCTTTGCAGATCGGAACGCCGCGTCCGTTGCACATGGGAACGAAATAGTTAATCAGCCCCATCGTTGCCAGACCGCCGAGAACGGTGGACTTTTCGAGAAGCATGACCTTTTTGCCGTGGCGCGCACCTTCGAGAGCCGCCGCACATCCGGCAATCCCGCCGCCGCAGACGATAATGTCGTAGGAATCCCGCACGGGGATCGACATTTTGAAATCAATCGTATTCATAGAGGTTCCCCCTTGAACTCTTGTTTTCTACAGGATATCATACAAATGTGAATACCTCATGAATTTCCACAAATTTATAAAAAATCTTGCAATTTCTTCAGTCATCTGTTATAATCAAACCAACCGGAAATCTATGTTTCCTATCCAGATTAAGTTTTTTTGAAAGGGGTTCGGGGGAAACTTTTTTGCAAAAAAGTTTCCCCCGAGAAATCACACCATGTCACGGACTACTTACGAAGGACATCGCACGGACTACATTTCGTTCCCGCTCGGCGGCATCGGCACCGGATCGGTCGGACTTGCCGGAAACGGCCGCTTTGTGGATTGGGAAATCGCCAACCGTCCCGCGAAAGGCTCCACGCTCGGTAATTCGCACCTCGCCATCAAGGCGGAATCCGCCGACGGTACGCTCATCGACGCGCGCGTTCTCAACGGCGACTGTCATCTCAACTATGCCGGTCAGTACGCCATGAACTACGGTCACGGGATGCCCGGCTCCACCATGGCGAGCTTCCCGCACTTCCGGAAATGCGTGTTTGACGGACGGTTCCCCGTTGCCGGCATCGACTTCGAGGACTACCACTTCCCCGGAAAGCCGCATCTGACCGCGTTCAACCCGTTCATCCCGCGCAACGACCGCGATTCCAGCATTCCGGCGGCATTCTTTGAAATCACTGTCACCAACCCGACCGACAAGCCCGTCGTCTATACCGGCGTATTCGCGCTCTGCAACCCGAACGGAAACGGGGTCAACAGCCTTCTCGATGAAGACGGTATGCACGGCATTTTCCTCGGTCAGGACAACGTTCCCGATGACAGCATCGACAAGTACGATCTCACCGTCGCAACGCCCGACGCGGATGTCAGCCGTCAGCAGGCATGGTATCGCGGCGGATGGAGCGACGCGCTCGAAACCTACTGGCGCAATTTCACCGAAAAGACCGAATTCCCCGCACGTTCCTACGAAAATCCCGGACGTGACCACTGCACGCTCGCCGTACGCAAGACCGCAAAGCCCGGCGAAACGATCACTCTCCGCTTTGTCATGACGTGGAGCAAGCCGAACAACTTCAACTACTGGAACCCGCTGAAGGACGAAAACGGAAACGACGTAACGTGGAAGAATTACTACGCGACCCTGTTCCGCGATTCCAAGGACAGCGCGGCGTACTGCATTGCCAACTGGGATCGTCTGTCCGCCGAAACGCTCCGTTTCCGCGACGAACTGTTTGCATCCACCCTTCCCGAAGAAGTCATCGAAGCGGCGTCCGCGACCATGTCCGTCCTCAAGACCGCGACCGTTCTGCGCCTTGAAAACGGTGAATTCTACGGCTGGGAAGGTCTGAACCAGAATACCGGTTCCTGCGAAGGCACCTGTACGCACGTCTGGAACTATGCGTACGCCCTCTGCTTCCTCTTCCCGTCCCTCGAACGCAGCATCCGCGACACCGACTACAAATACAACATCGACGAACACGGCCGGATGCAGTTCCGTATGCAGCTCCCGCTCGGACGTCCGCACGGCAACTGGAGAGCCTGCGTGGACGGTCAGATGGGCGGCGTTATCAAGTCCTACCGTGAATGGAAGATTTCCGGCGACGACGAATGGCTGAAATCCAACTGGCCGGCAATCAAGAAATCCCTCGAATACGCATGGAGTCCCGACAACTTCGACGGCTGGGACGCAGACGGCGACGGCGTTTTGGAAGGCCGTCAGCACCACACCCTCGACATGGAACTCTTCGGCCCGTCCTCGTGGCTCGAAGGTTTCTATCTCGCGGCCCTGAAGTGCGGCGCGGAAATGGCGGACTATCTCGGCGAAACCGAATCGGCGGCACAGTACCGCGACCTGTTCGCCAAGGGTCAGAAGTGGTCGGACGAAAACCTCTTCAACGGCAAGTGGTATATGCAGAAGGTTGACCTGACCGACAAATCCATCCTTGAAAAGTACAAGGTCTGCGGCGACGCGATGGGCTACTGGAACAGCGAAGCCGGTGAAATCAAATACCAGATCGGCGAAGGCTCCGAAATCGACCAGATGCTCGCTCAGTGGCACGCGAATATCCTTGGTATCGGCGATATTTACGACAAAAATCAGCGCATGACCGCCCTGAAATCCATGTTCAAAAACAACTTCAAGGAAGATATGCGCGAATTCTACAACCCGTTCCGCCTGTACAGCGTCAACGACGAAGCCGGTGCGGTCATCTGCGACTATCCGGACGGCGCGAAAAAGCCGGCAATCCCGATTCCCTACTGTCAGGAAACGATGCACGGCTTTGAATATGCCCTCGCGGGTCTGATGATTTCCGAAGGCATGATCGACGAAGGTCTTGCGATTGTCCGCTCCGTACGCGATCGTTACGACGGCGAAAAGCGCAACCCGTGGAACGAAATCGAATGCGGCTCCAACTATGCGCGCAGCATGGCAAGCTTCTCTTTCCTCCCGATTTTCGCGGGCTTCACGTTCGACATGACGAAGAAGCACATCGGCTTCGCACCGATCATCGACAAGCGCGGCTTCCGCACGATCTGGTCGCTCGACTGCGGCTGGGGCAATGTCCGCTTCGGCGAAGAAACCGACTGCATGAAGATCGACGTGATCGACGGCGTACTCCCGCTCAAGAGCATCGGCGTTCCCGAAGACATGACGGTCAATTACGTCGTGATCGACGGCGTGGCTGTTTCCTTTACGAAAAATGGCGGAACGCTCACCCTCGGAAAGGAAATCACTGCGAAGAAGTCCGTCTGGATCGTTCAATAACCTGAATCAGAAGCCGTTTCAGCGCGGCAATGCTGTCCAGTCCGGAGACATCCCCCGCCATTTCGGTGACGATTTCCGTCCCGAATTTGTGCAGACATAATCCGTACGTCAGCCTGTCCGCGACGCTTTCCGGCTTCCATGTACCGAAAAATCCGTCAAAATACGGCGTTTCCATGCGGAACAGTCCCGGAAACAGGGCAGCATACTCATATTCCACGGGAGCAAGGACGGAATCCGCAAAATCAAGAATCCACACCTTTCCGTCGTTCCCGAAAATCGCGTTGTCGGCATGGATATCCCCGTGGACGTACACTGCGCCGCCGTGGGAACGGTTCCGCAGAAATTCCGTACGTTCCCGGCGAAAGGATTCCGGAAAGCTCTCCCATTTCGGACACGCCAGCGCATCTTCCAGAAAATCGTAATCGTTGAACCGTTCGCACGGAACGTTCATTTTGTCACAGATCCCACGGAGCTGTTTTCCGACGTTCACCTTTTCGTCGGCGGACAGCTCCGTTTTTCCGAATTCCGTCCCCTGAACGAATTGCTGGATCAGATAGCGGACGTGATACCGGTCGTCGATCCGTCCGTGAGCAATCAGTTCGGGGACGGAAATTCCGAGTCGGTTCGTGCGCCGCATTGTGACAACTTCGGTGACAAAATCGCTCTCGCAGTCCCAGCCGAAACTGTCGGGTGCGAAAATTTTGACGAGGGAATCCCCCGCACGGAAAACGGCATGGGAACCGGGAGTGGTATGTTCGATCGCCGCCTGCGGAAGACCGTGACGGCCGAGAATATACCGGACGAGCGGCGTGAACGCTTCGGCGTTCTGAAAAATTGCCGCCCACTCATCCAGCGTGGTAATTGTATAGTCAAAGAGGTACATGGGAAGCCTCCGTTTTTGTTCGTGATTTTCCCCCATTTTATCACAAATCAGCCGATTTTACAACTCTCTCACGCAAAAGTTTGTATTTTTTGTGAACTATTGAAGTCCCGTTTTTGAATTTCCCGCTTGACAAGCGTCCGGAAGAGTGGTATAATACGTTCAAATTTTTCAAATTCAACGAAAGGAACCCGTCACGATGGATAAGACCCTGCATATCTGCATGAATGTCAAAGTGAATATGAACGTGCTTTCTTATCCCGCGTGGAACGTCGAAGATGATGCGTTTCCGCCGTCCGGGTTTTCCTTTTTATACCCATAATTATACCAATTGATTCTATAATTATAGGACTATAAAATTCATAAACCCGACGGTGTACCGATAAAGTTTTATTTATCCGGCACCGTCTTTTTATATTCATTTTTACAGGAGGTACATCCCAATGAACCACGCATTCGACTGTCTCAACGGCTACTACTCCGCCTACGACGAAAACGCGCGCCTCACATCCCGCCACGGCTCCGTCGAATTTCTCACGACCGTCCGCTATGTCGAACGGTATCTGAAACCCGGAATGAAACTTCTCGAAATCGGCGCGGCGACCGGACGGTATTCGCATTATTTCGCCCGCAACGGCTACGAAGTCGATGCCGTCGAGCTGATCCCACACAATATCGAGCTGTTCCGCGCCAATACGCAGGACGGCGAAACCGTCCGCATTTTCGAAGGAAACGCGGTCGATCTGTCCATGTTTGCGGACAATACCTACGACATCGTCCTCCTGCTCGGACCGATGTACCACCTGTTCACCGACGAAGACCGTACCGCCGCCCTCTCCGAAGCTGTCCGCGTGACCAAGCCGAACGGTCTGATGATGACCGCCTACTGCATGAACGACGCAACCGTCATCCAGTACCTGTTCGGGCGGCATAAAGTCTTTGACGAAAGTCTGCATGATCTTGTTGACTGGAAGACGTTCAAACTGGATTCCACACCGGAACAGCTGTTCGTCCTCTGGAGACAGGAGGACATCCGGAAATTCACGGAAAATCTCCCCGCCGAACGCCTGCATTTTGTCGGGACGGATATGTACACGAAGTATTTCGAGGACATGATCGACGGGCTGGACGATGCGGAATTCGAGCAGTACCTGAACTATCATTTCGCCGTATGCGAACGCGCGGATATGGTGGGAATGTCGCATCACACACTGGATATTTTACGAAAGAAAGGATAACATCATGACAATCACAACCAGACGCGCGGTCATGGACGACCGCATCAGAATCATGCCGCTCCAGAAGGAAATCGCCGATCTGCATCACGCCGGACGTCCCGATCTGTTCCGCACGGAAGCGCACTACTACAGCGAGGACGACTTTTTTGCACGACTGACCAATCCCGATCACCGCATTTTCATTGCGGAAATCGACGGAGACATTGCCGGGTACGTCTTCGCCATGGTCAAGCATATCCGGAACCACCCGGCGTATGTCGATTTCGATACATTCTACATCGACGATCTCTGCGTTGCCGAACGGTACCGCCGTCACGGAATTGCGTCCGCCTTATTCGAACGATGTATCACGCAGGCACGCGAAGCCGGATGCCGGAACATCGAGCTTGGCGTGTACTGCTTCAACGGGAATGCCATTGCGTTTTATGAGGCAATGGGAATGCAGCCTGTCATGCAGAGAATGGAACTGGGATTGGAGGAAACAGAATCATGTCAAAAAAACTTGTAATTATCTTAGGCCCGCACGCTGTCGGAAAAATGACCGTCGGTCAGGAACTTGCGAAACACACGGGACTGCGGCTGTTCCACAACCATATGTCCATCGAACTGGCGCGGAAACTTTTCAGTCACTCGGAAAAAGAATGGGGAATTCTGAACAATACGATCCGTCAGACAGTATTTGAACTGTTCGCCAAAGGGGATTTTCCCGGATTGATTTTCACCTATATGTGCGCGTTCGACCTGCCGGGCGAATTTGAATATCTGCAAAAACTTATCGGCTTATTCAAAGAAAACGGTGCGGAATGCTATGTCGTCGAACTCTGCGCAGACTTTGAGGTACGTCTTATCCGTAACAAAAGCGAAAACCGCCTGCTCCACAAGGAATCCAAGCGTGACCTTGAATGGAGCGAAGCAGAGATGCGGCGGACGAGTGAAAAATACCGGCTGAATTCGTATGAAGGAGAAGAACTGCCGTTTGAGAACTACATGAAACTCGACAACACAAATCTGCCGCCGGAAGAAGCCGCACTAAAAATAATGGAATATTTCGGATTGGAGGAACCCGCAATATGCTGAAACTGGTAAAACTCGAAGAAAAATACCGTCCCCAGCTCAACGACATGATGGACGAATGGACATCTGCCGATGAAAAAATCATCCCGTGGGCAATCCGCAAATGCGATTATCACGACTTCCCTGCCTACCTCGTCAGTCTGGAAATCCGCGAATCCGACGGAAAACACGTCCCCGATTCCACGTTCTTCTGCCTTGACACCGACCGGAATATTTTCGTCGGCGCGGTCAACATCCGGCATTTTCTGAACGAACGCCTGCTTCAGACCGGCGGTCACATCGGCGACGGCATCCGTCCGGGTGAACGCAGAAAGGGATACGGTACAAAAATGGTCGCGCTGGCCCTCGAAGAATGTGACCGCCTCGGCATCCGCGACGTCCTGATGTGCTGCAATCGTGACAACATCGCATCCGCACGGACGATCATCAAAAACGGCGGCATTCTCGAAAACGAAGTCGCCGACGGCGATACCGTCATCCAGCGGTACTGGATCAAACGAAATCTGTAAAATCACAAAGGAGAACTATCATGTTAAACCACAAAGGAACAAAAACCATCGCTACGCCGCGCCTGCTCCTGCGGCCGTTCATTGTTGAAGACGCGCACGATATGTACGCAAACTGGGCATCCGACCCGCGTGTTACAAAATATCTCACATGGATGCCGCACGAATCCCCCGAAGCGACCGCTGAACTGCTCGCACTGTGGGTTCCCAATTACGAAAATCCCGCGTACTACAACTGGGTTATCACCCTCGAAGGCCGCGCCATCGGCAACGTTTCCATCGTCCGGCAGTCGGACAAAAGCGAATATATGGAGTTCGGCTACTGTCTGTCCGCCTCGTACTGGAATCAGGGCATCATGCCCGAGGCCGTATCCGCTGTCCGCGATTTTCTCTTCCGCGAAGTCGGCGCGCACCGTCTGGTGATCCGCCATGCGACAAAAAATCCCGGTTCGGGCAAGGTCGCACGCAAATGCGGTTTCACATGGGAAGGACGTCAGCGGCAGGAATTCCGTTCGGCGTTGGGCGAATACCTCGACATCGAGGCATATTCCCTGCTCCGTAACGAATGGGAGGAAATGCAGAAAGACATCGTTCCCGCAGAACTCACCCTCGCCACGCCGCGTCTGATTCTCCGTCCGGCAAACATCGGGGATTTTGAAGCGGTTCACGCCTACGCGGGATGTCCTGAAAACACGAAATATATGTCGTGGGGACCGAACGACGAAAAAATGACCCGCGAATATCTCCTGCACTGCGAGAAAGCGTGGGCGCAGGAAAAAATCACGGATCATGAATTTGTCATGGTTCAGAAGGAAACGGGCAGGGTCATCGGCGGATGCGGCCTGTTTCTGGATGAAGATGGACGGCAGGCAACACTCGGCTGGATTCTGCACCGCGACTTCTGGAAGCAGGGGTACACGCCGGAAGCTGCACAGGCAATGGTGGACTATGCGTTCGGCGTACTGGGCATTCACCGGGTTTATTCGACGTGCGACGGGGAAAATTACGGCTCGTACCGCGTGATGGAGAAAATCGGGATGCGGCGCGAAGCGGAATTCAAACAGGCGCGCGACTGCCGGGGCGAGTGGCACGACGAATATAAATATGGTCTGCTGAAGGAAGAATGGGAGAAAGGACGGAAATAATTCCGCCCTTCCCATCGTTTACTTCCATTCATATAAAATCGTGCAGACTGCACCGAGATTGTCCGGCTTGGTCAGTCGTCCGGTACTCATGAGGTGCCACAGGATCGCCTGATATGGACTGAACGACGTACGGTAGTGCGCCCTCTCGTTCGCGCTGACGTAATCGGGGATAAATTTGTCAATATAGTTTGCACATCCGATGAACTTCGCGTAAATGCCTTCCCGATCCGTCGTTTCCGCCGCACGGTCGAGGATCCCGTCGAGTTCCACACGTTCTTCCGCTGTAAAATACGGCAGATTCATGTGAATATACCCATTTGTGATATCAATATACCCGCTCCCGGCAAGACCCGCGAAAAATTCCCGGTCAATGTTCTCCGCCGGAACCCCGCGCCGTTCGAGATCGGCGGCTTTGCAGAGTGCGGTCACGGCGTTGGAATCAAAGAACGGGCGCGCAATGTCGTCGTAGCTGCCGAACATG
>SVQN01000068.1 GCA_015065295.1 Oscillospiraceae bacterium
ACATTTCCGGAATTATTTACAATTATTTAACGGAAAGAGGAAATCTGTCCCGCGGTAACAGTACCGCCGCCTGCATTCCCATTCCTGCGTGAGCAGACAATGCTTTGCCTGCCGGATAGAACGTCTGTTTTGCTGCCAGCGGATCGTTGAACACGAACGCATCCTCCGTATATCCGACGAGAAGAAGACAATGCATCGGCGTTTTCCATGTGTACGTTTCTCCCGTTTCCGGAATCGTCCACGTCCGGGATTCCCGCAGTTCCGCCATCCCCATCGTGGCAAAGACGATCACCGGAATCCCGCGGTCGATGTAGTCGCGGCACAGATCGGACAGCGTCTGACCGTACACTTCGCGGACATCGTAATCCGGCGAATTCTCCAGATAGTTCCGCAGTCCCGCGCAGACCGCCGGTGCAAAACAGCCCCAGCCGTCGTCGGTATACGGATCACCAAGGTAGAAATGCTGCGGATTTGCGGCATACCACACGCCGTTTTCGCAGACCGGTTCCGGTGCTTTCGGAAGACAGGTGTCAATGAAATCCTCGGGCGTCACGTCAAAGCCGAAATGCCGCAGAAGCATCACCGCCGAAACACTTTCGCATCCGGTCGGATACTTTTCCCGCTGATCGATGAACGGGCAGTCGAGAATCTTCATTCGTCACTTCCCTCATCAACTGTTTTCACGGCCGGCTGTTCGTCGCCGAGACTGAACAGTTTTTCCGGACGGATGACCGCCTTGCCGTCTTCATCGGTTTCCGCACGTCCGAGCGCGAGGAACTCGCCCCGGTTCTTCAGACGGATGAGCTGGCCGTCGTCAAACGAGACTTTCAGCTTCTTCTGGTACAGGCTCGTTCCGCCGCGTACCAGCTTGACGTAATATTCGGGAATTCCCACCTCCGGAAGGTCGGCGAACAGATTTTCCACCGGCTTCGGCAGGGTCAGGCGTTCCTCGAAGGTCATGCCGTCGAGCTCCTCGATCGTCACGCAGTCGTCCAGCGTGAACTGACCGGTGCGGGTGCGTACAAGAGACTGCATCGCCGCGCCGCATCCGAGGGCTTTGCCGATGTCGCTGCACAGCGTCCGTATGTACGTCCCCTTGGAACAGGCGACGCGCATGGAATACACATCGTCCGCGACTTTATGGGTCTCAATGGAATATATTTCCACAAGACGGGGTTTGCGCTCAACTTCCCCGCCCTCTCTGGCGATGTCGACGAGCTTGCGGCCGTCCACCTTGATGGCGGAATACATCGGCGGCACCTGCTCGATCTTCCCGACAAAGGACGCACACGCCGCCAGAACGTCGGCTTCGGAAGGAATCGCGTCGCTCCGGGTAAGGATTTCGCCGGTAACATCCTCGGTATCGGTCGTGATGCCGAGCTTCATCTCGCAGACGTACTCCTTGTCGTGCATCATGAGGTAATCGGACGCTTTCGCGGCACGTCCGAGCAGAACGGGCAGAACGCCGGTCGCCATGGGGTCAAGCGTCCCCGTATGACCGACGCGCGAGGTATCGAACAGTTTGCGGACGGACGAAATAATCCGATGCGACGTTACGCCCGCGTGTTTATTGATAATGAGGACACCGGAAATGGTGTCGGGCTTGCGTGGTTTGGACATGAAAAAAACCTCCGGTTTTTTTAGTGAAGAGTGAAAAGTGAATAGAGAAAAGAAAAGGAAGATTTTTGACGCGTAAACGCGTCAAAAATCAACAATTTCTCTTCACTCTTCTCTATTCTCTCTTCTCTCTTATTTTTTCCCCGAACGCTTCCGCCATTCTTGCAAGTGCTTCTTCCGGGTCGTCTGCCGTGATTGTACAGCCTGCCGCGCGGGTATGTCCGCCGCCTCCGAAGTTCGCGCAGACTGCCGCACAGTCGATGTCTGCGTTCGCGCGGGACGATACTTTGTACTGCGTCGGGTCGGCGGCAAGCTGGCGGAGAGAAATGCCGATCAGAACGCCTTCCACGCCGCGCGGGGTATCGACGACGTTGCCGATTTCTTCTTCCGTCAGACCGGCGTCCGCGAGCATCTGCTGGGTAAACAGAACCGCACCGAGACGGCCGTTTTCGTAGAATCGGAGGTTCTGGATGGCGAGCATCTGCGCCGTCAGTTCCTTGAGCGTACGCTGGCCGAACAGGGAGCGGCACACGTCCGCCGTGTCCATGCCGCCGTCGTCCGCATTGTTGATTTCATCGACCAGTTCGGCGGCGATATGGTGGGTTCCGGAGGTGGTATTCGAGAATTTGAAGCTGCCCGTATCCGATACGATCGCGGCATACATCCGGCGTGCCGCTTCGGGAACGATGCCGACCGTGCCGCGCTGTTTCAGTCCGGTGTACAGGCGGAAGATGATTTCCCCGGCTGCGGATGCGGTCGGGTCGATATAGTTCGGCGCGAAGGGTTCGCCCATGCCGTGATGGTCGATCATATACCGGATATGCGGGATCAGCACCGCGAGGTCGCCGAGCTGCATCGGGGAGGCTACGTCCACGGAGAGGATGCAGTCGTAGACGGAAATATCTTCCGTTTCGGGATCAAAGCGGGTATTGTAGGGTTCTTCGTCCTCGGTCATGTAGAGGCTGTCGGAGGCGAGGAAGCGCAGGCGTTTCGGCAGGTCGTTCGGGCAGATGACGCGTGCCTGTCCGCCGCAGGCGAGGATCAGCCTGCGGAGAGCGAACGCCGCGCCGATGCAGTCGCCGTCGGGATTGACGTGGGTCAGGATCAGCGCATTCTTGGCGGAAGCGACCGTGTCGGCGATGTCTTCGAGGGTCACGGTGTCATAGACGGGAGTTTCGGCGGTTTCGGTCAGGAGTTCGTTCATCTCATTCATCGTCGTCTTCCTCTTCTTCCACATCCTGAGCGGCAGGAGCATCCTTGGCGATTTCGTGGAGCAGGCGGGAGATTTCCGCGCCGTGCTTGACGCCTTCGTCGCGCACGAACGTCAGTTCCGGGGTAATGCGGAGGTTCAGACGCTGAGCGAGCTGGGAGCGGACAAAGGGAACGGCGGATTTGAGCCCCCTGGCGAGTTCCTTTTCGTCGCATTCGCCGAAGACGGAGTAATAGATTTTCGCAAATTTGAGGTCGGCGGAGACATCGGAGTTCATGACGGTAATCATCACGCCGGAGACGCGGGGGTCTTTGATTTCGCGGACGATCTGCGCGCATTCGGCAGTCATCGCGTCATTGATGCGGTTTTTTCTGTATTTTGCCATATATCCAATCCTTCTGTAATAATGATAGATTCCAGTTTACGCACAATGTGCAGAAATATACAGTTTATTATACCATAAAAACGGAAGGAGTTCAATCGGTTCTCCGCAAAATTTCCGGGGACGCAGGAATTTAGCTAAGAGCTAATAGTGAATAGTGAATAGCTGATTGAATTTTTCGTTCTGTTGGCTGACAGAGAAAAATTGGTAATTCCTGTTAGACACATGAGACGCTTGTTTTCAAGTCGATGACGCGCAGAATTGGCTAAGAGCTAATAGTGAATAGCTGGTTGAATTTTTCGTTCTGTTGGCTGACGAAGGAAAATTGGTAATTCCTGTAAGACACATGAGACGCTTGTTTTCAAGTCGGTGACGCGCAGGAATTTAGCTAAGAGCGACTGGCGAAGGACTAAAGACTAATGGTGAGAGAGATATCTCTCCCCTTCCGCTTCATGTTGTCATTCCGAGGACTTATCTCCATAAATTATAGCTTCCGTTTTTGTCCGAGGAATCTTTGCACTCTACTGTGTCAGCCGTAGTGGATGTCTGTGGTTATCTTAAAATTTCGACTTCAGAGGTTGACGAACGCCCATAACAAACAGTCTGCACAAATATAGGAACAGCAAATTGTACGTTATAACAAAGTTGAACCTCTGTAGCTGAGTAGGAGAGTGATACACGGACATTCCTTACGGCTGACACAGTAGAGTGCAAAGATTCCTCGGACAAAAACGGAAGCTATAATTTAACGTGAGTTCGATGAAATAAGATTTGATAAGAAAACGATCAAAACCGTAGGGCGGGGGCTTGCTCCCGCCGGAACGAAGGATTTGAATTTCTTCCCGGCGGGAGTAAACCCCCGCCCTACGAGACGATTGTGTTGGTTCGCTAAGATTTTGTCGAACTCACGTTAATTTATGGTGATAAGTCCTCGGAATGACAACGTGAAGCGGAAGGGGAGAGATATCCTTCTCCTCCTTAGTCCTTAAATTCTGCGCGTCAGTCGGATGACGAAAAGTTTAGCCCAGCTATTCACTATTCACTATTAGCTATTCACTAATCTTGCATTCTTCTTTCATCCATGATATAATAAAGGCAGAATTTATCCTACGGGGAGGTTTTTTCCATGATCCGCCTTCTGCATACCGGCGACGTGCATCTCGACAGCGCGTTTTCCGGTCTGGATTCCCGTCACGCCGAAATCCGGCGGCGCGAACTGCGCGACACCTTCACCGCCATGATGGACTACGCCTGCACGGAGGACATCGACCTCCTCCTCATCGCCGGTGATCTCTTCGACGGTGCTTCCGTCACCCACGAAACCCTCGCCCTCCTCATCCGCGAATTCGAACGCTTCGGCAAGCCCGTCTTCATCGCCCCCGGCAATCACGATCCCGCTCTGCCGGACAGCATCTGGGCGAAAAACCGCTCCCGCGATCTCTTTCCGCCGAACGTCCATGTCTTCCGGACATCCGAACTTTCTTCCTTTGATCTCGATATCCGGGGAATCCCCGTCACGGTCTGCGGCTTTGCCTTCACGGAATCCACGATGGAGACTGTCCCTCTCGAAGGACATACCGCCGATCCCGACCGCCTGAATCTCCTCGTCTGCCACGGCGATATGCTGAATCCGCAGTCTCTTACCTGCCCCCTGACCCCCGCTCATCTCGAAGCCTTCGGTGCGGATTACGCCGCTCTCGGACATATCCACAATCCCCCTCTGCCGGGTCACGGCAACCGTTTTGCATACTGCGGCTGTCCCGAAGCCCGCGCATTCGACGAAACGGGTCCGAAGGGTGCCATTGTCGCCGATCTTGACAAAACCGGTGTCCATCTCCGACGCGTCCGCTTCTCCCGCCGCCGTTACGAAAAAGCCGAACTCGCCTTAACAGGCGTTTCCACGCAGGCGGACGTCCGCGAAGCCGTCGCCGACTTTATCGAAGAAAACGGCTGGGGCGACGATACGCTGCTGTACCTCCGTCTGACCGGCATGGCGGCGCAGTCCCTCGTCATCGACACGGAATCTCTGGAAAACACCCCCTTCGGCCTCTTTTACCTGCGTGTGGAAGACGCAACGCTCCCCGCGCTCGATTTCGCCGCCTTAGAGAAAGACATCACCGTCACCGGCGAAGTCTACCGCCAGCTCAGACCCTCGCTGGAATCCGACGATCCGCGCACCCGCGAAGTCGGCATCCGGGCATTACGGTATGCACTCTCCGCACTCGCGGGAGAAAAAACGTTTTGACTAAGGACTAAGGACTAATGGTGAAGGACTATGTCCCAAACGTCCGTCAAGCCGACAGACTTAACGTTTGGACATAGTCATTAGTCCTTCACTCGACTTCCCGAAGGGAAGGTCGGGTCCTTAGCCAATTCTGCGCGTCACCGACTTGAAAACAAGCGTCTCATGTGTATTACAGAAATTGGTAATTCCCATCCGTCAGCCAACAAAACGAAAAATCTAATCAGTCATTCACCATTCACCATTAGCCATTAGCTAAAAAAAGGATTTCTCATGAAACTGACTCTCCTCCACATCATTTCCTTCGGCGGGCTGAACAATTACGAAATCGAGCTCGGCGACGGCGTCAACGTCCTCTACGGCCCCAACGAATCCGGGAAGTCGTCCGTCGCCATGTTCATCAAATTCGTGTTCTACGGCCTCTCAGCCAAGGCTCCCCGCGGCGAATCCTCCGAACGTGATCGCTGGATCAACCGCCTCACCGGTCAGGCCGCCGGGTATCTCCTCCTCGAAGCCGACGACGGTACCGGCTACCGCGTCGAACGCGCCATTCTTACCTCTGACGACGCGCCTGCACGCGAACGCGTCCGCATCATCAACCGTACGACCGGCGAGACCGTCACCGGGCAGAACCCCGGCGAATTCTTCTTCGGCGTCGGCGAGGATGTGTTCATGAACACCTGCTTCGTCGGGCAGGTAACGTCGCCCCGTCCGCGCGTTCAGGCTCTCGAAAATCTGCTTACCTCCGCCGACGAAAACGTCGATATTCAGAAGGCCGTCCGCACCATCGACAATGTCCGCCGCGAAATCTGTCACAAAAACGGCAGCGGCGGCGAACTTGCCGAGCTCCGTGCCGAACGTGCCGCCCTCGCCGAGGAAATGCAGCGCACCTCTGCCGCTTCCGCCGAGATTCTCCGTGTCCGCACCTCCCTCGACGACATCACCGGGCGCATCCGCGAACTCAAAGAAAATCAGCAGGCATACAACGGCATTTTTACCGCCCTCGACAAACTCCGCCTCCTCCGCCAGATCGAAAACGCCGGGCAGATCGAACGCAGCATCGCCGAACTCCGCAGTACCCTCGCGGAACTCGATGCCTCCGCTCTCGGCACGGGATTCACCGAAGCCGTAGAGGAAGCCGAACGCGACATCCGCCGCTATGTCGAAGCCTGTGCCTCCCGCAGTGCATCCGACGGTGAAGAAACTGCCTTCCCCGATGATCTTCCGGAAACCGGTGACGAAGCCCCCGACGATTTCCCCGATACCGGCAACGTTTCCCCGGCATCCGTCGACCTCTCCCCCGTCGAATCCGCGCACCGTCTCGAAAGCGGCGCACATTCGCAGTTTACCGCCGCGCTCGTTCTCTTTCTCGCCGGTCTGTTCGGCTTTGCGGCGTCTCTCCTGATGTACTGGTTCAATACGGATGCCTACATCCTCCCGCTTATCCTGACGCTGGCGTGTGTCACGGGCGGCGTGGTCTTCATCATCCTGCATACCCGTTCCGTCAACGCCCTCACCCGCCTACTGAACGACTGGAACACCGCCTCCATCGAGGAACTGGAAGAGTTATTCGCCGATCCCGAAGAACTCGCCGACGAAGAAGAACTTCCCGAAATCTCCAATGACGATCCCGATGAGCCGGACAGTGTACCGGAGCCGGACAGCGTACCGGAACAGGATGACCCTGAATTCCTGCAGATCAAGGAACGCTTTGAAGCCGCCCTTGCCCGTGTGTCGGAACTCTGCCGGACGGCAGGCATCGCCGAACAGTCCGACCTCGCCGACACGCTGACCGCTCTCCATACCGCCGCCGACGACATCCGCCGTGACCGCGAAGCCATGACCGCCAAGCTGTCCAACCTCACCGGAAAACTGGAAGTCCTGAACGAACAGCTCGCAGGCACCGACCGCGTACAGGCGGTCACCGAGGCACAGGAAATCCGGAATCAGCCGCAAGGCAAAGCGGCCGCCGAACTGACCCCGGACGAGCTCAAAACCCTGCTGAAAGAACGCGACTTCACCGACGCCGCCCTCCGTTCCGCCGAACAGCGTCAGCACGATCTGGGAGCGCAGCTTGCCGCCCTCGGTACCCCCGGACGCACGCCGGACGAAGCGGCGACGGCTCTGGACGAACTTGACCGCCGCATCGAGGAACTGTCCCTGCGTCATGACGCGTGCGAACTGGCGAAAACCGCGCTTCTTCAGGCAGAAACGTCCATGCGTTCCGACGTGATCCCGAAAATCGCGCAGAACGCGTCGATCCTTCTCTCGGGCGCAACGAGCGGCACGCACGAAAACCTGACCCTCGACGCCGACTGGGAGGCGGGATGCTCCACCGAAACGGACATTCTCACCGCCGACCACCTCTCCCGCGGCACGTCCGACCTCGCATACATCGCCCTGCGGATCGCGCTCGCGGAAGAAATCTTCAAAACCGAAACGCCCTTCCTGCTCTTCGACGAGAGCTTCTCGCATATCGACGTTCCCCGCATCCGCAGCATCGTCTCTCTCCTCCTCGACGGTCAGCACCTCGTCCTGACGTGCCGCCGCGAAGAAGCCGAAGCCGCAGCCGCCGCAGGCGCGGGAATACTGGAATTGTAAGTAAATGTGAGTTCGATGGTATTCTATATCGACAACCTCACCCGTAGGGAGCGGCGCCCTCGTCGCTCCATTGAACGATTTGGACTTACAAAATGTCCGTAAACAAAATTTGGAGTTCTATTTATCAAATTTTGTAGGGTTTGAATCGTTAGACGGAGCGACGAGGGCGCCGCTCCCTACGGGTGAGGTTGATAATATAGAATACCATCGAACTTACGTCATGTTAATAAGGAGTTATCATGAAAAATTACATCATCGCCATCGACCAGGGGACCACTTCCTCCCGCGCGATCCTCTTTGACCGCTCCGCAAACATCGTCGGCGTGGTTGCCCGCGAATTTCCGCAGATTTATCCCCGCGAAGGATGGGTCGAACATGATCCCATCGACATCTGGTCTTCCTCCTACGGCTGTCTGATGGAAGTGATTGCCAAAACCGGCGTTTCCGCTTCCGAAATTGCCGCCATCGGCATCACCAATCAGCGCGAAACCACCGTTGTGTGGGACAGAGCCACCGGCACGCCCGTGATGAACGCCATCGTGTGGCAGTGCTGCCGGACGGCTCCCATCATTGACGAAATGAAGCCCCATCATGTCCTCATCCGCGAAAAGACCGGGCTGGTTCCCGACGCGTATTTCTCCGCAAGCAAGATCAAGTGGATTCTCGACAACGTCGAAGGTGTCCGCGAACGTGCGGAAGCCGGGGAACTGATGTTCGGCACCGTCGACACATGGCTGATATGGAAGCTCACCGGCGTCCACGCGACCGACCGCACCAATGCCTCCCGCACGATGCTCTACAACATCAACACCCTCGGATGGGACAGCGATCTTCTCGACCTGTTCGGCGTTCCCGCGTCCATGCTTCCGGATGTCCGGACTTCCTCCGGATATTTCGGCACGGCGAAAATCGACGGCTGCGACATCCCCGTCTGCGGCGTTGCGGGCGACCAGCAGGCGGCTCTCTTCGGTCAGGGATGCTTCTCCGCCGGGGATGCGAAAAACACCTACGGAACCGGCTGCTTCCTCCTGCTCAACACCGGAACCAAGCGCGAAACCAGCGAAAACGGCCTGCTGACCACGATCTGCGCGGGTCTGGAAAACGAACCCGTGACCTACGCTCTCGAAGGAAGCGTGTTCTGCGGCGGCTCGGTCATCCAGTGGCTCCGCGACGAAATGCGGTTCTTCTCCGAAAGCCGCGACGCAGAATACTACGCGACGAAAGTTCCGGACAGCGGCGGCGTGTACCTTGTTCCCGCGTTCACCGGTCTCGGTGCACCCTACTGGGATATGTACGCCCGCGGCACCATTGTCGGCATCACGCGCGGAACGAAGCGTGAACACATCATCCGCGCGGCAGAGGAATCCATCGCCTACCAGTCCGCCGACCTCATCCACGCCATGGAACGCGACACGGGCGCACCGATTCACGAACTCCGCGTCGACGGCGGCGCAACCCGTGACAATTTCCTGATGCAGTTCCAGGCAGACATCAGCGACCGCCGGGTCATCCGCCCGGTTGTGCGTGAATCGACGGCACTGGGCGCAACGTTCCTCGCGGGGCTTGCGTCCGGCTTCTGGCAGTCGAAGGAGGAGCTGCTCGCACTCCGCGCCGTAGACAAAACCTTTGAACCGGCAATTGACGCGGACACGCGGAAGAAAATGTACGACGGCTGGAACGACGCAGTCGGACGGACATTGACGAAGTAACCGAAAAAAACATACATATCCGAAAGGAGGCTCCCCATGACCATGCCGCGTCTCCCCTATTCCGACCTTTCCCTATCCCTTTCCGTAATCATTATCCCCCTCGTCTTTCTGTTCGTCTGGCTGTTCAATTCCTACCGTCTCGGCAAAATCCGCCGCCCGGTCTTCATCGGCGCAGCAATTCTCATTATCCTCCTTCAGATCGCTTTCATCCTTTTCTTTTTCCACTTATAACCGACAAAAAACCTCCGCCGGAGTTGCTTACAAACTCCACGGAGGTTTTCTCATACATAGAAATTCAGCCATAGTCATTAACCATTAGCCCTTAGTCATTTCAAATTGCTTCCGTAATGATCTCCGCCTCGACGTTCGTCTGCCCGTTTTCCTTGACGGTACGGACATACCATACGCCGTCGCTCGATCCGGCGTAAATCTTCAACGCCTCGTGCAAAGGTGCTTCCGAAACAAACGACAACGCCATCGAAACCACACGCTGTCCGCGCATATCCCCGATGTACCCGCACAGAATGTCCGGATATTTCGTGTTGTTCATGTGCCCGTTCATGTCGATGTCCGCATATTCCACGGTTCTCTCGCCCACCAGCCGCAGCGATACGTCCTCCGGAATTTTGAACCGCGCCGGAAGATCAAGCTCCAGCATCTCGTCCGTCCGGTAGCCGAAATCGAATTCGCTCACCCGGTGCAGACGGCGGTCTTCCACCCCGCACAGTGCCCATACCGATACCGCCTCAGCAACAATCGCACCGTCCCGCAGAATCCGGTAGCAGCGGTTGAACTGCGCCCCTCTCGATTCACACGCCCACGACTGCACTTCCAGCTTCTCATGCGAATATACCGGCGCGTACAGACTCAGCCGAATCCGGCTCAGGATGAACGCCAGCCCCCTATCAAATAATTCCAGATAAGACGGTCCGTCCTCCTCCATCGCATAATTCGCCGCATCCTGCATATACCGCAGAACACTCGACACCGAAACGATGTTGTTGAAATCCACATCGTTCGCATTCACATTATAATCGCCAGTCCACTTCATGTATATTGTGTCTCCATTTTTCAGATTAACTCAATTCAAACAAATATATTCAAAAAGTCCATCCTCAAATCTGCACTGCACTTTGCAAATATATTTGTTCAAAAGTTTTTGAAAAGGGGTTCGGGGAAAAACTTTTTCCAAAAAGTTTTTCCCCGAAGAACTTCATTTCTTACAGAGTATTAGCGGAACCGAGGACGTCTACGATCTTGTGGTAAACGGTCTTCTTGACTTCTTCGCGTGCAACGGAGAGGTAGGTTCTGGGGTCGAATACTTCCGGCTGAGCGGTCATCACGCGGCGGATACCGGCGGTGAGAGCGAGACGGATGTCGGAGTCGATGTTGATCTTGCAGACTGCCATGGTAGCTGCCTTGCGGAGCTGTTCTTCCGGAATGCCGACTGCGTCCGGGAGCTGGCCGCCGAGTTCGTTGATTTCCTTAACGTAGTGCTGCGGAACGGAGGATGCGCCGTGGAGAACGATCGGGAAGCCCGGAAGTCTCTTGCCGACTTCTTCGAGGATGTCGAAGCGGAGCGGCGGGGGAACGAGGATGCCTTCTTCGTTTCTGGTGCACTGTGCAGCGGTGAACTTGTATGCGCCGTGGGAGGTACCGATGGAGATTGCGAGGGAGTCAACACCGGTGCGGCCTACAAATTCTTCAACTTCTTCGGGCTTGGTGTAGGAGGAGTGTTCTGCAACAACGTCGTCTTCAACGCCTGCGAGAACGCCGAGTTCGCCTTCAACAACAACGCCGTGAGCGTGTGCGTATTCAACAACCTTCTTGGTAACTTCGATGTTTTCTTCGAAGGAGTGGTGAGAACCGTCGATCATAACGGAGGTGAAGCCGCCGTCGATGCACGCCTTGCAGATTTCGAAGTCTGCGCCGTGGTCGAGGTGGAGAGCGAGGTCGATACCGGAGTCAGCGATTGCAGCCTTTGCGAGGCCGAGGAGGTATTCCTGCTTTGCGTACTTTCTTGCGCCTGCGGATACCTGAAGAATAACCGGGGACTTTGCTTCGCCGGCAGCGTCAGCAATTGCCTGGATGATTTCCATATTGTTGATGTTGAACGCGCCGATGGCGTAGCCGCCTTCGTAAGCCTTCTTGAACATTTCCTTGGTAGTTACAAGTGCCATTTCTATGTCTCCTTTTTGATATAAACAAAAATTGTTTTTCAACCACATTATTGTAACAGAATATCGCCGGAAAATCAATATCAAAACGAGAATTGGATGTGAATTTTTGCAAAACCGTGATTTTATGTGGTATAATCTGAAGAAAATGATGTTATTTCGTTGATTTTTGCGGAAAGAAAAAATTTTCAAAATAATTTCCAACCGAATTCCCCATCCCGGTACTTAACTAACGAAAAGGATCGATCCCACATCTCACCCGAAAGGAACCCCATCTCCCATGACGGAATCCGACATTCTCCGGCTTCTCGAAACCGACTACTTCGACAAAATCCTCGGCTTCTGCTGCCTCCGCATGAATACCCGCGAGGAAGCCGAAGACCTCGCGCAGGACATCGTCCTCGAACTTCTCAAAATCCTCCGGCGCGGTCAGACCATCGACAGCCTCGGCGCGTTCTGCTGGCGCGTGTCGAACAATCTCTTCCTCAAACGCCTGCGTCAGAAAAAGACCGGCGGCACGGTCTACCTCCCCGAGGATATCGTTTCCTCCGACAGCATCGAGGAGGAAATCACCCGACGCGAAACCGAAAATCTCCTCCGCCGCGAGATCGCGTTTCTTTCGGAAAACTACCGGAAAGCCGTCGTCCTGCACTACTTTGACGGAAAAAGCGTTGCGGACATCGCCGGAATCCTCCGCAAAAGCCCCGGCACCGTCAAATGGTGGCTCCACGACGCACGAAATTTATTGAAAGAAGGTATCCATACCATGCGTGAATTCGGTGAACGAAGCTTCCGACCCGAAAATCTTGTCCTCTCCTGTCAGTTCTTCCCCGGCGCGGACGGCGAACCCATGTCCTGCGCCAAGCGGAAATCCGCCCAGAATATCCTCCTCGCCGCCTACCGTCAGCCGCTCACCATCGAGGAACTCTGTACCGAGCTCGGCATCGCCGCGCCGTACATCGAGGACGAAGTGCAGTATCTCACCTATAACCAGCTCATGCGGAAGGTCGGTGCCGACCGCTACCAGACCGATTTCGTCATCCTCGAAAATCCCTCTTCCCGGATGTACGATCAAATCACCGAAGCCTGCTTCCCCGCCTTTTCCGACAAACTCTTCGCCTTCCTCGAAGACCACCGTTCCCTGCTGACCTCGCCGGAGTACAACCCCGCCGGATTCTCATGGGAACGCCTGCTGTGGGTGTACATCCACATGGTCACGGAATTCATGACCTCCCGCTACAAAGGCGCGGAATGCCATGTCATCACTTCCGACAAGGTTCCCGAACGTCCGAACGGCGGCAGCTGGATCGCCCTCGGCTTCACAGACTCCAGTGAACCGCCGGAACGTCCGCCGTATTCCTACGAAGAATGGGACGGCCCCGTCCACCGGCCTTCCGAATACGTCCAGAGCTTCCATCACTGGTGGAGCGGACTGGACAGCAATGTCTTTTTCGATCTTCCCGAAGGTGTGTTCCCTCTCTGCGGCGGAATTCTCACCGGAAAAACCGATAGTTCCACCCTCTCCGACGATCAGAAATACCTCCTCAGCATCGCGCTTGACAAACACCTGCTCGTCAAGGACGGCGATACCTTCCGCCCGAACTATTATTCCTGCAAATACGACCGCCTCGTCAAGCTGGCAGAGCTTACCAACACCGTCTACCCGCAGTTCAAGCCGCATCTCGACGCCGCGTACAAAATCATCACCGACACCCTCGTCCCGGACGTTCCGAAACACCTGATGGATCAGGCCGCCAACCGCCTGTCGAACCACCTCCACATCTTCATCACCCGCAGCCTGCACGATGCCGTCGGGCGCGGACTTCTCTCCGTTCCCACGGAAACCGACCGGAACTGGCTCAGTCTCTACGCCGCAGAAATATAAAATTCATAAAAACGCATTGCATTTTGCCGTCACTCATGGTATAATTCCCTACAGAAAGCGATTCGTCCGCCCCCTCCAAACGCTTTGGACAACCCCTGTCAATTCATTT
>SVQN01000069.1 GCA_015065295.1 Oscillospiraceae bacterium
AACGCTTCCGGAGAATTTATGTCCGTCGGAGAGTCTTTTCTCTCCGCACATAGTATGAATCCGCTGTAACCAAATTATGAATGGGAATTTGTGGTATGTATCAGAAAGAATTTCTGCGGAACATTTGAAAAAAGTATGCAAAAGCCTTCCCTGATGTGCTATAATATATCAATCAACAGGAATATCCCCACTCAGGAGGTTCTCATGAATCTGAGACATTACATCGAAAATCCCGCCCTTCTGCAGGAGAACCGGCTTCCTGCACGTTCTCTGCTGATTCCGGCGCAGAAGAGCGGCATTACACACCGCAATTACACCGATTCGGACCGGATCACTTCTCTGAACGGCGACTGGGCGTTCCGCTATCTTGCCGACGGTAAAATCCCTGCGGAAGAACGGAATTTCTTCTCCATGGACTACGACGACAGCGGCTGGGACACGCTTGAAGTACCGTCGATGTGGCAGTTCAAGGGTTACGGCACCTGCTATTATCCGAATGTGGACTATCCGTTCCCGGTCGATCCGCCGTATATTCACGCGGTCAATCCCATCGGTCTCTACCGCCGCAGCATTTCTCTGAATGCCGTACCCGCTCATGCGATCCTCCGCTTTGACGGGGTCGAAAGCGCGTATTTTGTTTGGGTCAACGGAAATTATGTCGGTTTCTCCAAGGCAAGCCGTCTGTGTGCGGAATTCGACATTACAGAATACCTCCGCGAAGGCGAAAATATTCTCGCGGTTCAGGTTCACCGGTATTCCGACGGTTCCTATCTGGAAAATCAGGATATGCTGATGGCAAGCGGTATTTTCCGCAATGTCACATTGATCTCCTGCGGCGCGGATTATGTCTGGGACTATCTGCTTCTCCCCACGGAAACCGGATTTGAACTGACGGCGGACTGCCGTACCTCCGACGATGCGGCGGTTCTGGAAGCGGTTCTTTACGATGCCGACGGTCGGGAAGTGTGCAGAGCGGAAGCGGCGGCTTCGGCGGAAACGCAACTTTCCCTGCCCATCGGTCAGCCGCATCTGTGGAACGCGGAGGATCCGTATCTCTATAAGATGATCCTTACCCTTCTGCGTGACGGAAATGCAGTTGAAATCCATACGAAAAAAGCCGGCATCCGTTTTTCCGCAATCGAAGGCCATTCCATCACGATCAACGGTTCGCCGATCATCATCAAGGGGGTCAACCGTCACGAAAACAATCCGTGGCGCGGACGTGCGATCACGGCGGAACAGATCATCGCGGAACTGGAAGACATCAAGTCCTGCAACCTCAACGCGATCCGGACGAGCCACTATACCAATCAGCCGCTGTTCTTTGAAATTGCTTCGGAACTCGGTATCTACGTCATGGACGAAGCGGATGTCGAATCCCACGGCATGGCGGAAACCGGCGACATGGGCGGACTTGCCAAGATGGACGAATGGGCAGGTGCTTTCCTTGACCGCATTTCGAGAGCCTATTATCAGGACAAAAACGAAACCTGCGTGAATCTCCGTTCCCTCGGCAACGAAGCGGGCGACGGTAAGAATCTCTACGCCTGCATCGAATGGCTGAAGGATAAGGAACCGAGAATTCCGACAACGTATTACGCATCGCAGTTTGATGAAAAGAATCCCGCGCCGTTCCGCGATACGGGATATATGCCGATGTCCACGCTGGAAGAATTTACGCCCGACGGTGCGCCGGTTCTGATGCTCGAATACGCCCACGCGATGGGCAACAGTCCCGGAGGTCTGGAGGATATCTGGCGTTTCGTTTACAGACATGACTACATCTGCGGCGGCTATGTATGGGAATTCAAGAGCCACGGGTTCTCTTCCCCCGATGAAGAAGGACGTGCGCGCTACCTCTACGGCGGCGACTTCGGCGATCTTTATCACTGGTCAAACTTCTCTCTTGACGGATTCCACACCAGCGACGGTACTCCGAAACCGGCATGGAACGAACTCCGCGAAGTATCCGCGCCCGTATGGGTCGAACGGACGGAAACCGGCATCGAAGTCCGCAATACCTACGACTTCCTGCCGCTCGACGGAGTTGTTCTGACATGGACGATGTATGCGGACAACACCCCGGTACGTTCGGGCGTGCTGACACTCGACGGAATTCTCCCGCATCAGACGAAGGAATTCGTGCTTGATCTTTCAACGGACGGTCTGACCGGCGATTTCCGTGCGGATTTCATTGCCGAAAAAGACGGAAAGGAAATCGCGCACAAGCAGATTCTTCTCGGCAGAAGCGAACCGGTCAAGCAGGAATACACGCCGTTTGATTATACGGTGGAAGAAGATTATGGTCGGATCATCGTTACTGCCGGAGATACGCGGATTGAAGTGGAAGACGGTCTGATCTGCCGGTATGCTGTCGGCGGACGGGAACTGATTTCCTCGCCTCTCAAGCCGAATTTCCACCGTGCGCCGACCGACAACGACGGAATCACCGGGTTCAGTGAACGTCATGCGGGCGAATGGAAGAGCCAGCTTGTGCAGGATCTCCATTTCGGTATGCATACACAGACCATCGAAAAATATGCTGACCGCTGTGTCATCCGGGCAGCCGGAAAGATTCTTCCGCAGAGCCATTTCTGGGGCTTTGACGCGGAACTGATCTACACGGTATCGGCGGACGGAGCAGTCGAAATCGGCATGAAGGGCAAGCCGTACGGCAGACCTCCGAAAATTCTTCCGCGAATCGGCATGAGCGTCTGTCTGCCGAAGGAAGCATCCCGTGCCGAATGGTTCGGCAGAGGTCCCGGCGACTCCTACTCCGACCGCAAGCACGCTTCTCCTGTCGGACTTTACGGAATGAACATTGCCGACATGAACTTCCAGTACGATGTTCCGCAGGAAACCGGCAACCATGAGAATACAAGATTTGTCCGGATTACCGGCGAAAACTACGGCATCTGCGCCGTCGGGGATTTCTCGTTCTCCTGCCACAATTTCACTCTTGAAAATCTCACATCCGCGCGCCACAGAAACGAACTGCGGTTCACGGAAGAAAAATATCTGTACATCGACCATCGCCACAGAGGTCTCGGCAGTCTTTCCTGCGGTCCCGAACCGGAAAAGGAATACGAACTGCCCACCGAAGAATTTGATTTTTCGTTCACCCTTATGCCGGACAATGGAAATGACGCGGCATTCACCAAAATGAAACAGTATTGATCTGTATATATCACGCAAAAACACCGCATGGAATCGCTCCATGCGGTGTCTTTTATTTACGGATTGCTGTATTTCAGGAACACATATCCGCGTGGTTTGCCGAGGGATGTCCGGAGTCCGTTGTCCGTTTCACAGACGGATGCTTCCGTATTGCTGTGCAGGATCGTCCATTGTCCGCACTTTACCGGCAGAGCAAACGTATGGATTTCGTCCTCCGTGATTCCGCGGAACAGGGTGACATAACCGCCGTCCCTTCCCTGCCAGTGGAAGCCGCTCCAGCCAACGCCGTCCGGCAGATCGCCGATGGGATGCACCGGCATTTCCGACATGGCTTCCCGATGAGCCCGGTACACGGCAATGATCCGGCGGAGAGCTTCGGTATCTTCTTCGCTCAGATGCTGCATTTCCATCCAGATCAGCGGATTGGACGCCATGACCGAGGCAAAGCACCAGTCGATATCGTAATTCGCCGGTGCCAGCGGGTCATCTCCGTACAACGCCGCATTCCGGCGCGGGTTCAGCACTTCAAACTGGAATTTTGCCGCCGGAAGATAACGTGATAACTGCCACAGGTTCCGCATTGTCCGGTGCGGATAGTAGTTTTTCCAGTCGGTGTACCGGTTTTCCACAAACAGGGTTCCGTACGGAATGCCGCAGAAATAGCCGAGCCGTTCGTCGTTGGTGATATCCAGATTGAACCGGAGAGGTGCCCCATCGGAACAGCGGATCTGACGGATCGTGTCCAGCATGGCAAGGTAGTTTTTCTCGCATTCTTCCGTACGGAGAACCACGCCGTCCAGTTTGATATACCGTGCACCGTGCTTTTCCGAAAGGGTACGGATCACATCCACGTCTTTCTTCCAGTTGACAAAATCATCGGCGGAATCCGGTGCGAACCACAGACCGATTTCGATGCCGAGTTCGCCGGCTTTGTGGAGGATTGTTTCCATGCCGCCGGGGAATTTTTTCGGATCGAGTTCCCAGAAATCCGGGTCGAAATCCCAGAATCCTTCGAATACGCCGCCGCGGTTCTGCGCCGCGTAGGTGGAATTCGAAGAAATCCCCTTCTGCCAGCCGTCGTCGAGCTGAACGATATCCACGCCCAGACGATGGGCACAGTCCAGTTCTCGCAGGACAAATTCTTCCTTCATGGCACTGTCCCGGCTCCGGTCGCCCCAGGTATTGGACATGATGAAATTCGCGCCTGTACGTTCACACAGATTTGTATACAGCTGTTTGTATAAGTCAAACATCTCCGAAGGCTTGCCGACACCGTATGCCGCGCCGTATCCGCATCCGTGAAGCCGGGCTTTGTCCGCCGACAGATGCAGGTCACCGTCGGAAGCGCGGCGGACGGCACTGTCCGGGCAGGGGGAATGCTTTGCCAGCAGAAGTCCCCGGTTCTGTGCATAATCGTCCAGCAGGAACAGATTTCCTTTGGCTTTGTGAGATTTATAATGCTGATGCACCGACTCCTTCACCAGCGAATCGTGATGGTCGGTTCGATCCACCATCTCCACAACAGTCAGCTGAATGTGGGGAGAAGCAAGGGCAAACACACGATCATCCGGATGAGAATCCGTACAAAGGAACGGAAGTTCTGGGAACAGAGTCCATGTTTCCGTTCCGGTTTCATATCGGAGTTCCAGAATGACACGGTCGTTCGTTTTCCCAGTGATCCGGATGTCCAGAATCGGTTCCGGCTGTGCAAACTGCCATTTTCGTCCGCTGCTCTGCAGAAATCCTTCCCTGCCGTTTACGGCAATCTGAAGGACACCGGTGTTGATTTCCAGACAGCCGTCCTGAAATCCGATCTCCATGCTTCCGGAATCATGGAAAGAAAGGTTATACTTCATCGTTGTTCTCCTGTCAGTTTTTCGCATATCAAGAACAGCCGTACCGCGCCGTTTTCTTCCCGGTATCGCAGTTCCTTATTCTCTGTCCGGTATGTTTTTCCGGAAAACAGTTCTTCGACCGTACAGTCGAAAGGCATACGGACAGTGATATCCGTTTCCCATACCGTCTGACGTGCGACGAAACGCGAATCCGCGTACAGCGCGCCGGGTGTATCGCAGTAAATATGTACGCCCGCCGTTCTCGCCAGCTCCCGCCAGAGTGCGGACGGAACGTTTCCCACGGGGATATACACGTCCGTTCCCTTTCTCGCGCACGCCGGTGTGCCGTCGGTATAGGAAGCCAGAATGTCCGCTTCCGCATCGTCCACTGCAAACATCGGAGACGCCGGATCGGTGAAGCCGAAGCAGTCGCTGCCGTACTGCACCTTTCCTTCCGGGAGGTTGATTTCCCGCAGTCGGATAGAACACACTTCGTCCATGCCTCCGGTTGCGTAATTGGGTGCATAGAGCCAGACTTTGGTTTTGTCCGCCAGTTTGGTGCGGATTGTTTCTTTCACTTCGTCCGTCATTTCCACCGCATTGAGGAATACGAACATTTTGTATTGTGTCAGGTCAATCGAAGTCAGGTCTTTCAGATTGAAATAGTCATACGGTGCGCCGCAGTTGTGGAGACTGTCGCGGTTGTGGAATACGCAGTCCTGCGGCATCCGGGTTTCGTCGTGCATCCGAAGGAAGGACATCGGATCGGCAAAGACGGCGATTTCCGAAACGGATTTGTGCGGCATGGCGTACAGTTTCTGTAAAACGTCCATTTCCGTCCGCAGTTCCGCTTCCAATCCGGGGGAAGCGTAATACCCGCCCATGAAATCAAACCACCACAATGCACCGTCCTTGACTGCGGCGGCGCAGAGTTCCCGGCGGAGAACCGTGATCGTTTCTTCTTCATTTTTATAGTCTGTATACATCATCCCGAAATTGTCCATGGGATACTGGGCAAGATATGTCCGATGGTCGATTTCGTGGAGATACAGTTTGTCATGAACCGAAATGGAATCCACCAAATACTGGTAGGAGCTGACCTGATCGAGCTTCCGTGTCTGGTATGCCGCCGGTGAGAACAGCATATCAATGTCCGGACTTGCCCAGACCTTTTCGTACCCGTTGGTAGCGGTCTGGTTCTGCCAGTGCAGCGGCAGATCGGAGTAGCCGAAGAACAGTCCGACAATTTTTTGATGATTCAATACCTCCTGCGCGCACCGGGTAAAGCGGAGAATCAGATCGGGAATCCGATCGGCGCAGTATTTCTGATACCGGTACACGGCATTGTCGTCCCGACGGAGAGAGGGAAATTCCTTACTCCGGATGTCTGCGATGGTGGGAACCGGTGCGTCGGGATCGCCGGTTTTTTCCCGGTAATCCGCCGCTTTCCGGTCGCTGATGCTGTCATAATACCACTGATCGAACCATTCGGTCGCACATCCGGCGGAAAAACTGTAGGCAAAGACGCGGTCGCCGTAGGTTTCTTCGGCATACCGCAGGAACGCCTGTAAATAATCGCAGGCATCGCTGATCCATTTTTCTTCGAGAAGAGCTTCGCCGATCTGCAGATAGCTGTCCCACGGACAGTTGTTTTCCTTCCGCCACCAGTCCGGCATATCGAGCTGCACCATGAGCATGAAATAGCCTTCCGGCGCGAACTTCATGAACATTTCCATCTGACGATCCAGCGCGGAAAAGTCATACCGGTGATCGCCCACCCACGCGGCACCGTAATTGGAATACGGCAGTCCGAGCGTACTGTTCCGTCCGGAACACTGCATCTGGAACAGCCGGATCCCGTTCCGGTAAAACAGTGAAACATTGGCCGGCGTGGGGCGGAACGAACGGAAAGCTGCCGGAAGATAGGTTTTTCCGTCAATTTCGAAGACACGGTTTCCGTTTTGTTTGATGATTCTTGCAAGCATATCTGCCTCCTGCCGGATTATTCCAGAATCCGTTCGTCGTAAGTACCGTAGAGACCGATTCCGTCATGTTCGCCGCCGACACGGTCTTCTTCCAGAATCACACGGTATTCCCCGTGATCGAAGACAAATCCGGTCGTTTTTTCCTCGTACCAGATGCAGTCCGGAGACTTCAGGCACGCTTCCACATCCGCCAGTTTGGAGAGATTCTCGGGTGTATGTCCGCCGAAATACGAGTTCGGCAGCATCGCGTAAGGTGCGGCAATCCACGGGTACAGGGTGGACAGGTGGTTGAAGCAGTGGTGTGCCACCTGAACAACATCCGCTTTCCACATTTCGCGCGGCATGGTTCTGACGATATGTCCCTCCGCTTCCAGATTGGTGTCGCCGAGCCACATCACCGATCCGCCGTCCACGGTCATTTTCAGTACCGTGGAGGTGCAGTTGAAGTCGCGGAAGGGATAAGCAGTCACGTTGTCCGCGCGGATGACATCTTCATGGGTATAGTATACTTCAAATTCCGCCGAAGCCAGCGTGAACTTCATGCCGTGATGGGGCTTGAGCGTTTTTGCGTCCGGATAGAACTCGCGGAGAGTTTCGCGGAGACGGAAGGGTTCTTCGGCATATCCGCGGCGGCAGACCGAATAGGACGGGAAATTGAACAGAATCCGCTGGATATCAAATTCGCTGGGATAAGTTCGGGTCAGACGGATGCACATGGCAAGGTGATCGTCATGAGCATGGGTTACAAACCAGCAGGCAATCGGAATCGTTTCACCTGCCGGAATTCCCGTGATCCGGTGGAGGAAATTGTACAGTCCCGTCACCGCTTCCACGGAGCACTGGAGGATGTGTCCGCCGTCCATCATAAACAGTCGGTTGTCCGCGAGCTTCACGATGTACAGCATCCCGCAGTTGGTTGTCGTGGGGGAATGACCGTTCTGCGGGTCGTAATAGAGTCCGTACTGGTAGATTTCCGTTTTTCCTCCGTCGGCGGTATAGCCGAACTGATCCACCGTCACGCCGGCACCATCGAGGAACAGGCGAACCTCTCCGGAAAGACGGTTATATACGCCGTACAGGTAAATGTCGTCCTTCACCCACTGAACGCATTCCGCCGCCGGGGTGGAATTTTCAAAGACCACGTCAAATCCTGCCGCCGTCAGTTTTTTGCGGTAAGCGGAAAATTCTTCCGCCGAGGTGCCGGTGATAAGCTGCATCCGGGTGTCCTCATCGGTGGGGCCTTCCCGGTCGTCGGCAAGCATGGGGCCTGCGTTGTAGAAGCCTTCCGCGATGGTTCCGCCGTCATATACGGGGATTTTTTCAAAAAGATCGAACATAAAATTTTCTCCGTTTCGTTGATTTCTGTTCTCATTATACCATGTTCCGTCGGCATTGGCAACGGTTTCCCGGAGTTTCCCGCAATTCTTTCGGTCAGAATCGCCAAAATATTGATTTCTTCCCGCATATCTGTTATAATACAGGTACAAGTTACGAACGATAACCTGACATTTTGTACTTCTACAGGAGGATTTTTCATGAAAACCGTTCAGATTCCCGGCGTTCCCTTTGCCGTATCGCAAATCTGTATGGGATGCGCTCCGCACGGAACCAGTGTTCCCACACCACTTGCCCACGAACTTCTGGACTATTACTTCGACCAAGGTGGTTTTTTCTTCAATACCGCGCACGAATACGGCGACGGTCTGTCCGAAAAATGTCTCGGCGAATGGATCCGTTCCCGCGGTGTGCGTGACAGGGTCATTATCACCACGAAAGGCGGCGAGGACGGCAATGTCCCCGGCAGTCTTACCCTGCACCGGGAGGACATTCTGCAGGATATGGACGAATCCCTCTCGCGTCTTGGTCTGGATTCTGTGGATTTCTTCATGCTCCATGTGGACGATCCGGCAGTCGGCATTGACGAAATCATGGACACGCTGGAGGATCTCCGCAAAGCCGGAAAGACGCAGTATTACGGATGCTCCAACTGGTCGGTCGAACGTCAGCGTGCGGCTGCCGCTTACGCGAAGGAACACGGCTGTCCGGGATTCGTGATTGATGAGATCGAATTCAATCTGGCGCGGAACAACCGTACCAACCGCGGCGTGTGCAAGTGGCTTGACGAGGACTTTATCGCCCTGCATGAAGACGATATGGTCTGCGTCGGCGGATATTCCGGACTTGCTTCCGGGATTTTCTCGCAGTATGCCCTGACCGGAAATTTCGACCATCTGGTCAGCTGGAGAGCATCCCTGTTCGATAATCCGTACAACCGGGAAATGGCGGTACGCATCAAAAAACTGAGCGGCGAAACCGGATGGACAGCATCTCAGATTCAGCTTGCGTGGCTGATGAATCATCCGTACCGGTTCACGTCCTTCTCCATCATCGGTGCTGCAGAAACTGCCCATCTCAAAGATTCGCTGGGTGCCTGTGACATCCGGCTCACGCCGGACATGATGGACTATCTGCGCCCCGATTTCCGGGAATTCCCGGAAGGACAGCGCATCGAATAATCTGCGGGAGGATATTATGTATCTTATTGAAGAAAAGAAATTCCGGAATCTTGGATATATTCTGGCGGCTCATGAGGACTGTATGGAACCGGATATCTGTTATCCCACTCTGCTGTCGCTCCACGGTGCCGGTTCGCGCGGTACCGATCTGAGCATTCTCCGCACGGCGAGCGCGATCACCCACGCGGAAAAACTGGATGTAAAACTGCGGATTTACGCGCCTCAGTGTTATGCGGACACCTGGTTTGAAATTTTTGAACAGCTTCAGGAATTTGCGGAATTCGTGTATTCCCAGCCGAATACCGATCCGACACGATTCTATCTTACCGGCGGCAGTATGGGCGGCTATACCGCGTGGCAGCTCGGTATGACCCGTCCGGAAATGTTTGCGGCACTCTCCCCGGTCTGCGGCGGCGGAATGTACTGGAATGCCGGCCGTCTGAAGGATGTCCCCGTATGGGCCTTCCACGGCGCGCTTGACAATACCGTTTATGTGACGGAAAGCATCAATATGGTGAACGGAGTCAACCGTTCCGGCGGTCATGCGAAGCTTACCATCTTCCCCGAAGCGGCACACAATGCGTGGGATCCGACGTATTCCGATCTGGCTTACTGGGAATGGATGCTTGCACAGAAAAAATCCCTGTAAAAACACGTTCAGCGGCACATCTCAAAGAAAGATGTGCCGCTGTTTTGTTCATATACATCTTATGAATGTATCAATATCGCCGACTTTGGCGGTCACGGTATGGGCATCTCTGCCGAGGAGATCGTCTGCGGGATGTTCCGCTTCAATTCCGAGAGAATGCAGCCGTGCGAGGTACGCCGCCGCGTCTTCCACGCGCTTGAAGGATTTTTCCATCACGCCCGGGAAGGTCATCGGGTGCGGCGGAACGTCGGTCTGAACTGCCTTGACGATTGTTTCGCGGATGTCCGCAAACAGTTCTTCGTTGTCTCGGAAAATCGCTTCGTTCCGCGACAGTTCCTGTTTGGTCACGACGGTCATGATCTCTTTCACGGCGCGTTTCGCCTGTTTGCAGGCAATATCGCCGCCCGCATAAAAGACGGAAGGAATTCCGTGGGATGCGGCAATCGCAGCATCCATGTCCACTTCGCCGATGTACTGACCGTTCCATTTATAGTACTGTATGGTTTTGCTGCTCATCGTGTGCGCCAGAACGCCGCCGAGCGTTCCTTCCATTGCGTGATAGCCGAAGAAGCACACGCAGTCATACGCATCTTTGGCGAAGCTGAGACGAAGTCCTTTCGGCTCAATGACCGTGATCCGTTCGTCGAGGTCGGTTCGTTCGATGTTGTTGCTGCCGCCGTGATTGTCCCACAGGGCAACTTCATCGGCACCGGCTTTGTAAAGCGCATCGGCTGCCGCGTTGAGTTCTCTGGCCGCCTGACGTCTGGCGATTTCCCACTGCTCGGTTCCCTTGAGAAGTCCTTCATACGGGACGCCGACCACGTTATTGATGCCTTCCAGATCGCACAACAGTAATACCCGTTTGTACATGATCGTTTCCTCCTGTGTCAGAATATGATTTTATCTTCCGTATAAATAATCAGTTCGCCGCCCTGCATCATTTCGGACGCTGTCAGCCGCAGGGATTCACAGGGCTTTCCGTTGAATTCTGCGGAAACCGGCGTTGTATATGCGCCCTCTCTGCGAATCACCAGCGTTCCGCCGTTTGCCAGACGAAGCGTGGTGCGGGCAAATTTCGGACAGCCGATCAGCATGAGGTTCTGTCCGCTGACCGGAAACAATCCGAGACAATTCCAGAGATAGCACGCGGACAGCCCGCCGGAATCGTTGTTGCCGGGAATCCCGCCTGTACCGGTGGAGCCTTCCTTTGTCCGGAACATATACCGGTCGGCCGCGCGGAGAATCTGCATCAGCTTGTCGTGACGTCTGATACAGGCGTACGCCCACGGGGTCTCCATATCGGTTTCGTTGTTGAATCCCTCAAAACGTCCGGACACATCGTCCGGATGAGTAAATCCGAAGAAGCGGTCGAGCAGTTCTTCAAACCGTTCTGCACCTCCGGCAAGGGCGATCCGTTCGTCCATGGAACGCATAGGACGGAAGGAATAATTCCAGTGATTTCCTTCATAATAGTCGCTGTCCGCGTACAGAAGTCCGGTTTCCGCGTCAAACGCGTTTTTCCAGTTTCCGGACAATGCGTACAGCTTGTTTGCTTCGTCCGTACGTCCGAGGGATTCCGCCATTTCCGCCGCCGCATGACAGCCTTCCGCCATGTCGAGCGTATGCGTGGTTTTGGGGCATACCCCGTTTTCCGTGAAATCGCGGAAATCCTGCCGGCGGATGTCGGTCATGATCTGGTCGAAAATACTGTTCCAGTCTGCCGGAATCCCGCGGATCCATGCATCGTACAGCGTATGTTCCGCGTTAAGGCGCGCCTGTTTCGCTTCGATGTTGGTGTCGGTGGTCAGAACAAAGCAGTGCGGCAGTTTGCCGAGAGTCTGTCCCAGCCGGTCGTAGGTTGCGACAATGTGTGCGGACACATCAGGGTACAGCGTATAGATCAGCGGCAGTGTGGTTTTATAGATGTCCCACAAAGTTGTGAAATCCACCACGAACGGTTCCCCTTCCCAGAAAAATCCGCCCGTTCCCCAGTCGCAGGGCTTGATGATGGTGTGATAGAAATTGGAATAGAACAGCTTCCGTTCGTTCGGGTCTTCCGAATCGTCCACCTGAATCCGACTCAGCGCGTCCTCCCATTCGGCTTCCGCCTGTGTCCGGATGAGGTCAAAATCCGGTTCACAGCGGCGGTTTTCCGATACGGTATCCTCCATGGACGATGCCGATGCGGACAGGATCAGAAGAACCTGCCCCGCCGAACCGGTGTGATATACTCCCTGTTCGTCAAGGGTACCGTCTCCGTAAAACCGGCAGACAAACGAAAAACGCACCTTCCGCAGAGTGACCGCCGCACGCAGTTCGTTCTCCGAAATCCGGGTCAGGCACAGGTCTTCCGCTTCTCCGCGCATGGGAGAGCCGTATAAACCATCGTTGGCAAAATCAATGGAAATCGAACCGCCGCCTTCCGGGAAGGTATAGCGATGGTACGCGCCGGTATGCGATACGGTCAGCTCGCAGAAAATGTCCGATTCCGCCAGACGGACAGCGTAATATCCGGGGGATGCCTGCTCGTCAAGAAGGGTATAGCTTCCTTTTTTTGCCTGACAATACGGCGTAACGACCGCATAATTGTAATACAGTCCCACGGCTCCCGTGCCGCTGTGATGGAAGTGCGAGAAACCGATGATCTTCATTTCATCCATGAGCTTGACAATCGGTTCCCCGCTGTTGATCCGGTTCACCCCGTAGCCGGTCGGATATCCGCCGGTGTAGGAACAGACGGAATACTTCCCGAACGGCAGAACCGCGCCCGGATGGGTATTTCCGGTCAGCCCCTTGATAAAATGCCACGATGCCGCAAGCCCTTCCGCTTCCGGGAGATTGATGATCCCGTTTCCGTGGAACGGGTCTGCCTGTGTCCGATACATCATCGAATTCCTCCGTTCATTCTTCCGCATAAAGCTCGATTTCCGCAATGGTTTTCACTGCCGTATTGCTTCCGGCACCGAACCACAGCAGTTTGATGTACCGGTAATCTCCGGAGAGTGCTTCAAAGACCTCGCGGAAACCGTTATTTTCAGTGACGGCAGGTTCACGCAGACCGCTGTCGGCGAGAATTGTCCAGTCGTTATTGTTATCAGAACCTTCGATCCGGTACGGCGGAAGTTCCGCGTTTCTGCCGAGCGTGATGCGGATGCCGCAGACCGGTTTGGTTTCCTGCAAATCCATGAGAATCGTCTGGCTGGCAATCGGGGCAAACGGAACCCATTCGGTGGACAGATCACCGTCGCAGAGAGCGTCCACGGTGTTGTGTCCCTCTCCGTCCGCCGTGTAGATATAGCTTCCCGAGCAGGCGATTTCCGGCTTCTGAACGACCGCATTGGCAGAAAGACCGCCGGTATTGCCGCCGCAGAAAACAGTTTCGGTCTTATATTCGCCGAGATCGGTACGGCTGGTGACAATCAGTGCCCAGTCAGCGGATGTCGGCTTCTGCGGAATGACATACTGACCGTCTGCGGGAACGAACGTTTCGATTTCCGTAAATTTGCCGGTGAGAGGGTTGTACCATTTTGCCGAGTATTCTCTATCCGCAAGCAATCCTTTCAGAATGCCGGTCGAACGGTCGGGATTGCAGAAATAAGCGATGTAGGTTGCGCTGTCCTCTGAGGTGGAAACGAGCT
>SVQN01000070.1 GCA_015065295.1 Oscillospiraceae bacterium
CTGCACTTCTATTCACAGACAATTTGTTTATCTAAATCGTTCAACGGAGCGGCGAGGGCACCGCTCCCTACGGGTGAAGTTGTTGATGCAGATATCCATCGAACTCACGTTGATTAAAGTTTTTTGAAGAGGGGTTTGGGGAGGAACTTTTTGCAAAAAGTTCCTCCCCAAAAAAATTTTTTAAAAATTTCAAAATCCATCCAACCAAATCCGTCCGAATCCGGTTATATAGGGCAGAACACCACAGAAAGGAGAATTCAGCGTGACAAACCCGACAATGGAGCAGGCAGTGGAGCAGAACTACGACGACATCCTGTGGTATTTCGTCTACCGCGTCCGGAACCGCGCCGCCGCCGAAGACCTGACGCAGGAGACGTTCTACCGCTTCCTCCGCTATTCCGCCGGTACGGCCAGATTCCGTACCCCGCAGAAATGCCGCGCGTACCTGTTCACCATCGCGTCAAACGTGTGCCGCGACTATTACGCGAAATCGGCGGACGCGGCGGCGGAACTGGACGAAAACCTGCCCGCTGAGGAAACGGACGACCGTGAACTGTCCGCCGTGATCGAAAACGCGCTTGCGAAACTGCCCGACGCACAGCGTGAAGCCGCCGTTTTGTACTACTACAGCGGATTCAAAGTGCGCGAGATTGCGGCGATTCAGGGAGCGACCGTCACGGCGGTCAAGAGCCGGCTGAAAATGGCGCGGGATGCGCTCAAAATCATTCTCGGAGAGGAGGGATTCTCGTGAAAATGAGCGACCGCCGGCTGAAACGGATCCTGCGGGAGAACCCCGTCCCGATTCAGCCGGAAAAGAAGGAAGAAATGATCGCATTCGCACGGATATGCGACAAAAACCAAACCAGTGAAGATTCGGAGGATGGATTGCAGATGAAGTACATCAAACTGAAAAAAGTCCGCACGCTGATCGCTGCGGCGGCGATTCTTTCGCTGATGGCCGTAGCCGTCACGGCGGGAATCGTGAATTATTATTACCGTACCCCCGGCGGAAATATCGTTGACCAGACCGGTACGGTGATCGAACAGCCGGAAAATATGTCCCTGAAAATGACGGGCAAGGAACTGACCGGTCCCGGATACACAATTGAGGAAGTCAACTGGCTGAGTTACAACGGACAGTCTACGTTTACCGTATGGCTGACCATCGACAGCCTTGACGGAGAACCGCAGAATCTTCACGCAGTCATAGACAGCGTAGAATATCCGCTGAAAAAATCGTTTGTCACCAAGGACAAGGACGGAAATCCGCTCTGCATCGGCTACACTACCGCCAATATGCCCGAACCTCAGAACTGGTCGCCGGACAATGATAAAGGCAATGTCTGGCTCCGTTGTGACGAACCGTTTATCAGTAAAAATCTCTATTTTGAACCTACGGATATCCATCCGGTACATACCACGGCAGATGGGATTACCGTAACCGGCTATCTGTACGACGGAAACTTCTTCTACGGCGGAGAGGACGATGTTCTGATGCAAAGTCCGTACCGCGAACTGATTGCCAATACCAGTTGTTCGTTCAGTTTCAACGATATCACGGATACATCCGGTGTACTTCATGAAGATGTGCTGAGAAATGGTTACGGAGTCGGTTCCGGCGGAATTGCTGATAGCTGTTATTCGATCCCTGAAGGAATCGTTCCGGCTTCAACACAGACAGAATGGGTCAAACTCAACGTTCATCTGGTAAGCAAGGAAAACGTGACTTACTGCGACCTGCCGATTCCCGAACAGGGTGAAACGCTGACCGGCGAATGGGTCATTTTCGATATGGCAGGAATGAAGATCACGATCACCGAAATCACAAGAGACAAATATTCGATTCAATATTACTCACCGGACGAGGTGATCCGCTATAACTATAACGGTAAGCTCGATCCAGTCGAACTGCTTGATGATTCCTGCTTCGCCGATGCACTGGATACGGTCATCATCCACACCGGTTTTGGAGAAGTGGAAGGACTGGTGGACAGCAACACAACAACTTCCGGTCAGCCCGAAACCGGAAAAAAGTGGCGCATTGCAGCCAAAAACATGAACGAATACTGCGAAACCCATGACACCTTCCGCCTGCGTACCCGCTATCTCGAACTTTCCTACCGCGGCGACTGGACACTCACCTTCCCCGAAAACTGAACCAAAGCAAAAGGCTGACGCACAAAACGTCAGCCTTTGTTATTGCTTTATACAGACTTAAACCTTCTTGCCTGCAACCTTCATCTTGATTACAAACATCGTACCGATCATGAGAGCGATACCGATAATCAGGGAGATCACCCAGTTCTGAACGAACGAAGCAATGATGAAGGATACGAACGATACCGCCGCAACGGTGATCGCGTACGGAAGCTGGGTCGATACATGGTTGATGTGGTCACATCTTGCACCCGCAGAGGACATGATGGTCGTGTCGGAAATCGGGGAGCAGTGGTCGCCCCATACCGCACCTGCAAGGCACGCGGACATACCGATGTACATCAGTTCGGAGGATGCCGGGAAGATGCTGGTAACGATCGGGATCAGAATACCGAAGGTACCCCACGACGTACCGGTGGAGAATGCGATGAAGCCCGCTACGAGGAAGATAACTGCGGGGAGGAAGTTCTGGAGCGCGGATGCGTCTGCCATGAACGCTTCAACGAATTCAGCGGAACCGAGGTTGGAGGTCATGTTCTTCAGCGTACCTGCCATGGTGAGGATCAGGATCGCCGGAACCATTGCCTTGAAGCCTTCAGGAACACATTCCATTGCGTCCTTGAAGGTGATGACACGGCGGACGAGGAGGAAGATCACCGTTACGAGAAGGGTGATGATGCCGCCCCACGGCAGACCAACGGTTGCGTCAGTGTCACCGAATGCGGTGATGAAGTCCGCGCCGTCAAGAATACCGCCGACGTAAACGAGAGCAAATACGCTGATCGCAATGAGAATAACGATCGGAACAACGAGGTCGATAACCTTGCCCTTCTGATTCTTTTCGATCTCTACAGCGGCGTGTTCGGTGCCGGAGGTAAAGAGGTCGCCTTTTTCCATCGCGTTCTTTTCGTGGAGAGCCATCGGGCCGTAGTCAAACTTCATGAGTGCGAGGGCAACGATGAACACAAGGGTAAGGAGAGAGTAGAAGTTGTAGGGGATTGCGCGTACGAAGAGGGTGAATCCGGAGTAGCCGGTGCCTTCCGCGTAGCTTGCAACCGCTGCCGCCCAGGAGGAAATCGGAGCGATCATGCAGATCGGAGCTGCGGTCGCGTCGATGATGTAGGACAGCTTTGCACGGGAAATCTTGTTTGCATCCGTTACGGGCTGCATAACGGAGCCGACAGTCAGACAGTTGAAGTAGTCGTCAATGAAGATCAGTACGCCGAACGCAAACGTAGCGAGCTGTGCGCCGACTCTGGTCTTGATGTGGGTCTTTGCCCATTCGCCGAACGCCTTGGACGCGCCGGTCTTGTTGATGAGGGCAACGAGCATACCGAGCAGAACGAGGAAGATGAAAATACCTGCGCTGCCGGAAACGGCGGAAATGAAGCCGTCGTTGAGCATAACGTCCATCGTTCCGAGGGGATTGAAGTCAGCGGCAAGGAGCGCGCCGGCCAGAATACCGATGAACAGGGAGGAATATACTTCCTTGGTAATCAGTGCGAGTACGATCGCAATGACGGGGGGCAGAAGCGACAAGGCCGTCGCAAATGCTGCGGGGGTATCCGCTTCTTCTTCAGCAGGAGCTTCTTCTGCTTCAGCAGCTTCTGCTGTTTCTTCGATGACTTCCAGAGCTTCGCCTTCCACGACAACGGCTTCCGCAGGAGCTTCATCCGCAAAAACGGTAATGCCGAGAGAGACGACAGCCAGTGCGAGCAGCACGATGAGGGAGAACATCATCCGGGAACCGGGGACTGTGAAAAATCTTCTTCTCATGATGGGGACCTTTCTTTAAAATATAAAATAAAATAAGCCGGTTATGAAAAAGCAGGCACTTCCCGCAGAAAGATACCCGCATACCGGCTATCAGACGCAGTGCTCCACGGCTCTCCCGAGCGGTGACAGTGCATGACATATTCTGCCATGCCCCAGAAAAGGCGAACACCTTTCCTTCGGCGGAGTCACCTCCCCGGACCGGGCGTTTCGCTTCCCGGTTCGGCTCATTGAATCCGCACCTCTGCTGTTTCAAAAATATTGGATTATCCATATCATACCACACATTTCCTGAAAATACAAGGATTTATGAAGAAAAAGTCGCAGAAATTTAAACTTTTTTCCACAATAATGTCGAAAATATTTTAAAATCTGAAAAAACACTTGACAATCCGGCGGAAAACGTGCTATACTTGTTGTATTCTATTGAAAGTGAGGATGAACGCAATGACAACGACCATCGCTGCTGCGCCCTACGCAACTCGAATGTCTGACGCCCGGAGTTTTCCGTCGGGTGTTTTGGTCGCCGCCGTCTGCTGATCCTTCAGACATCCTCTCCTGAATACGGAAAGTCCGGGACTTCTGCTTGCCTGAAAAAGCATGGTTCGCGGGCTGTTTTTATTTGCAATACCGAAAGGAGCTTTTCCTGTTGATTGAATTATGTAATGTAACCAAGACGTTCCAGACCGACCACGCGGAAGTCGAAGCGGTGCGGAATGTCTCCCTGGCCATCGAAAAGGGCGATATTTTCGGCATCATCGGGCTGTCCGGTGCCGGAAAATCCACCCTTGTGCGATGCATCAATTTTCTGGAAGTCCCGACCTCCGGCGAGGTGAAATTCAAAGGAACGTCCCTCGCTTCCCTCTCCAAAAAGGAACTGCTGGAAACCCGGCGTTCCATTTCGATGATTTTCCAGAGCTTCAACCTTCTCTCGCAGCGGACAGCGTTGAAAAACGTCTGCTACCCGCTGGAAATTTCCGGCGTTCCGAAGAAGGAAGCCGAACAGAAAGCGCGTGAGCTTCTGAAAATCGTCGGACTGGAAGACCGTGTGAATTCCTACCCGGCACAGCTTTCCGGCGGTCAGAAGCAGCGTGTCGCCATCGCGCGTGCGCTTGCCACCGATCCGGAAGTCCTGCTGTGCGACGAAGCGACCAGTGCGCTCGACCCGAACACCACGCGGGCAATCCTCGATCTGCTGAAGCACATCAACGAAACAATGGGCGTGACGATCATCGTCATCACGCACGAAATGAAGGTTGTCGAACAGATCTGCACCAAGGTTGCCGTCCTCGACCACGGCGCGGTTGCCGAAACGGGTCCTGTCAAGGACGTGTTCCTCGCTCCCCAGTCGCAGATCGCGCGCGAACTGATCCTGCCGAAGAGCGCGGCGGTTGCGGAAGTCAGCGGCGGGCCGACCCTCCGTCTCGTCTTTGACGGCCACGCGACGTCCGAACCGGTGATTGCCAATCTCGCTCTCGAATGTCACACCGCCGTGAACATCCTCAGCGCGGATACGAAGGACATCGGCGGGAAATCCTACGGGCAGATGCTTCTCCAGCTCCCCGGCGACGAAGCGTCCTGCGTACGCATCCGGAACTATCTGAACGGACGCGGCATAACGTTTGAGGAGGTGGAGGCATAATGGAATTTCTGAGCAGTCTATTTGAGAATGTAACTCCGGCAATGTACGGCGAAGCGATTCTCGTCACCGTAAAAATTACCCTTTTCAGCACCCTCCTGTCGTATATTCTCGGAATTCCGCTGGGTGTTCTGCTGTACGGGACATCGAAAGACAGCATTTTCCCGAATTCCGCCGTCAACGGTGTGGTCGGGACGATCGTGAACATCATCCGTTCGATTCCGTTCATCATCCTGCTCGTCATGACCCAGCCGGTTGCCAAACTGATTACCGGCTCGAAAATCGGGGACAACGCGTTCATCGTGTACCTCGTCATCGCGGCGGCACCGTTCGTTGCGCGGATGATCGAATCCTCGTTCCGCGAAGTTGACCGCGGCGTGATCGAAGCGGCGCAGTCGATGGGATCGAACAATTTCCAGATCATTATGAAGGTACTCCTTCCGGAAGCAAAGCCGTCGCTCATCGTCGGCAGCGCGATTGCGATCACAACGATCCTCGGCTACACCCCGATGACCTACCTCATCGCGGGCGGCGGTCTCGGTCAGATGGCGATCCAGTACGGTCTGTACCGCTTTGAAACAGACGCGATGTACATTTCGTCGATTCTGCTGATCGTTCTGGTACAGATCATGCAGGAAACGCTGAACTACATTGCAAAGAAATCGGATAAGCGTATCCGGGGAAAATAAGAAATGTTTCGCATTTCTAAGGGTGACACCTCATCAGTCGCTTCGCGCCAGCTTCCCCTCGAGGGGAAGCCAAAATAAGGCGAAATTTTGTCGGCTGACGTAAATAATTGCACGCACCCGAGGCTTCCCCTTGAGGGGAAGCTGTCACCCAAGTTCGCGCAGCGAATCTTGTGGTGACTGATGAGGTGTATAACGAACAATTTCGAGATACCAAACAGTCTCTAAGATTATTCCCTTCCACAGATTTGCGGAAGTCAATAATAAATCTCATTATTTTATATTCAAAGGAGAAAAACAGCATGAAAAAGATTCTCTCTCTCGTCATCGCCGGAATTCTCTGCCTGACCGCACTCGCATCCTGCGGCGGTTCCGACGACAAGACCATCACCGTAGCGGCAAGCTCCGCTCCGCACGCCGAAATCCTCGAACAGTGCAAGACCGCCATGGCGGACAAGGGCTACACCCTCGACATCCGCGTCATGGACGACTACGTTACTCCGAACATGGCGACCGACGACGGCGACGTTGACGCAAACTACTTCCAGCATCAGCCCTACCTCGATCAGTTCAACGCCGAAAAGGGTACCAAGCTTGTGACCGTTGCGAAGGTTCACTACGAACCCTACGGCATCTACGCAGGCACCTGCAAGGCTCTCGCCGATCTCGCTGACGGCGCGGTTGTCGCAGTTCCGAACGACGCGACCAACGAAGCGCGCGCACTCCTTCTTCTCGAAGCCAACGGTCTCATCAAGCTCGCGGAAGGCGCAGGTCTGACCGCGACCAAGAACGACATCGTTGACAACCCGAAGAACCTCGACATCCGCGAAATGGAAGCGGCTCTCCTCCCGACCGTCCTTGACGAAGTTGCATTCGCCGTCATCAACGGCAACTACGCCATCAGTGCCGGTCTCAAGGTAGCCGAAGCCCTCGCCGTCGAAGATGCCGCATCCGAAGCAGCCCAGACCTACGCGAACGTCCTCGTTGTCAAGGAAGGCAATGAAAACCTCGCCAAGATTCAGGCTCTCGTCGAAATCCTCCACAGCGACGCCATCCGCACCTACATCACCGACACCTACGCCGGTGCCGTCGTGCCGATTTTCTGATGAAATGGTGTTTCGCGGGGAGAAAACTTTTTGAAAAAAGTTTTCTCCCCGCACCCCTCTTTCAAAAACTTTCCGGCTGGGAATTTAAATGGGTTGGGTGCAATTTTTATTGTTTGGCTAAAAACAAACGTTCAGCGCACATATTTGTATTACCAAATCGTCCAATGACAGGTATACAAATATGTGCGCTGAATTTTCGTTTTGTATGCACTTTAAAAACTGCACCCAACCCATTTCTTCCCCAGTCGAAAAGTTTTTGAAGGTGGGGTTCGGGGAGGGAACTTTTTGGAAAAAGTTCCCTCCCCGAGAAACCTCACTTATTCTTAACTTCAAGCAGAGGCTTGAGGTACTGGTCGCGGCGGGAGCGGAGGGCGGTGACGTAGGCGGAATCGGTTTCCTTGTGGAGTTCGCGGATGTAATCGTGGTGATTTTCGCGGATCTGCGGATTGTTCTTGGAAAGCTGGAGGATCGCTACGCTGGAGCACTGGTCGGACGCACGTTCGAGGTAGGTGAGGGTTTCGATGAAGATGATGCCGGAGCCTACGGTGCATTCACCGGTCTTCAGGCGGTTGATGTGGCTGTCGCGGAGGTACTGAACCATGTCGTCGATGACTTCTTCGAGCGGTTCGACCTGACGCGCCTTGTCGTCGTCGTTATCCGCAAACGCCGCAACGGCGAGGTCGATGATCTCGCTGACCGCAGTAAACAGGATCGCCAGTTCTTCGATTGCGGTACGGGAGAAGGTGATCTGTTCCTTCTTGATGCGTTCGGCAAATTCGTTGATGTTGGTCGCGTAGTCGCCGATACGTTCGAAGTCGGTCGTCGTCTGGACGAGGATGTTGATGTCCTCGCTCTGTTCGTCCGACTGAACAGTCTTCGCAAGGCCGACGAGGAAGTTTTCCACCGTATCCGTGAATTCGTCGAGCTTTTCTTCGCGCGTGTCAATACCGACGGCAACTTCATCGCTGTATGCGTCCAGCTGCGTGATACTGTCGCGGAAGTTCTGGTGGGCGATCTTGCCCATCACGCCGATCGCTGTGGTCGCTTCGGCAATGGCGATCTGCGGAACGACGTAGAGCTTTTCGTCAAGGCTGTGGAATGCTGCGTAATCGTCGGTCTTCTGGGGTTCCTTGTCCGGCTTGACAAGAATATAGGTCAGCTTGACAAGGAGACCGGTGAACGGAATCAGAACGATCGCGGTAATGAGATTGAAGATGGTCTGGAAGTTTGCAATGTCGCCGCTGTTGACGATCTTTCCCCAGTAGTCGGGCAGGAAGCCGGCCGCCTTGAGGATTTCCAGCGCGATTGTGAAGAGGATCGTACCCACAACGTTGAAGACGATATGCGCGATCCCGGTACGCTTTGCGTCCTTGGAGGAACCGACCGAACACACCATGGCGGTGGTCACGCAGGTACCGAGGTTGATCCCCATGATGATCGGGTAAACAAGATTCATGGTCATAACGCCCGTGACGGACAGTGCCTGAAGCATACCGACCATGGCGGAGGAGGACTGCACAATCATGGTCAGCACAAGACCGGCGATGATGCCGAGGAGGGGCATATCGGAGAATCCGCCGAGTATGTCAATGAACATCTGCGATTCGGACAGCGGTTCGACCGCCGCCGTCATGTTCATCAGACCGGTGAAAAGAACGCCGAAGCCCGCGAAGATTTCGCCGAGAGGCTTGCTGTTGCTCTTTTTCACGAACATAATCAGGATAATGCCCGCCACCATGGCAATCGGCGCAAGCGTGGAGGGCTTGAAGAATTCGAGAATCATGTTTCCGCCGGAGTCGATATCCATCAGACGGATGATCTGCGCGGTGACGGTCGTACCGATGTTGGCACCGAGAACGATGGAAACCGCCTGCTTCAGATTCAGAATCCCGGCGGTAATCAGACCGACGGCAATCACGATGGTCGCGGTGGAAGACTGGATAATGGCGGTAACGATGGTACCGGTCAGAACGCCCATGAAAACGTTGGAAGTAACCTTTTCAAGGACACGCTTGAGCGCGCTGCCCGACGCGTTTTTCAGGCCGTCGCTCATGACTTCCATCCCGTAAAGGAACATGGCAAGTCCGCCGAACAGCATGATGATCGAGAAGATATCCATAAAAACTCCTTTGAATACAGCATCCAAACATATGAACACAAACTACATTGCTGTTATAAACTATACCAAATTTTCCGGAGTATAAACAGAAGAAAACTTGAACAAAATATTAACTTTATGTAAACTCGACACAATTCCGCAAAAAAACAGCCATAGATTACCATGATTCCGGTAACATACGGCTGTTTTCCGTCAGTCTCAGACCCGGGATGTCAGATCAGGGAAATACGGCTCAGGAATGGGAAGCCGGCGGGCAGCTCCCGGTCTTTTCGCAGGACTTGGAGGCATCCAGAATGAAGGATTCGCAGTCCACACACTGAGAAACGGTAGGGTTCTTTTCGTGCGTACCGACCATGATGCGGTCGAGGGCGCAGAAGTTGCAGCCGCAGGCGTGGTTTGCGCACTGGGTTACGGTGCAGGCGATCGAATGATTGGGCTTCTTTTCTTCCATGTTCATTTCAAAAAACCATCCTTGGAACGAATAAATTTCGGAAATCCTGCGGGATTCCCGGAATAGTATTGTCCGGCTCTCCGGCAATTATACGGACTTGACGGAAATTCCGAAGGATGATATAATGAGGAAAAGATTTCCGAAATTTCAATGAATGTGAGGTCATTATGCTCCGTTTTTTCATTCCCTCTCCCGCACACGCCCGCGATGCCGCCGCTTACCGTGCGGAGGTTCTTTCCTGCGGCAGAGATTTTGACGGTTCGGCGGGACTCGGCGAATTCGAACGGTACGCGGACTGGCTGGAACGTCTCCGTATCCTCTCCGGCGAACGTGCGGAAAAATTCGGCTGGTACCGGACATTGGTTCGTCTGGCGTACGACGGGGATCGCCTCGCCGCCATCCTAAACGTGCGCCTGTCGGAAGACCCGTTTGTCCGGACGTACGCGGGGCATATCGGCTATCACGTCCGCCCGTCCTGCCGGAAACGCGGATTCGGTCACGCCTGTGCGGAGGAAGCGGTGCGGCTCTGCGCGGAACATGGGATTCACCGTCCGGTGATCTGCACATCGCCGGAAAACTTCGCGTCACGGAAAACCGCGGAATCGGCAGGATTTGCGTTCATGGGGTACGAAACCACGGACAGCGGCATCTGTGTGGCACGGTACGAAATACAGTAAGGTTAAAAAAGAGTGGATTTCTTCCAAAGAAGTCCACTCTTTTCATCAGTTCATATACGGCGTTTCCCGGTTTCCTTCCAGAAACTCCATCACCGCCGCATACTCTTCTCCATCTTCCAGCACCTGCGGATGCCATGCATGATCGTCGTCATACGTCCGGCAGGGAGTAAGAGTGTATTCCACGTTGCGGATCTCACCGTCGATGACCTGCATTTCCACGCCGCAGAGAAGCGTGTACGGTGCGGGATATTTCGTACGTCCGTCGAGAAGTGCGCCGGTGGAGTACAGAATCATGCTGTCGCCCCAGCGTTCGCACGGCTGAATCCGCGCGGTATCGGTTGCGGCAATCAGATCGGCTCCCGCTTCCGCAAACGAGCGGAACATCGCCTGACGGGATTCATCAGGAAGATCGGAGTCCGTTTCCGGCGTGGTCAGATAAAGAGCAACATAGTCATGCTCCCCTGCTCCCGCCAGCCATGCGAGAATATTATCCGCGTCCGCAGCTTCGTCTACATAGCGGCAGTAAATCGCCACGGAAATCCCGGCCTGTTCACAATACACCGCTTTGCCGTGGTCTCCCCAGAGAAGACCGGCATCTTCCAGAGCGGCCTTGGTATCGTCATATCCCGCCGAACCGTAATCCCACGGATGGTACGAATGGAGCGACAGAACATCCACCCCGCCGTCCGCGAAAATACGCGCCGCTTCCGCTGAACCGCGATACCATTCTCCCCTGCCCTCTGCCGGAGTCAGCTCCTCATTGTCACTGAACACCACGTCGCAGCCGGCCATGGTCAGGTCATCCGCCGCAAAAAGAGGTTCCAGCGACTCCAGAAAATAGGAGGAACCGTTTTCGGAAAGCAGAGCGTTGAACGTACCGTAGGAATCGCTCCCGAGCATGGAACCGGCGGTACAGCTTCCGCCGAAGGTCAGCCGCACGGGGGTATAGGCATCGTCCGGCATGGCGACCGACGGAGACGGAATATCTTCCGTTTCGGAATCCGCCGTTTTTCCCGGTTCCATCGGCACGGGATAGCTCGCGTCCGTTCCGAGAATATTTCCAATGGTCATCAGCGCACCCGTAAAACAGGTGAGTGCAAAGATATACAGCACCCGGCCGATGATCCGTTTTTCTTTTACCTTCATGAAAATTCCACCTGCATACAATTTTTCGCAAATATTGTTTTATTTTACCATACCCTCGTACGGTTTGCAAGGCGTTTCATGAATTTTGTGGAAATCGGACAGTATTTTTACGATTCCAGAAACAGCGGTCGGCACTGCCGTCCTTCGGTCATTGCCGTGAGACAATCGCAGCTTTTTGTGAAGTCCGCCACCAGCGAATGCGGCTTGGAAACCGGATCGTCCTGTTTCATCGGTACAAAATACACGTTTTTCCGGTTCAGCAGAGTTCCGATGTTCCCGAGATTCGCGGACATGGCGTCATTGGAAGCAAGCGCAATCAGCACCGGCCGGTCACAGCGGAGGTGCGCTTTTGCCGCCATCGTCACAGGTGTATCCGTCACGCCGTGCGCGAGTTTGGCAAGCGTATTGCCGGTACACGGACACAGGAACAGCAGGTCGAGCGGCTGGGACGGGCCGAATTTCTCCGCTTCGGCAATCGTCTGTACCGGCGGACAGCCGCAGATGCCGGTCAGCGTTTCCCGCAGGAGAGAAGCCGTCCCGAACCGGGTGTCCGTCTCCGCCGCCGTAAACGAAAGGATCGGAATCACGTCGTAATCCACGGTCAGCTCCCGCAGAACGAGCAGCGCATTTTTATGTGTGCAGAACGAGCCGCACATGGCAAAGCCGAGTTTTGGCTTATTCATGTTCCGTCACCTCCCCGCAAAATGGTCGTCCAGCAGACCGCGCACGACCGAGCAGATGATCTCCCCGGCGGTCTGCGGCGCAGTCTTTCCCGGAAGCGACGGCAGAGGGATCACGCGGATGCCGTTTTCCTCCGCCGCTGCCGTATCCACGCCGATGTTCCCCGAAGCAAGTTCAAAGAGAACCGTGCCGCGCGGGATACGTGCGAGAAGTTCCGCATCAAAAATCCGGTGCGGGATGGTATTGAACACCGCGTCGCAGTGAAGCGGGAACGAACGGTATTCGTCCAGCGGGACGGGAATACATCCGTCACAGGCGGCGTTCGACCGGTCGCGGCCGCTTCGTGCGACGGCAAACACATCGGCTCCCAGTGCCTTCAGCCGTCCGGCAAGGGTACGTCCGACCCGTCCGTAGCCGAAAACGGCGGCGCGCATCCCCGCAACGGTGAACGGCAGCGTATGGATGCAGGCGGCAACGGCCCCTTCCGCCGTCGGAACGGAATTCCGGATTTGCAGTTCCTCGGAATCGTAGTAATCGAGTGCGGTCACGCCGTGTTCGGCGGCATATTTCTTCACGACGGGCGGAAGCATCCCCCCGAGAAGGAGCGACCCGTGCGGCATGGCTTCGCAGAGGGCAAGCAGGCGCACATCGGGCAGTTCCCCCGCCGGATTTCCGCGCACGGGAGCCGCCAGCGGACAGTTCAGCCGCACGCCGTCGGTACTGGCGGGAAGCGGAAGGATCACGGCATCGGAGCATTTCACGGCGGACTCCGGATCGGCGCACCGCACGGTATTTTTGAGATAATGTTCGTCCTCTCCGCCGTAGACTGCGGCAAATCCCCAGACCGCGCATTCATACGACGCCGACAGACATTCGGCTGTGATCAGCTGCCGCCGGTCGCCGCCGAGGATTCCGATTTTTATATTTTCTGGCATATTGTCCTACCCTGTTTTCTCTGAATTGGGACGGCAGAAACCGGTTCCCTCGGTACAGGATATGCTTAGGGGATGGAATCTGTTCCCGGGGTGGTTTTCTTGGGGGAACCTTTTGAGGAAAGGTTCCCCCAAACCCCTTCCAAACCTTTTTGGTCTGCTATCAAATATTGAATGTGCAGATTTTGCGTTGGAGGGGGATTTTCATGGGTACCTGCGCTGACATTTCGTTGATCCCATCCGCTGACATTTCGCTGGTTTGAAATTCTTCGAAAATCGTTTTGGGGAAGTCAGGCTCCGCCAAGACCCTGACTTCTGGACTGGTATACTAAAAGTGCAGTCGCCAAAGACCCAAAAAGTATGGTAAAATAAAGACAAACCAAAACGGGAGGCGAAAGCATGAAGTACACAAAG
>SVQN01000071.1 GCA_015065295.1 Oscillospiraceae bacterium
TGGTTCTTGGCATTATCAGATGTTCTCACCGATGCCGAAGTCTTTGTACAGACTGCGGATCTGCGTGAGAGCTTTGTTTTTCGTATAGGCGGCACTGTCCGGCGCGTTGTACTGGTTCTGCCAGACATAGGTATCGAACAGCGACCACATCATGGTGTAGATCCGCCGGCGGATGATGCTGTGGTCGTCCATGGCAAGCGGAGTACCGTAGCCGTCCCAGAAGGTCGGGGATTCCTTCGTCCACGGAATCGAGGAAAAGTCGATGTCCGGATCGCCCCACATGGCACGGTCGGCGTCGATGATCGCCGCGAAGTCCGGCGGATTGCCGTCGGTAATCAGGATATTTCCGAACCAGAGGTCACAGTGCGCGAGACGCGGCTGCGTGATTTCATCGAGAATCGGGACAGCATCGTTGAGAACATGACGTGCGGCACGGCGTTCGGTTTTGGAAAATGTGCCGGTCGGGGATTCCACGGCTTCCCAGCGGTCGAATTCCGCAATCATGCATTCGCTCCAACGTTCGAACCCGCCGCCGCGCAGAACTTCCGCAACCCGTCCGAAACGAACGTCTTCCAGCGAATGAAATTTCTGCGTGGCGCGTCCGATGTCGCGGCAGATGCGGGCATAATTATCCGGATCACCTGCGGCATCGTATTTGCTCATCGGCATTCCCGGAATCGTGCGGACGATCATGAAATCGCGGTTGAGGATCGTTTTGGACGTATCGCAGACCAGCACTTCGGACACGGGAATGCCGCATTCGGCGCACCGGCGGTAAACTTCGGCTTCCGAAGTCATGAGGTCATGCTCAAACTTCATGAGAAGGTGACGGTTGACCGGCCCCACCCGGAGAACGACCGAGCCGCAGTCCTCCGTTTCGATCCGGTAGGTGGTATTGAACAGACCGCCTGCGAGCGGGACAGAGGAAGCAATCCGGGTATGCAGGGAACGTTCGATGATGGCATGCAGTTCCGCATCGGTCAGCATACGGAAAACAGAGGAAGTTATGTTCATATTTGTCTCCCTTCGGTCAGAGAATGTCGTTCAGAATCCCATGGTTCCTGTTGCGTATGCAAGGACAACCGTGCCGAGATAGACCGCACCGTCCCGCATTTCCGCATCGTTTGTGCGTACTTCCGACGTGACTGTGATCTCGCCGTGTGCGCCGCGCCGGACAGCTTCCGCTCTGGCTTCGGCTTCCGCCTGTTCGCGGGCATAGTCGATGGCTTCGGACAGTTCCTTGAACCGCTTTTTGCCCTCACTGCCGAAGACGAGATGTCCGAACGTACCTTCCGCGCCGTTGTCCGGTACGATTTCAATCGAATGCGTCACGCGGATACTGCCGACAATCGCACCGAGAGCATTCGCAACTTCGTGATATTCCGGAATAATCGCACGGGTACCGAGTTTTTCGGCAACATCCTTCAGGAAGACTTGAATCGGTGCGCCCACGCCGATGAGAGCATAGTCGGTGCGGAACTGCGCCGCGATGAGGTCGTCGTTTTTCGTCCCGCGATAGGTTTCAAGGATAAAGCGTTCCGCGTCGGCGGAAACACCGTTTTTCATGTAGTCAGGGAATTTATTTTCCAGCATCGCCTTGACAATGTTGACGTAGAGCTTCTTTTTGACTTCGTCATACACACGGCCGCAAAGCTCGTCCACGGTGCAGTCGAGATTGTGTGCCGCAAATTCCGCACCGAGCCGGGACGCTTCCGCGTTGTATTCGCAGAAATCGCCTTTGATGTGCATCGCGTCCGTCGGCGTGAAGCCGCAGAGCTGGACAATGCCGTCGTGGATCAGACGGGACACCAGCTTCGGAAGGGTGTAGATATCCGTTCCGATGGCGGCGGCAGCTTCGGTGAGGGGCAGAGGTGCGTCTTTCAGCGTACGGCAGAAGGCCTGTTCTGCGTCCGTGTATCGCGGATTGCCTTCGATGTCGCGGATGAGCATATAGTGTTCGTAGAGAAAACGGGTATGCTTGCGGATATCCATACGCCGCAGACTGTCGAGAACGGAGGGATGCTTCGCGGCAGCAACGCACAGCGGCGTAACGCGGACTTCTTCCAGAATGAGTTTCCGTCCGTCGTAGTGAACCGCGCTGTCGCCGCCGAGCCCGAAGGTTTTGACGTACAGTCCGCCGACAAAGGTTTTCCAGCGGCCGATGGAAACGCCGCCGGTGACTTTGACGGGAAGTCCATCCTTGATGAACGCAAGGTCAGTGGTCGTGCCGCCCATATCGACGACAATGGCGTTTTTCTCTTTCGCCAGACTGGTACAGCCGATGGCACTGGCGGCAGGCCCGCAGAGCAGAGTTTCCACCGGCCGCAGGGATGCGAATTCCTCGGACATCAGCGTACCGTCACTGCGGACAATGACGAGCGAAGCAGGATGAATCCCACGGATGTCGAGAGCCTGCTTGACCGCATCAAGGAACTCACGGATCACGGGGAACAGCCCCGCGTTGAGCAGAGTGCTTGCGCCGCGCCGGAGCGAGTTCAGCTCGGAAAAAAGCTCATGTCCGCAGACGACCGGCAGGCCGAGGGTTTCCTGAACGATGCCTTTCGCCTTTTTCTCAGTGACTGCGCCGGTTTTCATGGAATTCATCTCCAGAATGCCGATTCCGTCGAGGGATGCGGGATCAAGTTCCCCGGAAATCTGCTGACGGAAGAGATTCCAGTCAGGCTCCTGCTTCACATCGCCGGAGAAGGAGGTGACGCTGTCGAAAAGAAGAATGTCGGAGGACGGGGGAAGTCCGTACTGCGCGCCGTTTTTGTCAATGACGGCAGGATTTCCGCCGAAGAAAATGAGTTTCGCCTGACCGCCGCGGTCTTCCACGCAGGCATTGGTGGCGAGGGTAGTCGAGAGAGAGACCACCTCGGCCAGCCGCGTCAGATCGCCGGGAAGACGGTCGATCGCTTCAAGGATGCCGATGGTAAGGTTTTGCTTGGTAGTAAGTGCCTTCGCTCCCGCAAGAACAGCGGAGGAATCAAAGTCGTATACAACGGCGTCCGTGTAAGTACCGCCGGTGTCAATACCGATGCCGAGTTTCATAGAAAAAATCTCCGATTTTTTGGCTAAGGACTAATGGTTAATGGTGAATGACCGGGTTAAACCTTCCATCTGTTGACAGACATAAAGTTCAGCCATAATCATTCACCATTCGTCCTTAGTTATTCGTCTTTTTTATCCAATTGTAATTGTGAATTCGTGCTTGTTCACGCCGCCGGATGCGAGGTGGAACATATCGCGCTTTGTTTCCAGATCGTCAACCTTGCCGTCGTCTGCCGGAACGCTCGTCCACGGTTCGATGCAGACGTAGGGAGCTTCGGTCTGCGGCTTATGCCAGAAGCCGAGATACTTCATGTCCGGATAGGTTACGGTTACAAAACGGCCGGAAACCGCGGATTTCAGCGTTACTTCCTTAGCGATGTCCGTGAGGAAGATTGCATCGTTGTCGAACAGGTGATGGTCGAGGGAAAGGGTCTGACCGGCAAACTTGTCGTTGATGAACGGGGTATTTTCGCCGAGATAGTAGCAGGTTTCGCTCATGCAGAGTGCCTTCGGCTGGCAGGGAGCAGCGAAGGTGATGCTGTAGTCGGTGTAGGTTTCACCGTCTGCCAGAGGAACATTGAAGCCGGGATGTCCGCCGACCGCGTAGATGAGTTCCTTTTCGTCCTTGTTTTCCACGCGGAACGTGGTGACAACGGATGCACCTTCAAGCGTATAGGTGAGGAGAAGTTCAAAGCGGAAGGGATACTGCGCGTAGGTCACGTCAGAATCGGTGAGACGGAAGGTCAGACTGGTGTCGGTCTGTTCCGCGAGTTCGTAAGCGGTCTTGCGTGCGAAGCCGTGGAGGTTCATTTCGTAGGTCTTGCCCTGATAGGTGTACTTGCCTTCCCAGAGACGTCCGCAGATCGGGAAAAGGTTGTAGGCATGACCGGTCCAATAGGTGGGGTCAGCCTGCCAGAGGTATTCAACGCCCGTTTCCTTGAGGATGAGGGAGGTCATTTCGGCACCCATATCGGTGACGCTGATACGGATCTTGTCGTTTTCGATGGTGTAAATCATAAGGTTAGCCTTTCTTTATAGTGAATTTCGGGCTAAGGGCTAATGGTGAATGGTGAATGACTGAAACAAATCGTCTGTCAGGCCGATAGACATAAGGTTCAGCCATAGTCCTTAACCATTCACCCTTAGTCATTAGTCAATTACTGGAATTTTTCGATCATCTTGTCGAGCATTTTGTTGATCGCCTTTTCGTTCTTCGCCCACTTGGACGCAACGTCGCGGTCGTTCGTCATGGTCATGTAGATGATCGTGTTCGAGAAGTTGCCCGGGTCGTAAATCTGACCGAGGTCGTAAATGCGGTTTGCGAAGATCAGGTCGAGCATTTCCGCACTTTCCTGGTCACGCGCAACTTTGCCCTTGAGGTTGATTTCGTAGTATTCCGGGAGAACCACATAGCGCGATTCGGACGAGATTGCTTCGATAAAGTAGCCCGTTGCTTCCGGGTCATAGTTCGACTGCGGGATGCACGTTACGGTGCCGACGTACGGGTTGACCGAAATCTTGTAGCCGCCCTGCGATTCGTCGTACATCGGGATCGGGACAATACCGAAGTCGATGTCCATCGAACGGAGGTTTTCAACGTCTGCAAGGCGAATCCACATCAGGAGTGCCTGGTTCTGGTCGTAGGCGTTGACCATTTCGAGCGTCCAGTCGGAAGTGCTTTCCCACTGTGCCATGACGTTCAGGCAGTAGTCCGGCTGATAGAGCAGGTCGAACAGGCGGTCGAGAATGTCCACGTTGCGCTCGGTCATCAGTGTCATTTCGGGAATGTCGTCCGCGTTTTTCGTCGCGCAGAGAACGCCGAAGCCGTTGAGAAGGCTCGTCAGCGTGTCGCGCTGGTAGAACATACCGTAGAGGTCTTTTTCCGTGCGCTGACCGTCGCCGTCGAGATCGGCGGATACGGAGGTGGCCATCGCTTCCATCACGTCAAATGTCCACTTGTTGTCCTTGACAAGCTGGTAGAAATCGCCGTAGGTATCGGCAATCTGGTAGTCCTTGTAAAGGTCCTTGTTGAAGACCATCGCGGTAGTCGCCTGTTCGTCCATGGTGGTGAGGTCGGTCGCAACGCCGAAGAGTTTTTTATTAAAGGAAAGTTCTTTGACGGAGTTCTGGTCGTACCACGGCTTGGCGAGGTCGAGGGTGGACACGCCGTTCAGCTCGACGTAGTTGTTCGACTGAGCGTGGCTGGCGAACGTACGGAGATGAACCGTCGCAAGGTCAACGGAGGAATCCCCTGCCTTGACGAGCGTCGGGAGTTCGCCGGAGAGATTGAGGGTCTTCTGGGAAACGATGGAGCAGTTATACGTTTCGGAAACGGTGGTATTGCGGGTGAAAACGGCATCGTTGATGGGTTCACCGGTCATTTCTTCCGCGCCGATGTCGATCTGCGACCATACGGCAAGGCTGTAGTCGTTGTTCATGATGGTGAACGTATGACCGTCAAAGGAATATCCGTCGGGAATATCGGGCTTGATGCGATCTTCGACCTTAACGGTGTCTGCGGGAGTTTCTTCGTCATCATCGACGATCACTGCAGAACCGTCCTCAGCAAAAGAAATCTCGCCTGCCAGTTCTTCTGTGACGGTATCGGGATCCCCGGACTCGGAACATCCGGCAAAAGCGGAAGCAAGCATGAGAAGTGCAAGGAGTATGGACAGAGCGTGTTTGGATTTCATGACAGAAACCTCGTTTGTATTTATGTTGATTTAATTATACGAAAATTTCATCGGTATGTCAAGAGATTTTGAGGGATATGAATGAATTTCCGGAGATTCTGTTTCCTCTTTTCAAAACCGGCTCTGTCATGGATATTTATTCATAATTTTATGATAAAATAAAGACATTACACATTCATACAGGAGATTGTCATGGAAAAACTGATTCAATATGCCACAAAAGCTTCGTCCTACGACGGCGCGTTTGACAGCAAGGTTGGCTGGGCGGCTGCCGGAATGGGCTATCTTCTCCGGACGGAACACGGTCATCTTGCCGTGATCGACGGCGGTCATCCGGAGGACGCAGAGGAGTTTGTCCGCCTTCTGGAAGCCAACGCCGACAGAAAGCCGGTCATTGATTTCTGGATTCTCACCCATCCGCACGGCGATCATTACGGCGCGCTTCTCGAAATCAGCAAACGCGAAGACCTGCGCGGACGGCTGGACATCCGGAAGCTCGTGTATCACTTCCCGCAGGAATTCCGCGACGCTCACGGAAACGGGATTGACTACGTCTTCCCGCACATGGAAATCATTCTCTCGGCGACCGGTGCGGAACCGGTTCTGCCGAAGGTGGATGATATTCTCGAAACCGACGGGATGCGCTTCCATTTTCTGTATACCCCGACGGACTGTTCGATCCTGAACAATCCGAATCAGCTTTCCCTGATCTTCACGGTGCGGGGAAGCGGAAAAAAGATCATGTTCACCGGCGATGCGTATTCCCGGAATCTGCAGATCGTTGTCTGGCGGTATCCGAATGACCTGTCCTGCGACATTTTGCAGCTTCCGCACCACGGTCTCTGCGACACCGGACATCTGGAATTTTACAAAAAAGTCAGTGCATCGACCGTCCTGATCCCGATTTCCGTCGCCGGTGACCGGACAATGCGTTCGGATATGTACGGCGACTCACCGGCAGTCAACCGCTGGGCAGAAGATCACGCGGACGAGGTATACAAGGCATTTCAGGGAACGGCGGAAATACTTCTGTAAAAAATTGTTGTTTCAGGTTGAAATATAGAAACGGATATGATATAATAAACCAATATTTTTCATTCAAGGAGATTTTTCATGCCCGTTTCCGCCTCCCTCTCCAGACGACGGCTGTATCTCGTCGTCGGAGTTGCCGCCATGCTGTTTTCCGGTGTTTTGTACGCATGGTCCATCCTCAAAATGCCGTTCAAGGAATTGTTTGCCTGGAGTGATTCCGCGCTTGCCTTCAATTTTACGCTGACAATGTGCTTCTTCTGTCTGGGAGCCTTTTTCGGCAGTCTGATCTGCAAGCGGACAAGCCCCCGGTTTGCGCTGATTCTTGCCGGAATTCTGGTCGGCATCGGATTCTGCCTGACCGGACTTCTCACGGCCGACGGTCTGTTCCTGCTGTATATCACCTACGCGGTTCTTGCAGCGTCCGGCATCGGGATTTCCTATAACGTCATCGTTTCCACAGTCACGGCATGGTTCCCCGACAAAAAGGGCTTTTGTTCCGGCTGTCTGATGATGGGCTTCGGCTTCAGTACGCTTCTTCTCGGCAACATGATTGATGCGCTGTTCGAATCCTCTGTCGGCTGGAGCGGAACCTATCTTCTTCTCGGGATTCTTCTCGCGGTGGTTCTGGTGATCGCCGGACTGATTCTCCGCCGTCCTGCGGCAGATACGGTTTTTCCTGCCGCCAAAGCCGGAAAAAATGTCCGGACAGAAAATTTTGAAGTCCGGGATTTCACCACAACGGAAATGCTCCGCAGCTTCACCTACTGGCGTGCGTTTGTCTGTCTGGCGTTCATCACGGCGGTCGGCAATTCCGTCATCAGCTTTGCACGCGACCTCATGCTTTCCGTGGATGCCGCTCCCGCTCTTGCCACCACATTGGTCGGTGTTCTCTCGGTCTGCAACGGTCTCGGACGGATTCTGACCGGCGCGCTGTACGATTCCCTCGGCCGTCGGAAGACCATGCTTGCCGCCAACGGAATCACGATCATCGCCGCCGGAATCACCCTGCTTGCGGTAGGGACTCATTCGCTGCCGCTCTGCATTCTCGGTCTCTGCCTGACCGGACTTTCCTACGGCTCCTGCCCGACCGTCACCTCGGCGTTCACGTCGTCGTTCTACGGCACGAAATACTTCCCGGTCAACTACAGCATCACCAATTTCAACCTGGTTGCAGCGGCGTTCATCGCGGCAGGAAGCAACAGTCTGCTGATCTCGACCGGAAGTTACACCGCGCCGTTTATAATGCTCCTGATTCTGGCGGTCTGTGCGCTCGGTTTGAACTTCAGTGTCCGGAAACCCTGATTCATACCATAAACAAAAAACAGGAACTTCGGTTCCTGTTTTTTCTATACGATTTATTCGTCCGCGCCGATGCGTTTCCGCAGTTCCTCAAGATTCACCTCATACGGTGTACATCCGTCACGGATGCACAAAGCCGCCGCGCTTCCCGCCGCTTCGCCAAGCTGAATCATCGTCCGGGAAAGCCGCGCACTGGATGCCGCCAGATGGGTGAACGATGAACCCCGGCACGCCACAAGCAGATTGTCCGCTTCTCCGGACTTCGGCAGCAGGCATTCGTAAGGAATCCCGTACCGTCCGGTTTCGCGGCATCCGGCACTTCCGCGTCCGTGGGTATCCGCCGGATGATCTGCCAGAGCGATGGTGTGATCTTTTCCGAGTGATGTTGCATACCCGTGATGCAGGTCGTCTCTCGTCAGGACATACTTCCCGATCAGCCGGTATGTCTCGCGCAGACCGAGCATCGGGAACATCCGCGTGATCTGCCAGCCGGTGAAATTGTACCGCTTGGCAAGCCAGCGCATATAGCTGTACGCGCGCGCTTCACAGATGTGCTTCAATTCCTCCGGCGGATATTGCAGGAACAGTTCCCCCTCACCGGTCGGCAGCATATTGACGTAAATACCGCCGCGAGGATATACGCTGAAACAGCTCACCGGCTGGTAGCGTTCCATGTAATCTTCCCATCCGGAAAGATCGACATCGCGGTAACATTCCGGAATTTCCGTGACCGTTTCGCCGGTATGGGTGATCCGGAAACACTGCGTCAGCCCGTTCAGCCGGGGCGGAGATGCCGGGACATCCGGTGCGGCTTCTTCGCCGTACTGTGCCGCGCTGTCTTCACCGACCGCATACGAACATCCCGCCGCACGGGCAGCGACGATATCCGCCGAACAGTCGATCACAAGTTTCGGACGGATGACGATGATTCCGTCCGGCGTTTCCACCGTGCAGGAGGTGATGATCGTTCCATCCATGGTCAGATCGACAAAGCGGGAGTTGTAATACAGTGTCAGCCGACCGTTCGTGTCCGCTTCATCCATCAGTTCCTGCATGACCTGCGCCATCGCATCCGGTTCGTACTGAAAACGGCGCATATCGTCCGGATGAACGCCGAACCGCCGCAGAGTGGTTTCGTACCCGTCCCCGGAACGATCCGACGTTGCCCACCGATTGGCGGAGGACACATATTCGGTCGTCCGTCCGACAAAGGCATCTCCGCGTTCCATCAGACGGCGGGCAAGTTCGCTGTGAACACCGTTCAGGGAAATTCCGGGTTCCCAGTTGTTCACGCCGCCGAACGTAGACGTACCTCCCGGTCCCGGATTTGCGTCAATCCCGATGACGGACGCACCTCCGAGAAGGGAATTCCGTACTGCGCCGAATCCGGCAGAGCCGATCCCGATGACCAGAACATCGGTATGATATATGGAAGAAGTTGTTTTCATAAGTTACATCTGTCCGCAGGATTCCGCATTGTCAATGGCAATATACGCCAGCAGTCCGCCCCAGTGATAGAACTTGTCGCTGTTGTTTACGCCGCAGCCCATGCCGTCGATGCCGCTGTAATTTTCATGAACATGACCGTGGAGCCGCCATTCCTTCAGAAGAAGTTCTTCCGATTTGTCCGCCAGATCGGCACATTCTTTTTTCAGTCCGGCGTGCTTCATCGCAATGTAGGCGAGATAATTCGTCGGTGCCCAGATGCGTCCGCGCCAGTAGGTCTGATCGGGGAACGCCGGGTCGTTTCTGGCAATCGTCGGGATGATATAGTCCCCCCAGAATTCGTCCGGATTGTAGAAATGCTCGTCCATCATGCGCCGCTTCTGCGTTTCCGTTACGCAGTCGGCGTGCAGTGCATAGAAATTCGTCGGAGAAATCCGCTTGGAGAAGGAACCGTCCCGCAGGTCTTTGTTGAGGAAGAAGCCGAATTCGTCGTCCCATAAGGTCGCCATTGCCGCTTCCACATGAGCTTTCCGTGCTTCCAGTTCCGGAATCACTTCCTCCTGTCCGACAATTTTCGCAAGTTCGATCAGACTGCGGCAATCGAGGATGTACAGTCCCATCAGCCCGACATCCGCCAGAAGCATGATGTTCCGTTCGGGATCAAAGTCCATGCCGTCGTACATCGGAGAATTGTCCAGACCGCTTTCCAGAGCCGCGCCTGCTGTGTCATGAACGCTGTTCAGTTCCCAGAACCGTCCGTGAATCGGTTCAAACGGGTCGGAACCCCAGCAGAGATAGCCTTCGTCCGTCATGCGGTGACCGGCAAACCAGCGGTTCCATTCAAGCAGAGCGGGGAAGACGTGTTCGGCAAACCACCGTTCCGGATGACGTTTGTAGATTTCGAGACAGACGAACGATCCGACCGGCGGCTGGGAACGGTCGTAGGATTTCCCGTTGTGATTGCAGCCGAAATTCGGGATAAATCCGGCAGGCGTTACTTCGTCCGTGATCGCAATGGCGTTGAGCTGCGCCAGTTCCTTGTTTTCGAGCGAAGCCATGAGTGCGGCAAAGTAGGTGTCCCAGTCGAACAGGACATAGCCGCCCCAGCCGACATTCCAGATCCGGGATACCGGCGAACAGACGCGGTCATGCTCGCATTCGTAGATTGTATCCCACGCAAGGCAGGTTTTCATGGCGGTGTAGGCTTCCGAATGTTCGCCGAACGATTGGTTTTCCATGTCCAGACGGGCTTTTGCCGCCGCATACAGTGCTTCCGCTTCCTCAATGGTGCAGGGACGCGTGGACACGACCACCGGACGGTCGAGAGTCACGGCGATGTACGGCGAGAGCGAATGGGTATGCTGTTCGTTCACGGTCGGAGACGTGGTATAAATGTCAAACCGCCGCCCGCCGCATTCTCCGTAAATTCTGCCGTCCTTCCGGAAAATGCCGCCGTCTTTGCCCCACATCAGGCAGGCCTCAATGATGAGCGTCGGCGTGCGGTAGCAGGAGCCGGATTCCGGTGTGAGCAGAATGATCTGTTCGTCCTTGTCCACGACGGTTTTTACGTCCAGCGTCAGTCCGTGGAAGTGCAGTTCCATCTGTGTGCAGCTTCCGTTGTAGGAACGTGCCCCGGGAATGATCTTCTCGTCGTTGTTTCCGTAACGGCCGATCAGGCTTTCCCGCAGGACACGCGCATCGCTGTACTCGCGGATGCAGAGATTGATCGTGAATCCTTCGGGCAGATGAGAGTAGGAAAGCACATTCAGTGTGTTCCATGTGTTCCATCCGGTGTTGGTTTTCTGTTTCAGTGCGGAATAATCCATACAGAATCCTCCTTGTATGACAATGAATTCTGTGAAAATTATACCGCAAATCCGGAGAAAATGCAAGGATTTTTTGTGGAAACGGAGAGGATTTCATTGACAAACGCGGGGCATGGGTGTATACTGAAATACAACAATACAGGATATCTCCAAAGAAAGGACAACATTATAACAATGAAAAACGTACCGCTCTGGAAACGAACCGACATCATTCTTACAAGCGGCAGGGACTACGCCAATCCCTATCTGGATGTGACATTGGATGCTGTTTTCACACACGAGGACGGAACCGAAATCCGGCTTTACGGCTTCTGGAACGGCGGAAACGAATTCCGCGTCCGTTTTGCGCCGACAAAGACCGGTGTATGGTCGTATGAAATCACCTGTTCCGATACGGAAAACGCCGGACTTCACGGACAGCGGGGAACGCTCCTCGCCGTGGAAAACACCGGAACCACCGAACTGGACAAGCACGGCTTTGTCCGCATTTCGGACAACGGACGGTATTTTGTCTACAATGACGGCACGCCGTTCTACTGGCTCGGCGATACCAACTGGCAGGCACCGAACTACGTCTCCCTCACTCGATGCAACTATCCCGGCTGTACCTGCGGAAGCCAGTTCCTGCATGAGCTGAACGACCGTCTTGCCAAGGGATTCACTGTCTACCAGACCTATTTCGACAGTGCCGAATCCGACGGCGGCGGACAGCGGAATATCACGCCCGAACCGAGCCTGTGGACGATCCGTCACAAGCAGATCAATCCGCAGACGTTTACGGAAAAGATCGACCGGATGTTCGATGCCCTTGCGGATGCCGGTATGGTGATCGCGCTCGGTTACGGCGTTCATTCCAGTACAACAAAAGCCATGGACATTGAAGACCTGAAACACGTTTCCCGCTACCTGACCGCGCGGTATGCCGCATATCCGATCGTATGGATCACCGCGCAGGAAATCACGGGGATGGATCAGTTCGAAGCATGGAACGCATCGGCGGAAATCACCGCTGCCGGTGACGGATATCATCATCCGCAGGGGGCACACCAGTTCCCGCTTCCGGTGAACAACGAATATGTCACCGCACTGGACGGAAAAGACTGGCATGAATTCTTCGCGCTTCAGGCAGGTCACGGCCCCTCCCGCGTTTCAAAGGCTTTGTATGAATCCTACTGGAACAATGACCGTTCCGGACACGTCAAGCCCTATGTCGAAACCGAAGCGAATTACGAAGACATCGTTTGCGGCGGCTTCAACGGCTACGCGGCTTCCCGTATTGCGGCATGGCGATCCAATCTTCTCGGCAGCTATGGTTTTACCTACGGTGTGACCGGCGTCTGGGCGAACTGCTATTCCACGGCAGGCAATACCGGATGGCTGGGTTCGTACAGCTTTGAACCGTGGTACATGGGTATCGACAAACCGGGTTCCTATGAAATGAAATATTTGTCGGATTTCTTCCGGTACGCGGATTTCAGCACACTGATCCCCCGCTTCAACGATCCCGCTTACTCCGATATGACCGATGAGACCAAGCTCGTTTCCTCCTCAGCGGACAGCGCAACCTACATCGCTTATTTCTGCAATCCCGACCGTTCGACCGGCATTCTGAAAGGATTGCTTGCGGATAGAGAATACTCGGCAAAATGGTACAACCCTCTCACCGGCAAGCAATCCTTTCAGAATGCCGGT
>SVQN01000072.1 GCA_015065295.1 Oscillospiraceae bacterium
CTTTTGCTGTCTCTATTATACAGGAGGTTCTTCCTATGGCTCACTTTTTCGTAATCATTTGAAGCAGAGGTGGCTCACTTTTATTTTAGCATTTATACGCAGATCCTCGCCCGAAGCGGCGTAAAGATAAAGACAACCCCTACACGATCTACTCTATCGGTAAAGACACCGGTTATCCCAAGTATTTCGTGGAATTCGATGACGGTGAAGGCATCCATCAGTGTGTGGAAATTACGGAAGAACAATTCCAGGACTTTGATAAGAACGAACTGAAAGATTTGTCTCATCTGAATGAAATCGACCGTCATTACGGTTACGGAATTCCCGATGAAGAAGCATACGATACTACCGTCGAAACGGTTCTTTACTTGCTTGTGAAAGAACAGCTTTATCGTTCTTTTGATTTTCTGACACTCACACAGAAGCACAGAATTCATCTGTACTATTATGAAAATCTGACATACGAACAGATTGCAGAAAAAGAAGGCTGTACCAAGATGCCGGTGAAACGATCTCTGGAAGATGCAAAAGAAAAAATCAAAAAATATATGTGTGAAAGGGGCTACTTTTCAACGAATAGTGAGGTATAGAGTGAAGGCAAAGAAAAACACCTTCTCCGCACCGCGTCGGTAACAGTTTCACTCCGTCCGGTGTGCAGGTTCTTTGAAAAATCAATACACCCCGGACAGATAACGAACTCCCCGGAATAGCCAGACCGAAGGATACGCCATGACCTGTTGATACAGAGAGCGACGGCGGGACAAACCCGCTTATCAGCTTCGGAAAAATCGATTCGCACCGATCGGCGACGACAACGGAGAGCTGAGACTCCCCACCAGCCATGACCTGAGCGTGATAACAACCGCCGCACGTTATGGGGTGAGAGGTTCCTTTGGATGTACGAGTACCTGAAATTATTACGCGAACAGGTAGTCTGTTCGGGCAAGAATTAACGAAATAATTCCGGGGGATGTCTGCATCCTCCGGAAAAATTCAAACTTATAAGTGATGGGTCTGACTGCGTTTGTTCCTCGACAAATCTCGCCATAGTCAGACTCATACTTATGGCTTTGAAAAAAGACTATGCAATTAATTATGGAAGGAAACGAACATGGAGAACATCAGAACAACCGAAATGGATCAGAAAAAAGAATCTCCCGTGATCCACAGGGAGAGTAACGGTGTGAAGATCACCATCACCTTCGCCGAGAAAACGGGAGAGGGAAGTGTAAAGGATACGATCCTTGATATGCTGACGAATGCGTATGAAAAACGGATTCGGGAATAAAAAATGAGAAAAAGCGTTTCCCGTAGATATTACAGGTTTCTGTAGTATTATTGTTAAAAATCCATCTCTCATCCTTGCACCCACACACGAAATCTGCTATAATAATCACAGTAATCCACCGCTCTTTGAAAATTTCATAGCAGTTCGTGTTTTCTCACAGAAAGGAAACACAAATGAAACGAGTTTACACTTTATACAGAGTATCTACAGTAAAGCAGGTGGACATCACCAAAGACGACATCCCCATGCAGAGAATCGCCTGTCATGAATTTGCCGGACGACAGCCCGATTGGGAAATCCTTCGGGAGTTCGAGGAAAAAGGAATCTCCGGTTTCAAGGTGTCAGCCGAAAAGCGTGATGCCATTCAGGACTTGAAGGAAGCGGCACTTGCCCGTGAATTCGATGTTCTTCTCGTGTTCATGTTCGACCGTCTCGGCAGAATCGAGAATGAAACTCCGTTCGTTCTCCAGTGGTTCGCTGAACACGACATTGAAGTATGGTCGGTCAACGAAGGTCAGCAGAAATTCGAGAATCATGTGGACAAACTCATGAACTATATCCGTTTCTGGCAGGCGTCCGGAGAATCCGAGAAAACGTCCATCCGCGTGAAGACCAGACTTCAGCAGATGACGGAAGAAGGAATCTACACCGGCGGTTCTGTCCCCTACGGCTATACGCTCGTGAAGAACGGGCGGAAGAACAAGAAGGGACAGGAAATGCGCGATCTTGCCGTGGAACCTGCGGAAGCCGATCTTGTACGCCGGATTTTCCGTATGACCACTTCGGAAGGATGTGGGTCATATCAGATTGCCGCCTATATAAATAAGGAAGGATATCGCACTCACGGCGGCGCGGAATTCCAGAGTAATCACATCCTGCGAATTCTGAAAAATGAGATATACTGCGGTTTTCTCAAAAACGGCGATGCTAGGTCCGACAGGATCGAATTTCTTCAGATCATCGACGACCGGGAATTTGCACTGGCGCAGGATATCCTGCATCAGCGTTCCCGCAAGGATGATGAAAAGCGAACCATTGCACTGATGAATAAAGGAAAAGCATTGCTGAGCGGAAATGTTTTCTGCGCTCACTGCGGATGCCGTCTTGCCACCAGCCGATATAAGGAACGTTACGTCAAGCGTGACGGAACGGCGAGTGATACCGAATATGCGCGGTATATCTGTTATCACCGCAGCCGCGGATTGAACGACTGCGACGGTGCGAGTACATACAACGCGGAAAAGGTTGACCGTGAGATTCTGAAAATCATGCGGCTGATCTTTTCGTCCGTGTCCGGCTGTCCGCAGGAGGAAAAAATCCAGTCTGCCTACAAAAAAATGATGGCGGAGAACCATCATTTACAGCAGAAAACGGATTTGTCCCTCCAGAAGAACCGGAAACAGCTTGAAACTCTGCGGTTGGAGATCGGCAAGGTGCTTTCCGGTGAAAGTATGTACACCGAGGAAGACCTTGCGGTTGCTTTGCAGACGGTCAAAGCGAAGATTGCAGAAGATGAAGCGGTTTTGCAGAAGCTGAAGGACGAAGAAACCGAGAAGAAAGCGATGAGCGACAGCGTAATTCCGGCGTATCGGCAGTTCAGAAGCTGGGCAGAGGAATTCGACGATGCTTCGCTGGAAGTGAAAAAGATGATCGCGTGTCAGCTTTTCAATCGGGTAGAGATCGGGAAGGGGTATGAGATTCACATTGAATTGAATATGACCTACCGGCAGTTCCTGGAGGATTGGCACGGAGATACTTCCATTACCACGATTGCGTAACACAAGAGGTTATGTGAACTCTATCAGACGAACTGTTATTGAGAATTACGGAACGGTGTTGTTTTTCTTGGAACATAAGCTCCCCGCGAGAGCACGCGGCTGTTAACCGCGGTGTCGTTGGTTCGAGCCCAACTGGGGGAGTTACATAAGCCTTACACACGATGTAAGGCTTTTTTTCTGCTTTTATGAAATACAAAATCATCATATTCTTTTCTGCATTTCAAAAATTCCGGTTCACCTACTTGAAAATACCGGGATTCTTTGATATAATGAACCCATCATATCAAATCCAAGAAAGAAGGCCCCCCAATGAAAATGAAAGCCTGTGTGATTCAGCCGCCGTATTCGATGGATCTTTCTCTGTCCGATGCGTATTTTGCACGTAAGCTGGAATACCTCGCGCAGTGCGACGAATCGATGGACATCATCGTTCTTCCGGAATACAGCGACGTTCCCTGTGCCGCTGTGACCCGTGAGGACAATCTCATGTATCACAAAAAGTATGCGCCCGTGCTGCTGGAAGCCTGCGCCGAAACCGCGCGCCGCTGCAATGCCGTTGTGTTTGTCAACGCGCTTTACGAAACCGAAACCGGCTACCGCAATACCACCTACGCCTTCAACCGGAACGGCGATGTGGTCGGCCATTACTATAAGAAGCATCTGCCTCCGTCCGAACTTTTCACCGTCAAGCTCGACAGCGCGTATACCCGCGAATTTTCTGAACCTTACGTTCTCGAAATCGACGGCATCCGTTACGGCTTCCTGACCTGCTACGATTTCTACTTCTATGAAGCGTTCGCCAATATTGCACGTCAGAATGTGGATATCATTATCGGCTGTTCGCTCCAGAGAAGCGACACGCACGAAGCACTCGAAATCATGGGACGTTTCTGTGCGTACAATACCAATGCCCATCTTCTCCGCGCGTCCGTCAGTCTGGATGGAAGCCCCGATATCTGCGGAGCGAGCATGATCGTAACGCCGAAGGGAGACGTTCTCGTAAACATGAAGAGCGAAACCGGTCTCGGCATTGCGGAATTTGACCCGCAGGATAAGTATTACAAGCCCGCAGGATTCGGCAATCCGCCGGCTCCGCATTACGAATACATCGAATTCGGACGCAATCCGTGGCAGTACCGTCAGGGCGGCAGTGCGATCGTGCAGAACGACGAAATTATGCCCTATCCGCGTGTCTGTGCTCACCGCGGTTTTTCGACCATCGCTCCCGAAAACAGTATGCCGGCATTCGGCGCAGCGGTTGCTATGGGTGCGGAGGAAATCGAATTCGATATCTGGTATACCAGTGACGGCGAACTTGTTTCCCTGCATGACCCGACGCTCGACCGCGTTTCCGATGGTCACGGCAAGATTTACGAACATACCTTTGACGAGCTGGTCGGTCTCGATTTCGGCGGAAAGTTCAGCGAAGCGTACAAGGGACTGCCCGTTCTGAAGTTTGAAGAAGTGCTTCAGAAGTTTGCCGGTCACGTCATCATGAACATCCACATCAAGAATATCACCGCTGACGCTCCGTACGATCCGGAACTGATGAAGAAGATCATCGCGCTCATCGACAAGTACGACTGCCGCAAGCACGTTTACTTCATGAGCGAAAACGACAACATCCTCCGGCTCGGTCAGGAACTGGCACCGGATATCACCCGCGTTGTCGGTTTCGACGGTCATGCGGAAAACATGATCGACCGCGCGATCAAGTACGACTGCAAGAAGATTCAGCTCTTCAAGCCGTATTTCGATCAGGCGATGGTGGATCGTGCACACGAAAACGGCATTCTCTGCAACGTCTTCTGGTCGGACGATCCGGAAGAAGCGAAGAAGTTCCTCGACATGGGCATTGACGTAATCCTGTCGAACGATTACAACCGCGTTGCACAGGCCGTTGCGGAATGGAAAAAGGCACACTGATTGTTAAAACAACGTGAGTTCGATGGGGAGGAACTTTTTGAAAAAAGTTCCTCCCCAAACCCCACCTCAAAAACTTTCAAACAAATGAATCAACAAGGTGTGATGCAAATGCAACAAAAAATCCACACAAACTTTGTCATTTTCCCCGAGAATTCCATCAAACTCACGTTAAAACAGAAAACAGAGGATGAACAATCCTCTGTTTTTTTGTCGGAAAGAGAGATATTTATTCGGTTATGAGGATCCGGCCTTCCACATCCCGGCTGAGGGTCGGATGGGCGGACAGATATTCTTCGATGATATCGAGGCAGGAGGTCGAAATGACCCGCGGCTTCCGGTACCGTTCCAGCTCGGCATACGTGATATTGAGAAATTTCTCCAGATTGGAAAAGTGATAGCTCTGAATCCCGACCGTAAACAGCTGCTCGTCGGTGATCGGATGCCCGCCGTAACTGAATTCAAGAAATTCGCCGGCGGTTCTGGAATACACGACCCGCATTCCTTCGGAAATCTGATAGAATTCCGTGTGTCCCCGGAAGGCTTCGTCCCGCAGCATGAACCGGAGCATCCGCCGCAGCTGGGCACCGTCCGCCTGAAACATATAGATCGCGTCGTCGAACGGGAAGGTTTCCCGGAGTCCGCCGTATTCCACGATGGGACCGAGGGCGTTCGTGCGGATGCTTCCCGAACCGAGCAGCATGATGTCCACGCCGAGGCTTTCCTTGAAAATGTCCGCGAACAGGTTGCCGAGGGAGGTTTCGCAGTTCCTCTGGGGATGCGTGAGCGTACTGTGGAACCGGGTGATGAGCCGCTGATACTTTGCGTCGGTGAGTCGGCGGTATTTGCTGACCACCTCTTCCAGCGGAAGATCGCGTTCGCAGGTGTTTTCCGTGATCGGGACAAACTGCCATGAAAACGAATCAATACGGTTATTTTCCGTATCAATGGTCAGGTCAAACCGCCCGACATTGTCCGTTCCCGAACCCGCATGGGCGATCAGGATGCCGTTTTCGAGAATCGGCTGTTCCATGACCGTGTGCGAATGCCCGCCGAGGATGATGTCTACGCCCCACGCCGGATCGAGTGTCCGTGCAAGGCGGCGGTCTTCCTCAATTCCGATGTGCGTCAGCAGGACGGTGCAGTCAATGTCGAGGGTACGGTAGGCGTTGCAGATTTTTCCGACCTCGCGTACTGCGTCTTCCACATCGATGAACGAGCCGACGAGGGGATCCTGTTTGGCCTGTGCCATCACGTCTTCGGTAATCAATCCGATGAACAGGACGCGGATTCCGTCCGTTTCAAGGATCCGGCAGGGAGTGAACAGACGGCGGCCGTTCATTTTCAGGTACAGATTGGCATTGATGATGGGGAACAGCGCACATTTTTCGATGAACAGCAGATGCGCGATGCCGTAGTCGATCTCGTGATTGCCGAGCGTTACCACATCCGGTGCGAGCAGATTCATCATTTCAATGGTCGAAAGTCCCTTGTATTCCGCGTCGATGATGGAACCGCGGAACAAATCCCCCGAAACGGCGTAAATCGCGGCTGTTTCTTCACTGCGAACCTTGCTGATGTAGCCGGAGAGCAGGGAAATACCGCCGACAAACGTTTCTTCGATTTCTTCCGCGAGAAAATCGCCGTGCAGATCGTTGGAATGGAGAAGAGTCAGGTGTTTAAGCGGTTTCATGGATACCTCCGGCAGAAAAATCCGTACTTATATCGTTATTATAGCATATTGTGGGCGAAAAAGAAAGGGGAGGCGGGGGAATGAGCAGGGAAACAGCATTGACTTTTTAGGAGATACGGACTTGGGGGAACTTTTTGAGAAAAGTTCCCTGTAGTTACGCTTTGCGTAACTACGAACCCCATTCAAAAACTTTCAATCGGGGAATGAGATGGATATAGTCTGTGCAATTCCGGTGTATCAAATATAGAAATACAAACTCTGAGAAAATCGTACGCGAGCTCGTTACCTCGCCACAGCGGGTAGTACAGCTTGATTTTTCGTGAAAAAAGTAAATGCTGTTGCCGTGGGGGAATGAGAAAAATTCCGTCCTGTAAAATTTCCTGTCCGTATCCAGTTATAGGGAACAATTCACAGGGGGAAACAGGGGATTTTTAATTCCTTTTCCAGATTATATTTACATTAAAAGGGCTTTTGTTATTTTTTGACAAAATATAAAACCGTGGAACCCGAAAATTTCGTATATGTATAATAATGCAGAAATTACAATTTTTTCTTGAATTTTTGCCGGATGACGAGTATAATAATACGGCAAAACTTTATAGATCGCCGCGTCCGAAAGCGGCAGGGAGAACAAACATTTTATGCAAGAGACACACGATTTTCTGGTTCCGGATTACTTCAAACATTTTTCCTGTAAAATGGGAGCGTGCCGCGCGGCATGCTGTCAGGGATGGCCGATTTCCATCACGATGAAGAATTATTTCACGCTGCTCGGCATCGAATGCAGTGCGGAGCTTCGCGGACGGCTGGACCGCAGTATGCACCTTGTGGATCGTCCCACGGAGGATGAATACGCACAGTTTTCGATGCGGTACGACGGGGAGTGCGCGCTTCGCCTGCCGGACGGACGGTGCAGTCTTCACGCGGAACTCGGGCCGGAAAATCTTTCGGACGTCTGCGACCTTTATCCGCGCGGGATCCGGACAATCCCGGGATACGAATGTTCCTGCGCGGCAAGCTGCGAAGCGGTTCTGGAGCTGCTGATCCGGCAGAAGGAACCGATGACGTTCACGCACGAATCCCACACTCTGCGGATGCCGCGGAAGGAAAAGCGTCTGGCAAAGTTTGAAACGCTCGGCCGGGAAGCGGACATTCGTCTGTGGTTCATCCGGATCATGCAGGATCGTTCACGCAGCCTGCCGTATCGTCTGGCGAAACTCGGCGACAGCGTATACCGCATGGATGAAGCACTTCAGGCAAAGGATGCCGCGAAGGTGGAAAGCCTTCTGGAACATGGCGTGGACGGAAATCTCATGATGGATACCGGCGCGGTTGACGCGGAGCATCTCCTTCACGGCCTCGGTATTGTTGAAAAAATGATCGATTGTCTGGACGGACGGAGCGACAGCATCCGCGACCTCGGCGAAACGGCACTGGCATATTTCGGAACCGGCAGAGATGCGCTGGAAAACTACGGAATCGCAAAGGAGCATTTTGAATCGGCCTTCCCGGACTGGGAAATTTTCTTTGAACACATGATGGTCAACCACATGTTCTTCTCGCAGTTCCCGTATCAGGATCGTCCGGAAAAGCTGATGGAGGAATTCGTTGCTCTCTGCGCGGTATACGTCCTCCTGCGGTTCCTTTCTGTCGGCTGCATGACCGAAAAAACGGAAGAAAGCGACCTGATCGACATCTGCGCGGCACTTTTCCGTCTGGTGGAACACACGGAATTCGACCGGATCGCCTCCAGACTCCTGCACGGTCTCGGCTGCAATCAACCGGCGGATCTGTGGGAACTGATCTCTCTGTAAAAGAAAATATGAAAAAACTGCCCTCAGAGGGCAGTTTTTGTGCTTTATAACGCCAGATTCGGGATTTCGAGTGCCTTGGATTCCGAGAGAGTTTCGATCTCTTCCGCCGTAACTTCGCGTCCGAGACGTTCGGAGAAGTAGATACCTTCCTGTACCCGCTGGGTTTCGAGCGCGATCTTTGCCGTCGGGAGAAGGTCGCATTTGCCGAGAAGGGCGTGAACCCAGTGCTGCTGGGAGTTGTCGTAGTGTGCGCCGTCCGCGTAAACGGTATGGTCGAGGTAGTCCATTTCACCGAGATCGACCGTCGTGTCCGTTTCGACGTTGTGCTTCCGCGAGTGAATGGTCAGCGGACTCAGCGACATTCCCGCTTCGGAACCGCAGAGGATTGACGACGGGAACGGCTTGCCGTGGATTGCCCACGATTCGAGAATGTCCATCGACAGGCCGCCTTTGTACGTTGCCATGCCCACGCCGAGTTCTTCGACATTGTAGCCGCTGATTTCACGGCGGCCTTCGTCCATGGCAACTTCCGCGTAGGTGTGACCGCAGACGCGTTCCAGTTCCGGAATGCCGGTCAGGTAGAGAAGCTGCGAGATGTGGTAAACGCCCATGTCGAACAGCGCACCGCCGCCGGAGGTCTTCGTATTGACGAATTCCTTTGTAGCGTAGCCGTCCACAAACGGTCTGCCGCGCCGACGGAAGCCGTAGGAACGCATGTGGTAGATGTGACCGAGGTCGCCTGCGTCGATGAACCGCTTCGCACATTTGGTTTCGAGCGTGTAGAGGAAGGCGAGCTGGATGTGGAGCTTCTGTCCGGTTTCCTGCATCACCTGATACATCCGGCGTGCGTCATAGAACGAACCCGCCATCGGCTTTTCGCAGTAGCAGTGACGGCCGGACTGCATGACGGCGATGGAAACCGGCGCGTGCATATTGTTGTGCAGACAGACATCCACCGCGTCGATGTCCGGTTCCGCAAGGAGCTTTCCGATGTGGGTGAAGCGGCGTTTGATACCGTATTTGTCCCCGATGTAGTTCAGGCGTTCTTCGTTGATGTCGCAGATGGCGACGACTTCGGCTTCGGGAATGCTCTGGTACCCGCTGATGTGGGATTCCCCGATGATCCCGTTCCCGATGACGGCAATTCTTACTTTATCCATGGGTATCTCCTTTCTGTATGCTGCGCTGATTGTTTATTCGTAAATTCCGTTGAAATAGGACGGCTTTGCGGGTTCATCCCAGCCTTCCGCGTTCAGTTCGGCAATGAGTCCGCGGATGGTTGCAAGCTGCCATTCGACACGTTCGCATTCGAGCGCACCGGAATGGTGTTCCGCACTGTACGCGCCTTCATAGCCTGCATTGGCAAGACGGCGGATGACATCCTTGGCGTACGGCATGGAGTTGGCGTGGATGTGGGTGTGCATTGCGTAGGAGATCGCCAGTTCTTCACCGGCTTCCACGTCGTCGTAGAAGTTGCGGAAGTGGTAGAGGTGTCCGTACGCCGGACTGTCCACGGCTTCCTTCACTTTTTTGAGATATTCCGGCACACGGTCCCAGCCCCAGTGGTTTTCCGGGCCGATCTTCATGCCGAGATCGTAACAGATTTTGCAGTATTCGCGGTAGGTGCTGACGATGTACTCGAACGCTTCGTCGGGCATCGTGTGTCCTTCCGTGCCGCCGAAGTCGATGCGGATGGTCTTCGCGCCGAGCTTGGAAGCGGCCTTGATGTAGTCGAGCATCTGCTTTTTGTGGGCGTCGCGCGCTTCGGCGGTGTCCATCCAGACGTGCGGGCCGTCCACGCAGAGATTGGCGAGCGTGAGATTCTTGCGGTCGAGTTCGGCGCGGACCTTTCCGATGAAGTCATCGTCGAGGGTCGGGAGGAATCCGGTCCAGATGTCGGCGTAATCCACCCCATAGCGGTAGCGGAGCAGATTCAGATAGTTGAAGACGTCGCATTTTCCTTCGCCGAGCAGTCCGTGGAAGGAGTAGGAGGCGACAGCGGTTTTCAGGTTCGGCATAGAGAATTCCTTTCGTATTTTTAAAATTCAGCGGGGACAAACGTTCCTGCCCGCGCTGTACTGTTTTAATTATAGGGGATAACGTGCAGAAACACAAGAGGAATTCCGGAAATTTTAGAGAAAATTCACAAAGATCATTTGTGCTCGCTCAGCCAGATATTCACGCGCGACTGAATAATGTCCGCACAGGCTTCCGCATCTCTCGCACCGGCAAGGTACGCGGAGATTTCCTCGTTCACAATGTCCGTGACTTCGTCCGGAAGAATGCCGGAATACCGGATGCCCACATTCCCGTCAAGCCAGTTCCGGAGAGCGGCGGCATCTTCTTCGGTGAAGAACGCATGAGGCCCGTCCGCTTCCGCCGGCGGTTTTTCGGGATCGTACCGCTGGACGCTGCGCGGATAATAGACGAAGTTCTGCGCGGCTTCGGCTGCCGTGTCAAAGACGGATTTCATCGCGGGGAAGCTGTCGCCCATCGGATTCCGTTTGTTCGCACCGTTCCATTCGTTTTCCAGCATGGCGCGGACGAACGTCCATGCAGCTTCCGGTGTGTCGCAGAACGACGTGATTACATACGGACTTGTCTTGAGGTACGAACCGCTTTCCCCGGCATCCGCGGCATAGCCGATGCGGGTGAGTTCCGGCGTACCGGAGAATTTGTCGGTCATCCATTCGTAAATACCGTTGTAGCTCTTGCTCTGTACGGCAAAATTTCCGGCGGCGATGTAGTCCCGGCGGGACATGGTCTGGTAGATGCTGTAGTCGAATTTTTCGGGAAGAGTCGTCAGAAAGTCCAGATATGCCGCAAATTCCGGTGAATCAAACGAGCAGGTGTGTTCGCTCAGGTTGACAAAGGTACTGTAGCCGGAGATACCGAGCAGCATTTCCGCCGCATCCCTTGCGGACAGTTCCGGAAGAAATTCCGTCCCTTCCGGAAGAGAACGGGCGTATTCGGTCATTTCCGCAAGTGTCCATGATGTTCGTCCGTCCAGAATTTCCGTCCCGCCGATGAGGGTTTCCGCGCGGAATGTCGGACAGATCGCCGCAAGCTGTCCGTCGGCGGTTTCGTAGGTACGCCGGACACAGCCGAACAGGTCGTCGCGGGAGTAGGTTCCGTCCGCTTCAAGCAGGGGATAGAGGTCGGTGAACAGACCGTTCGTGAGGATGGACGAAAGTTCCTTCGAAGAGTCGTCGGTCCGGGTGAAGAAAATATCCGGCTGATACACGCCGGTCAGCATATCCGTGAGAAGCATGGATTCCTCATTCATCCGGATGCTGCCGCCGTCGGCGTAGACGTTGTAATCCTTCGTCACAATGCGGATGTCCGGATGACTTCTGTTGAATTCCACGATCTGCTGCAGGATAAAGGAGGAATGTCCCGTATATGCAAGGTCGATCACGGTTACATCGGACAGATCAATGTCTTCCGCACGCCGGTAGATCGCGGTTTCCGATCCGTCGTACAGCAGGAACGTGTCCCGTCCGGCGGCGTGCAGGACATCGACATTGTGCGGGATCAGACCGGAATTTTCAAAACTCAGCAGAAGTTCCGGGGGACTGCCGTCTGCCGGCATTCCGAAAATCCCTTGGGTTGTGCGCCAGCAGAGAGAAAATCCGCCGCCGGGGAAACATTCTTCTGCCGATACGCCGTCCGGGAGAGGGATTTCCGTACCGAGCGAGCAGGACGTTTTGTCGATCGGCGCGATTCCGTCCGGCGTTCCGGCATAGACTGTGCCTTCCACGGCGGTCAGCGTATCGGCTTTGCAGGGAACGGAAAACTGCAGGGCAAGCTGTTCGTCAAATACGAATATTTCGCCTGCGGTCAGCAGATACGTCCAGCTGCCGCTGTCTGCGGCATAGTCGAAATCATAGAAATTATAGGGGTCCAGCCCGAGCAGGACGGAGAGATCATCGGTGCGGACGATCCCGCCGTCTTCGGTTACGCGGACGAGGACATTGCTCATTTCTCCGGTCATGCCGAATGCGGACAGCCGTGCAGTCACGCTGTTCCCGCAGACCACACCGTCACTCAGTCCGAGCAGACGGTCGGCGGCGGGAAGTTCCTTTTCGCTTACGGGCATTCCGGCGGCGTCAAAGATCATGAGCGAATAGGCGGTCCCTTCCTTATTGCCCGCAAGCAGGGTGTAGGTGTTGGCTTCGCTGTCGTAGTACGGTTTGACCTCGCCGACAATGGTTTTTCCGGAGGATTCCGGAAGCGCAAACGGGTGTCCGGCGAATACGTTGGTCAGGATTTTTTCTTCCGGCGCGGAAGTTCCGACCGGAGCGTCCGTGGTTTCGGGGGATTCGACTGTCCGTCCGCATCCCGCAAGGAACAGCAGAGGAACGGTCAGCATAAGAGCGAAAGAACGGGAAAATTTCATGGATTAGTACCTCCTTGACAGAAAACAGAGAGAATTTTTGTCGGACAGTTGGGATGCTGTCTATTATATATAAC
>SVQN01000073.1 GCA_015065295.1 Oscillospiraceae bacterium
AAGAATCCCCCACCGTTTGTTTACCGAAAACGCCATCCCTGTTCATACCGTATTCATCAGATTTTGATATAGTAATATGAATAATTTTATCCAAACGGAGAATTCAAATGAAAACTGTAACCCGACTGGCCGCAGGAGCCGTCCTCGGAGCCGTTCTCCTTTCCGCGACGGCTTGTGGTAATGATAAAGATATCCTCCAGAGTACGAAAGAAGACCTCACCACCGTCATGACTGTCGCCGGACATGACGTTCCGCTGGAGATGTACCGCTATGTCGCGCTGAATTATAAAAACGATTACGAATCCGGAAAATCGTCCGATATCTGGCTCGGGGAAGCCGGAACCGCTCTCATGCAGGAGCTGAATGCGGACGTGGAGGAAACCATCGTCACCCTCTACGCTACCCTCGCCATGTGCGAGGAATACGGCATCCGCGCCGATGACGCCTACATCACCGACTCCCTCGAAATTACCATGGACGCGGTCTATGAGGAGTATGAATACGACTACAAGGCCTACGCCGTTGCCATCGCGCAGCATAACATGAACGACAGCGTCTATCGCTTCGTTCTCCGAAACGAACTGCTCGCCGATGAATTGCTCAACGCCATGATCGAACGCGGCGAAATCCCGAACGACGATGCTTCCGTTCAGGCCGTCTTCGACAGCGATGAGTTTATCCGCGTCAAGCAGATTCTGATCTCCACCGAGGAGGATATGCTCTTCTCCTCCGGCGACAAAATGTCGGAAGAAGAATGCCTCGCCGCTGCGGAAGACCTGCTCGCTCAGGCAAAGGGCGGCGCGGACTTCGACGAGCTTGTCCAGAAAAAAGGGCAGGACCTTTTCATGTTCAACAACGACGACGGCTACTATTTCGCCAGAGGGTATCTCGATCAGGCGTTTGAAGATGCCGCCTTCGCGCTGGATATCGGTGAAATCAGCGATGTCGTCAGAACATCCGCCGGTTACAGCATCATCAAGCGGTATGAAAAAGACCCTGCGTACATCGACAAGCACTTCGACGACCTCCGCGGGGACTACATCGGCGGGCTGTACAACCTTGCCGTGGATGCCTTCGCCGAAGGTCTGACCGTCACGCCGACCGATGCGCTTGCGGATTACTCCATCTTCAACCTTACCCCTGTGAAAGACTGAGCCGTGAGACATTACCGACGTTCCTATTCCGGCAGCACCCGGATGAAAACCATCATGTTCCGCATCCTCTTCGTCATCCTTGCTGCCGCTGTGATTACATTTTCCACCATTTTTCTCGGAACCTATCTCCAGAAAAAAGTGGAAGCCGCCGAAGCCGCGCTGAATACGGCCGAACCTTCGCAGGAACAGATCACTTCCCGTCCCGTTCGGCCGGACAGTGCCGCCTCCTCCCGTGAAGTTTCCGCCGCCGGACTGAAGCTCCGGAATTACCATACGGAAGATGCGGTCGTCGCGGCGGTCAACGCCCTTGCGGAACACTACGACACGCTGATCGTCCACCTCGGAAACGCGGACGGCAACCTGCTCTATACGTCTCCCGCCCTTTGCAGCCGTCTGCGGATCGCCGCTCCCGAAAACGATCCGGAACTCGCGCTGATCCGTTCCGCGCTGACTGCCGCCAAATCGAAGAACCTGCATCTGTGCGCCGTCATGGACACTTCGTTCGGGCTGCTTGAACGCGGAACGGACGAACAGATCGACGGTATCCTGTTCGCGGAACTTGCTTCCTTCGGCGTGGACGAAATTCTCCTCACCAACACCGTTCTTGATCCGGAAAATATTCCGGAAGACGATCTCGCCGATTATCTCGCAGGCTGTATGACCGTCGCTGACGGCTCCTGTGAGATCGGCATTCTTCTCGACGACGAGGTCTTCCTCAATTTCAACAACGCTCATGCGATCCAGACCGTCGCGTCCGCTGCCGATTTCATCGGGATTGACATGACCTCCTACGAAACCATTTCCGCCGACGCGCTGTACAAACAGATGAGAGACACCATCACGTCGCTCTACGGCAGCTTCAGCATTTATAATATGCGCGTCGTTCTCTCCACCTCCGACAACGATCTTCTCGCGGCGCAGGCACAGGCCGTACGGGACAGCGATCTGCCCAGACTCTGCTTCATGGACAATGTCCTGCCCGACCAGCTGAATTATACGACTCGCGTTCTCCCTGCCGATGAGCCGGAAGAAGCTCCCGCGGAAGAAACCGCCGCCGCTGTGCCGCCGGAATCCAATCCCTATGCGGTCGGCATCGCGGATGAAGAGCCCGAACCCGAACCGCCCGAACCCGGTTCTGCCGAAGAAGCTCCGGCGGAAGAAATCCCCTCCGACGACAGCAGTGTCGGAGATTCGTGGTACTATGATGAAGACGGCAACCGCATCCGTCCGTGGTACTGATTCCAATACCTCCTATGAAATCGCTTCCCTGTCTCATCTTTGATGAAAACGCCCGCCTGCAGTACCGGATTCCCGCAGATACGGCTTCCGTTTCCGCGAATCCTTCAGAATCCATTCTCCCGGACCCGTATCTCAAAGAAACGGAACAGCAGTTTCTTGATGCTCTCCATATCGGGGACCGGAAGCTGTTCGCCCGGTTCTGCGCGAGACCGATTCCGGAACCCAGCACGTCGGCTCCGTGCGAACTGTTCTCCGTTTTCGGATTTTCGTCGTTCCGGTATGCGTTCTGTGAAAAGAATGTATCCGGCAGCCGGATGCTGAATACCGTATATCTTGCGGAAGACCCCCGTTCGTTCTACCGGATGATGTCGCCCGCTTCTCTGCAGTGTTCGCGCCTGTGCGATCGTCTGATCCGGGAAATTCTGTTCTGCATCGGTCATCCGAATCCCCTGTCTCTTTCCCTTTCCTCCGAAACCATTCTCGCCCTGCACTATTTTCCGAGTGCGCTTCATTCCCTTATGGAGCCGAACGACGGTCACGGACTCTGCGATGTCGAACGGATCACGGAACGGATCGTTACGAAGCTGCAGGAAACTCTGCCGTTCCGGAATACAACCCTCGTTCTCCGCAAAACGGACTGCATTCCCTCTCTGCGGATCGTTGAGCTGTCTGCCGAAGTGTATGTGCATCTTCTGGCATCCGTTCTCACCGCACTTCTGTCCGTATCCGCCGATCACGTTCTGAAGCTGGAGGTCAGCCCGTTCGCCGTCATCTCCGATGTCACAGCAAACGGAACCCCATTCCGGAAACCGCTTTCCGTGGATGTCAGAATCACCACCGGACTGCGCGATCCCTACGAATACCGGAACGACAGCGAGCAGCTCTCTTCTCTTGCTGTCCCCGGTTCCACGACGGAAACCATGCTGGCAGCCGCCTCCGTTCTCGCCGCATCCGCCAATATTGTTCCGTCGTATTACATCAACTATACGGAGAAGTCCCTCCAGCTGTTCCTGACAATCCAGTCCCCGATCCGTTCGGCCGGACACCGCGAACTCCCGGAATTCCGGTACCGCGATCCCTATCAGGCCGTCGACACCGTTCTGGCGGAATTCTTCGATTTTCTCGGGGCAATCTAAGGAAATGTTACCCCGCTATCAGAAGGAGTGCCAGCAGAATCAGTTCCGGGCTTGCGCCTTCCGAAGAAACGAGCAGCATGACCAGAACGATAATCAGTTCTTCCCTGCCGAATTTTCCGCGAAGGTGCCGGAACAGGGCTTCCAGCGACTGAATGCCTCCCGCAAACACCGGGACCGCATCCGGCGTTCCCGAAGACTCCTCTTCTTTCGTCGGTTTGGTGCGGATTTCCGCCGGGGACGGCTTCCGTTCGCCCGATGCTTCGTTTTCTTCTGATGGAGAATCGGTCATATCTTCTGTCGGATGTTCTTCCTGCAGAAGATCAAGGATTTCCTCCGAATTCTGCGGCAGAGGCGGCGTTTCCGGCGAATTCTGCGGCAGTCGTACAAGTTCGTCCGTTGCCCGGTGCATCTTGACCGCCGGCGGTTCGGAAAACGCGTTTCCGTCGTAACCCGGCGGAGGATTGTACCGGCCGCCGCGATCCGCTCTCCCGTAATTTCGTGTATAGATGGGATTCCCCTCCCTTCTGTCGTTTTTCTGCGGTTCCGCCGGGATCACGGCTTCGGCTTCAGCCCGGGGATTCCTTCGATCCCCTGCAGGGCTTCCATGACATCCGTGATCTGCATGACGGATACGCATTTGTCAATGATTTCACAGCGGTTGGAACTCAGATACGGCTTCAATGCCGCCATCAGTTTTTCCGCGCGGGATTTGTCATACTTCTTCGGCAGAATTGCCGATACTGCCTTGACTTCCGGAGGTTTTGTCTCCGGTTCCGGATCGGTTTTCGGCGGCGGCGCAGATGATTCTGCGGACGCTCCCGTACCGACCAGCGGTTTCAGCATCGCCATCACCTCCGGCAGACGGGACAGAATGTCTTCCTGTGCCAGCGGAGGTGCCTGTGTATTGCCGGAATCGCCGCCCCCGCGCAGTTCGTTGATGATTCCCGCAAATTCCGGACTGCTCATGATGGATTCCACGGTTCCGGCGAGATCCGGTATTCCCTTTGCTTCCGGTTCCACGGGACGTTCGTTTTCAGCCGCCATTCTGATAAACCTCCGCAAGATAAGTAACGCGTTCAATGTCTCCGTCCGTGATTTCGGCAAGGACGCTTCTCAGCTTCCGGAGCGTTTTTTCATCGACGGTTTTCCCCTTTTTGTCGCCGGCCAGCGTGACGCCGCTTCCCGAGAGAATGATTTTCATCATGGCAAGCAGCTTATCGTCCGGCATCGCCAGCATCTTGTCGATCAGACTTTTGTTAATCATACCTCTGCCCTCCTTTGGGTCTTCAACTACAGTATATGGAGCCGGCGGATTTTTGTCACGTTATTCCATTCTTTCCGTATGGAGGATTTTATGAAAATTCTGGTTTTTTCCGATATTCACGGCAACACCATCCGCATGACCGACGCCATCCAGACCCATCTGGACCACGGCGGCGTGGATCGCGTCTTCTTTCTCGGCGACGGCATGAACGACGCCGTTTCCCTGATGAAGAAAAACTTCCCGGATATCCCGTTCGATTATGTCAGCGGAAACTGCGACGAATTCTTTCTTTCCTACAGTGACCGCGAATTTCTGGTGAAGGAAAAGCTGGTCACGGCGGGCGGTCTGAAATTCCTGCTTGCCCACGGTCATGAACTGTTCGTCAAGACCCAGCGTCAGTTTGCCGCCAACTATGCGATCGCCAAAAAAGCGGATGTCCTGCTGTACGGTCACACCCATCAGGCGGAAGACCTCACCATCGACGGAGACAAAGGCGGCCATGTCCGCATGATTAATCCCGGTGCGTGCGATTCTCACTACGGCGCGTCGTACGCGGTTCTGAACATCGAAAACAAACAGCTCGTCTGCGGTTTCGGACGACCGTAAATCCGACGTAAGTTCGCCGGATAAACAATAAAAACCGTTTTTCCGTAGGGAGCGGCGCCCTCGTCGCTCCGTTGAACGATTTTGATAAACAAATTGTCTGTAAATAGAAGTTCAAGTTTGGATTTTTCAAATTCTGTACAGTCAAAACGTTTGATGGAGCGACGAGGGCGCCGCTCCCTACGAGTGAAGTTATCTTTACAGCGATCCGTCGAACTCACGTTAATCCGTACAAAACCCCCGAACGTTTGCATTATCCGCAAATATTCGGGGGTTTTATCTGTTTACTTTTTTCCGCTGCCGGGTTTCTTTTTCTTCTGATTTTTCTGGACGGCGGAAATCACGGCCATGGCAACCACCAGACAGCCGGAAATCACCAGCAATGCCACAATGATCGTCATCGGGTCACTGCTCGACGGCGAAGTCATAACGTGCTTGGCGATCTCTTCGCGTTCGACCAGCAGAGCCTGCAGCTGCTCGGATTCTTCCGCCGCTTTCCGCGCGAGTTCCTCCGCTTCCGCATCCGATACCGGATGACCGTACAGCTCGATTTCGGCAACGTCCCCATGCGTGTACAGGTTGACGTAGCGGAACATCGTGTAGCCTTCCTCCGGACAGTCGATCCGCACGCCGGTGTAGCAGCCGTACTTCCAGTCCTTCGCCTTCAGCTTGCTTTCCCAGACGGTGTACCATTCTTCGCCGTCGTTGGAACCCTGAATCATCGCGCCTTCAAAACGGTCGAGCCATCCTTCGCGCGGCAGGATACGCACTTCCGTGACCACCCACGGCTCGTCCGTCTCAACACCGGTGTAACTGGAATCGGTTGCACCGGCATTCGGGTCAAAGAAGGTGTAACGGTCGCCGTCCCACGCTTTGTCGTAGGAGTCGCCCGACCCGCCGGAATAGGACGGGGTGCCGAACAGCGTCCCTTCGATCAGCTCGCCGTCTTCCGGCTTGTAGCAGCCGTGTTTGGTGCTGGCGGGGTATTCGGCATATATATGCAGACAGGTGCAAAGAATCAGCACCAGTGCCAGAAACATTCGGATGTATTTCTTCAATGTTATAAACTCCTGTGATTACTGTGTCCACATTATACCACATCCAAAAATGTTTTTCAATAGTTAATCAAATTTTCACAGGATTTTCATATTTCATATTTCGACAAAAACGAAATCTTCCGCGCAATCACGGAAGATTCATGGGAAAGCGATCAAGTCAGTCGAAAATGTTCTGCCAGAACCGCCAGCATCTCTTCTCTGGTATCATGTTCAAAATCGGAACGGGTATAGGAGAAGAACCCGGTATGCGTCCAGTCGATCTCCTCTTCCGGATGGTACAGTGCCCACGAATTGAAATTTTTCAGGGTTGCTTCGGGGTCTTTACACTTTTTGATCTGTTCCATCATGAATTTTTTGTCCGGGTCTTCCCGATCAAAAAAGAGTTTCGAGGTAATATCCGGCGGATCGCAGAGAAGGATGGCCACATGATGATAATCCGAAATTTCCCGCAGAACATCCGGCGGAATATTGGTATCCACAATAATTTTCTTCCCTTCCGCGCCGAGACGGATCAATTCCAGAATTTCAATTTCCACACATTCCCGCGACACCTGCGCCGTCCAGTTCCAGTGCTCCTCCGGAGTCATGTTCAGCCATTCTTCCCATCCGCTCATCGTGTCAAAATAACACAATCCCGGCTGTTTCCAGCGGGACAGCTTCTCGCGCGGAAAAACATCGTGATAATTTTCGCCGCAGAAAATCATATCATACCGCTCGGAAAGCATCTTCACCATCGTCGATTTTCCGGCATAACTGTGTCCGTTGATAAAATACACATTCCTCAGATAATGCTTTATCAGATTATCGCTGATCGGTATCTTCACTTCTGTCGTCACTCCCTTCCGTCCAAACCATATCCATCCCCTTTCCCAGATCAAAAGTTTTTGAAAAAGGGGTGTGGGGGAAAAACTTTTTTCAAAAAGTTTTTCCCCCACAAAACTCAATTTCTTAACTTAAGCCCACGCCATGGTGGAGGGCTTGGGATCGCGCATGATGGCTTCGTCGAGGACGGCGATTGCCTTCTGGAGACCTTCGTCGATGGACATCAGGCTGTCTTCGTGTTCGATAGAAAGAACACCGTTGTAGCCGACGAGACGGAGGTTGGATACGAGATCCTTCCACCAGGAAACGTCGTGGCCGTAGCCGAGAGCGCGGAATACCCAGGAACGGTTGATTTCGTCGCCGTAATGCTTGGTGTCGAGAACGCCGGTGCGGGCGGTGTTGATCGCGTCAACCTTGGTATCCTTCGCGTGAACGTGGTAGATCGCGTCGCCGAGAGCGCGGATTGCCGCTGCGGGTTCCATACCCTGCCATACGAGGTGGGACGGGTCGAAGTTTGCACCGATCACGGGGCCGACTGCCGCACGGAGCTTGAGAAGAGATTCGGTGTTGTAGCAGCAGAAGCCGGGGTGAAGTTCGAGAGCGATCTTCTTTACGTTGTGAGCTTCTGCGAATGCTGCGAGATCCTTCCAGTAGGGGATGAGAACATCGTTCCACTGGTAGTCGAGGATTGCGAGGAAGTCATCCGGCCACGGGCAGGTAACCCAGTTCGGATACTTTGCGCCTTCATGGTCGCCGGGGCAGCCGGAGAAGGTGATGACGGTTTCAACGCCTGCCTTTTCCGCGAGAAGGATTGCGTTGCGGAGGTCACGGTCGTGAGCAGCAGCGATTTCCTTGTCGGGGTGAACGGGGTTAACGTGGCATGCGAGAGCAGCCAGTTCGATGTCGTACTTCTTGAAGGTGTTGATCCATTCTTCAAATGCCTTTTCGTCATTCAGAAGAACGTCCGGATCGGCGTGATCCTTGCCCGGATAACCGCCGCAGCCGATTTCAACCGCTTCGACGCCCATACCCTTGAGGGTAGCAAGAGCTTCGTCGAGGGGCTTCTTTGCGTAGAGGTTTGCGAGAACACAAAGTTTCATGGTAGGTGATCCTTTCGTTTATTTCGAATAAATAATGATAACCTGTAATAACGTTCTTCTTTTTCTCCTTTATCGAGGAGAAAAAGAAGCAAAAAGAGGAACTGGAACTCCCCTGAAGTCCAAGGTATTTCGCCGTCTGCGGACGGCGACCAAGGACGCTGTCCTTGGAACCTGCAAGCCTTTGAAAAGGCTTGAGCGAAACTTTCCGACTGGGTGATCCTGATTTTTTCTTTTGTTTAAAAAGGTTTTGGAAAGGGGTTCGGCTCCCTTTCTTACGGAAAGGGGAAAACCTTTTCCTTAAAAAGGTTTTCCCCGAGAAAATTCCTATTAATTAGAACTTGAAGATGTCGCCGGTCTTCGCGGAGGTGTAGATACCTTCGAGAATTCTGGTAACGGTGTAAGCCTGTTCGGGGAGAACGGTGGGCTGAGCCTTTTCGCCGCGAACTGCCTGAATCCACTGATATGCTTCCTTAGCTGCGGGGTCGTTGTCGGAAACGCCTTCGTAGAATGCAGCACCGCCGGATGCGAAGCTGGGCTGGAAGGTGTACTGTCTGTTCTGACGGATGCCGTTGATCTTTGCAGTGCCGTTGAACATATCGCCGCCCGCCTTGGTACCGCATACCATGCAGCAAGCTTCACGAGCTTCGAGGGTGTTGAGAGCCCAGGATGCGTCGAGGGAGATGGTCGCGCCGTTTTCCATTACGATGAAACCGAATGCGGAGCTTTCAACAGTGAACTTCGCGGGATCCCAGTTGCCCCAGTCGTTGCCCTGTTCTACGTCGTTGTTGTGTGCCTTGTAAGCAGTACCAACGCAGTACTTCGGCTTGTAGTTGTTCATGATCCAGAGGGTTACGTCGAGAGCATGAGTACCGATGTCGATGAGGGGACCGCCGCCCTGTTCGTATTCGTTCAGGAATACGCCCCAGGTCGGAACTGCACGACGGCGAACTGCACAAGCGCGTGCGAAGTAGATGTCGCCGAAGGTACCAGCTTCGGATTCAGCCTTGAGGTACTGAGCCTGAGCGGTCTGTCTGGTCTGGTAACCGATGGTGAGGAGCTTACCGGTTCTTTCAGCAGCGTCGAGCATCTTCTTAGCTTCAACGGAGTTGATAGCCATCGGCTTTTCGCACATTACGTGCTTGCCTGCTTCGAGAGCGTCAACAGTGATGAAGGAGTGTGCACGGTTCGGAGTAAGAACGTGAACAACGTCGATGGTCTTGTCTTCGAGGAGCTTCTTGTAGTCTTCGTAAACCTTTGCGCCGGGAACACCGTACTGTGCAGCAGCCTTTTCAGCTCTTTCAACAACGATGTCACAGAATGCTACCATCTGTACGCCGGGAACCTTCTTGAGGGAAGGCATGTGCTTGCCGTTAGCGATACCGCCGCAGCCGATAATACCAACGCGGATGATGTCAGATGCGTTCATGGAATACCTCCAAAATATGTAAATAAAAATTCGTTTACGGATTTATCGGGTCAAATAAACCGTTCAGTATATATGATAAAGCATTTGACGGAAATTTTCAAGTAGCATAAATTAAAAACGTTTGTACATCCATCTTTTCGTATGTATGCACAAACAAAAACATTATTTTTTAGTCATTATAACAACAACTTTTCTTATCTCAACCACCCAACCCCCACCATTTTCTTTCAAAATTCAAGTTATACATCCCACTGTGCCGAGGTAACGAGGTCGCGAGCGATCTTCTGATAAATTGTACCAACAATATTTGATGCACCGGTGGAGATTGCTTCGCAACTCCTGCACAAACTGTATTTGTCCCCTTCCCCGCCGAAAAGTTTTTGAAGGGGTTTGGGGGGACTTTTTCCAAAAAGTCCCCCCAAGACACAAAATTATTTCGCAATATCCTCCGGCTTCAGACGACGGACGACCAGACCGAGTTCGCCCTGCGTTTCGCCGGACCAGATGATGTGGCGCGGGCATTTGTCCACGCACTTGTCGCAGCCGGTGCAGAGGTTGTAGTTGATCGAAGCGATGGAACGCTTGACCGTGATCGCACCTTCCGGACAGTTCTTTTCGCACAGCTTGCAAGCGATGCAGCCGACGTCGCAGACCTTGCGCGTGTTCTTGCCGTCTTCGAGCGACATACAGCCGACCCAGTGCTTGCTGTCGAACGGAATCAGGTTGATGATCCCCTTCGGGCACGCCGAGAGACAGACACCGCAGCCGCGGCACTTCGCATAGTCAACCGCCGCAACGCCCTGTTCCACATGAATCGCGCCGAACGGACACGCCTTCACGCAGCTTCCGAGACCGATGCAGCCGTTCGGACAGAGCTTGTCGCCGCCGCCCATCTTTGCCGCCGCTTCACAGTCGCGCACACCTTCATATACATACTTCTTCTTCGCGTATTCGGACGTACCGGAACACATGACCTGTGCGCGCATACGAACCGTGTGGCCCGCTTCCACGCCCATGATCGCCGCGATCTTTTCCGCAACTTCCGCGCCGCCGACCGAACACTGGTTGACCTTCGCTTCCCCTTTGGAAATCGCCGCCGCCAGTCCGGCACAGCCCGCATAGCCGCATCCGCCGCAGTTCGCGCCGGGCAGACACGCGTTGATTTCTTCCGCACGTTCGTCCTTTTCCACGGCAAAGACACGGCTGGCAACCGCCAGAAGCGCGCCCATAACCGCGCCCAGTCCGATGAAAATCAGAACCGGAATTACAATTTGCTGAAACATACTCCGTCCCTCCTCAGAATTTCATTCCGGAGAAACCGGAGAATGCCATCGCCGCAAGGCTCGCGGAAATCAGAAGGATCGGGAATCCGCGGAATGCCTTCGGCGGGTTTGCAAAATTCAGTCGTTCGCGTACGCCCGCGAAAATAACAATCGCCAGCGTGAAGCCGAGTGCCGCCGAGAAGCCGAATACCACGCTTTCCACAAAACTGTATCCTTCTTCAATGTTGACGAGTGCCGCGCCGAGAACCGCGCAGTTCGTCGTAATCAGCGGGAGGTAAATCCCCAGCGCACCGTACAGTGCCGGAATGAACTTCCGCAGAAACATTTCAATAAACTGTACAAGTGTCGCAATCAGCAGAATGAATGCGATGGTCTTGAGATATTCCAGACCAAACGGCACCAGCAGGAAGTTGTACACCGCCCACGTTGCCGCCGACGCCAGCGTCATGACAAACGTGACCGCCATGCCCATGCCGAGCGCGGTCGAAGGCTTGTCCGATACGCCGAGGAACGGACAGCATCCGTAGAAACGGGAGAAAATGAAGTTCTCCGTCAGGATTGCCGTGAACATAATCATGAAAATACTGCTCATTTATTCCGCTCCTTTCTCGTCATTTTCCGCTTTTTCAGCAGGGAGTTCGGGGTCTTCAAGGATTTCTTCCGCCGTATCTTCCGCAGGTGCCGGTTCGCGGTACGAGCTGCGGCGGATTACCTTGCCGGATACGGGATCCTTCATCAGGGTTGCGTGATAGCCGCCTTCGATTGCGTCCATTTCGATCGCTTTCGTCAGCGCGCGTTCTTCCGCCGTGTTGCGGATCTTCTGAACACAGGCGATGAGGAAGCCGAGAGTCAGGAACGCGCCGGACGGAAGCAGGAAGATCGTCGCCGGATTGAACCAGTCGCCGAAAATCGGAATCCCGCCCGAACCGTCGGCTGCCGCGAACAGCATCCCGGTACCGAGAAGTTCGCGCACCGCCGCAATGCAGACGAGAGCCAGCGTGAAGCCGATGCCCGTCGCAATCCCGTCAATGAACGACGGAAGCGGACCGTTTTTGGAAGCGAACGCTTCCGCACGCGCGAGAATAATACAGTTTACGACGATCAGCGGGATAAACAGACCCAGTGCCGCGTCGATTTCGGGGAAATAGGCTTTGATAATCAGCTCGACCGCGGTAACAAATCCCGAAATGATGACGATATACGACGCAATGCGTACTTCGCCGGGAATCAGTTTCCGCAGGAGCGAGATAAACAGATTGGAAAAGGCAAGAACGACGATAACCGCCGCGCCCATCCCGATCGCATTTTTTACGGATGTGGTCGTCGCCAGAGTCGGACACATCCCGAGAAGCTGAACAAAAACCGGATTGTTGGTAAGAATCCCTTCCTTGAACAGCATAGGTATTGATTTTTTCATAATAGACTGACTCCCTGTTCGTTACGGCTTGATAAAGCTGTTGGCCGGTTTCTTGGGTTTCTCTTCTTTTTCGGGTTCCGGTTCGGGTTCCGGCTCAGGCTCCGGTTCGGGCTCGGGTTCCGGCTCCGGTTCGGGTTCCGGCTCAGGCTCCGGCTCGGGTTCAGGTTCCGGCTCAGGCTCCGGTGCAGGTTCGGGTTCCGGTTCCGGCGCGGGTTCCGGTTCGGGCTGCGGTGCAGGCGCGGGTGCCGGTTCAGGCTGCGGTGCAGGTGCGGGTTCCGGTTCCGGCTGCGGTGCAGGCGCGGGTTCCGGTTCGGGCTGCGGTGCAGGCGCGGGTGCCGGTTCAGGCTGCGGTGCAGGGGCAGGTTCCGGTTCGGGCTGCGGCACAGGTACGGGT
>SVQN01000003.1 GCA_015065295.1 Oscillospiraceae bacterium
AGGGATTGGAGGATGCTGCCGTTTAGGTGGCTCAAATATTGGTGAGCACATGGCTCACTTTTTCGTGATCACACGTGGCTCAAAAATTCATGCGCATGTGGCTCACTTTTTCGTTGACATTTAGAACGGAAAGAGATATACTCATACTGAAGGAAGTAAGCAGATGGAGAGGAATTCTTGGAAGGCAAGTCCAGATGCTGTGCGGTTTTGACGGGGTTCGTTCCTGTGACCGCCGATTGAAGCTGCTCATTGATGAGGGCTACCTGATACGCAAACGGTATATTTACGGTGTCGCTGGGTTACTTAGCATCACGGAAAAAGCGCGGCGGGAGTTCAGCCTTTTACTGCCGGTTTCGGAGCCGAGGTTAGACCAGATATATCATGATATCGCCGTGACAGATACAGCCTTGTATATCATGTATGCCTACAATGTCAGCCGTGAAAATATCATTACCGAAAAGGAACTGCGGAACCGGGAAGGCTTTACCACCCGTAAACACATGGTAGATTTTATCTTCCATTATAACGGGAATAATACCTGCTGTGTGGAAGTGGAACTGAACGCCAAATCCAAAGAACGCTTTTTGAGCAATGTCCGGCAGAACTATCTGGATTACAATTACCAGCAGTGGGTTGTGCCGCAGAGCAAGGTCAAAATCCGCACAATGATTCAGGATGCACTGACAATGTACCCGAATATGCAGATCATTGACATGGAGGTGATTGACGATTACATCCGACAGGCACGGGGAAAATAGTTTCCTGTTGGTTCTTGCTGTTGCTGTTCTTGCAGTTACTCTCTATCCGGTGGCAATCTTTACTACAGTTTTGATCTATATTTTCAAGCGTTACAGAATACCTCCGGTCATTCCGGTATTGGTTATTCTTCTCCTGCTTCTGTTTGTGACATACTGTAACGAAGATATGATAATAACCATGTGTTCCGAATATGCTTCAAACATTCTGGCGGTCATTCATTCCGGCAGTCTCGGCGAAGGAGTATGGAACATACTTCGGAGAGGATTCACCTATTCCGGTTCCAGTTGGTTCATCTTCTGCTGCTTTTCTGTTATTGCCGCTTTGCTTACGGCAGATACACTGAATGAGAAGGTACGCCAGATCAAGCCGCTTGAGGAGGATATGCAGGAAATTGACCGAATCAACCATTCTTCAAAATCAAAGAAAGGCAGGACAAAACCTCTTATGCTTGAACAGAATATTTCCGGAAAAACCATTATCGGCATCAGCAATAACAAACCGGTTGCCACAGAGGACAGCGCACGGCACATTTTCTGTTGTGGTACAACCGGAAGCGGCAAAACGGTATTACTGGCAAACTACATCGAAAGCGGAATCCGGCAGAACTATCCCATGCTTATCATTGACGGCAAAGGGGACATCGGCGGCGGTTCAATTAAGGAAATCGTACAGCGGTTTGCCGGAACAAAACGGGTATATATCATTGACATGAATCAGCCGGAATGGTCAAGCAGATACAACCCATTCCGTAATACGAATCCGACGATTTGCAAGGATATGATTATCAATATGACGGACTGGAGCGAAGTCCACTATAAGGCGAACACCGAACGGTACATCCAGAAGGTGATCCAGTGTATGGAAAAAGCAGGAACTATCCTGTCATTTGCAAACATCGTTTCCTATATGAGAGTTGACCGGTTCACGGAACTCAGTGCAATGCTTGTAAAAGGGAATGTTCTCAGTAAAGAAGAACACCTCTCCAACCTTGATATCTGTAAGTCAAGCGGTAAGATTGCCGAGGATGCGGCGGCAAGATTCAGCACAATCATTGAAAGTGAACTGGGAACGATCTTCGATGAAAATGGTATTGATATCTATACCGCCATGAACGAGAATGCTATCATTCTCTTTATCCTGAATCCCCTTATCTATCCCGAAGTATCACAGTTGATGGGACGATTAATTCTTATTGACGCAAAAAAGGCGGTCAGCAAACTGTTTGCAAATCCACAACCGCGTATCTTCTACATCATGGACGAAATCAATGTTTACGCTTCTCCTACTCTCATCGACCTTATCAATAAATCCAGAAGTGCCAACGTAACCTGTATCGCCGCAACACAGAGTTTATCCGACCTTGAATACAATGCCGGAGATGCTTTCAAACAGCAGTTGATTGAGAACTGCAACAACTACATCGTCATGCGGCAGAACAGCGCAAAATCCGCAGAAGAATGGGCGAATATCCTCGGTACACGTCAGGCTATCGAAATCACACATCAGCTTGGAAGCAATCAAAATATATCGGCTCCGACGGGGTACGGGTCAGCAAAAAGAACAAGAAAGTATCACTATCACCCTGACGAAATAAAGGAACTCAAAACAGGCGAAGCAATCTATATGTCAAAGGATACGTTTACTCATACAAGAATCAAAGTACGAAAGGGATTTTAATGAAGGAAAGTATCTGGGACGGCAACTCCATATATTTTTTGTGGTTCAGCTTTTACTTTATGCTGACCGCCTATGTAATTTCGTTGTTTACCTTTAATATGCTGAAAGCGATTGCAATAACATTTACGATCTATCTCATTCTGCTGTCGCTTGCATTTACTCCCGCAGGAGAAAAACTGTTCAAAATGTTAAACGGTGTCCGACCTCTTTACACAAACCGCGAAAAGGAAAAAATCCTGCCTATCTTCCATGATGTACATAGCGATATAACGACAAGGATGCAGTTTCCTCAAACCGATATAGAACTATGTATTTCCGATTCCCTGATACCAAATGCCTTTGCAATGGGAGAACGAACGATTGTAGTGACAAAAGGCTTGATGGAAAGTATGACGGAGGAACAGATCAAAGGAATCCTTGTGCATGAGTACGGTCATATCTTTCATGGAGATACACGGGCAATTGTGTTCACCTTTATAGGAAACGGCATACTGAATATAACCATGGTAATCGTCCGGAAAGTTCTGCGGATGCTGATAAAGGTTATGGATTCCTTCTGCGTGGGCTGGCTCGGAACCACGGTATTCGGAATTCTGGGAGCAACTCTGCGGATGACGTTGTTCATAATTGAAATCATAGTGTACATCGTTCAGGAGTGCGGTGAAATTATCCTGATGGCAAAAAGCCGGTGGAACGAATCCTGCGCCGATTATTTCGCCTACTATATGAATTATGGAGAGGAACTGGTATCGGCTTTATATGATTTTGAACTGATGGCGAATGGACGAACACTGACGATTGAGGAACAGCTAAAGGTATCTCATCCGCATACGGCGCGGAGGATTGGCTGTCTGGAAGGATGGCTTGGGGTTAGTATGGACTGAAAGGGGCACATAATTTTGTGTCCTTTTTTCCTTCAGGCGAGTTTTTTTGATTTAGTAGTAACAAAATATTGTATTTTGTCATATATTATGATATAGGTATTATTAGACACCCGGATTTTCTTGGAAGGGGGAAGTAAAAAAGATCACGATGAACTAAAAAAGAAGATGAATAAAACGGGAAAAGTATTGTAAAATGGGCAGAACAGTGAACAAGCTGGGAATAGCGGTTTTTCCTGATACCAGCCATCGGCGGGAGCATCACGGCGGTGACGCGGAACACCGTGGCGATCACGCCGTCGCACAGCAGAAGCGCGAGCGGTTCCGGGAAAACGACAATCAGTCCGCGCCGGATCACGGCGGAGAGGACGGACAGTCCCGCATCGAGGGCATCGGAGAGGATTCCGCTTCCCGAGAGGGTCAGCCAGCAGACGAGCATCAGCAGAAGAAGCATCACCGGAGCCGCTGTGAACCGTCCGCAGAGAATGCGGTCGATTCTGCGGTCGCGTGCGGTCGGGTCGCGGTCATTTTTTACGGTCACACAGGCGCGGGCGGCGGTCTCCGCCAGTTCGGCAGGGGTACCGGAAACATCCGTGCGATTCCTCGGACGGTGGCGGATCACAGCATTTTTTACCTCGTCCAGTCCGACGTTCTGCCGTGCCGCTGTGAAAACGACCGGACAGCCGGTGAGGGATTCGAGTGTATCGCGTTCAACGGCGATCCCTTTTTTCTCCGCCTCGTCGATGAGATTGACGCAGAGAATCACGTCGTCCGCGATCCCGCAGACCTGAAAAAAGAGGATCAGGCTCCGTTCGAGGCAGCAGGCATCGCACACGACGATCACGGTATCGGGCGGCGTTTTCGTCAGAAAATCGCGGGCGCATTCTTCCTCCGGCGAATGACTGGCGAGGGAATAGATGCCCGGCAGGTCGGTCAGTTGAATCGTATGTTCGCCTGTGGAGACGGTTCCTTCCGCAAGACCGACGGTTTTTCCCGCCCAGTTGCCGGTATGCTGGTGCATTCCGGTGAGGGCGTTGAACACGGTGCTTTTTCCGACGTTCGGATTTCCGGCGAGGGCGGCGGTAACGGTCATCCGCGCACCCCCGTTCGTACGGAGACAATTCCGGCATCGCGTCGGCGCAGCGCGATCACGGCCCCGCGGATGAGGTAGGCGCACGGATCGCCGAGAGGGCTTTGCATGGTACAGGTGACAGCGGAACCGGCGGTCAGACCAAGATCGCGGAGGCGGTCAGCGAGGGGATGCGCGGGATCGGCAACAGTATGGACAACGGCGGATTCGCCGGGACGGAGATCACAGAGTTTGAGAAAATCGGACATGAGGTTCTCCCGTGGAATATTACAGACACACGCGGCATATCGTTTGCGTGAGGGCAACAAAGTTTACCTGCTATAAGTGTATGCCACAGGAAAAGGAGTGTGACGAAATGGAAGAGAAGGAATTTCTGACCGACAGTGTGTACGCAGGAGAAATCCGGAAAAACGGCGGCATGACCCCGGCAGCGGAGGATTATCTGGAGATGATCTGCCGTCTGGCGAAGTCGGGCGAAGAGGGGGATGCCGAGGTACTGCGCCCCGTACGGATCGGTGAGCTGGCGGAGAAGCTGCACGTTTCGCCGTCGTCGGCCTCACGGATGGCACAGGCGATGGCACTGCGGGGGTACATCGACTTCAAGCGGTACGGGTTTATCACGCTGACAACGGCGGGACAGGAGACGGGGGAATATCTGATCCGGCGGCACGCGGTAGTGACGCGGTTTCTGGAATGGCTGCGCGGCGATCCGGACGGGTTCGGGGAGGCGGAGCGGATCGAGCATCATTTATCGCGGGTGACGGTGGAGGCGATGGAGCGGAAGCTGGGAGGAATGTGAGGAGGATTGTAGCATCTGAAACAAAAAGGCAACCGGGAGGTTGTCTTTTTTGAATCATATCGTTTATTCCTTGTCTGCCTGCTCCTGCTGATTTATGACGGTTTGGGCGTATGTTTCTGCTTCTTCTATAAGTGTAAGAATATCCAGACCATAGACCTTTCTGCCGATATCAAAAACTTCGGTAAGTCCAATACATAAGGAATTTTCTGATTTTGTTACGGTCGATACCGGTTTGTTGATCCGTTTTGCCACTTCTTCTTTGGTCAGGCCCAGTTCCTCGCGCCGCTGACGGTAAACATGCGCTATGTATTTGCACATTTCAAGGCTTTTCTTATTCACTTGTTTTTTGTTTTTCTTGGGTTCCATGATATTCCTCCAAATTTACGCTTGTTCCTTATAAACCCGTTGAGTATCTCTAAAAGTGACACCTCATCCGGCACTACGTGCCACCTTCCCCTCGAGGGGAAGGCTTGGAGAGTGCAATTTTTACCGTCAACCGACAAAATTTTGCTCTTATTTGGCTTCCCCTTGAGGGGAAGCTGGCACCGAAGGTGACTGATGAGGTGGAAAACTGAAAATTTGAAGAGACTAAACGGGTTCTTACATATCACTAATTATAAACGATATTAAAACTGCGTAATTTGGTAATACCAATAATGGATTTTTTATTTTAGAAATGAACACCCCATCTTTTTGTTATACAAAAACCGGCATACAGCCATCCTCACCCGCATACAATGCAGTGAAACCGTATATTCCGAAACCAATGGAGGCAAAAAATGAACCAGACGATTTATGTAAAGCGATTTGACACAGCCGCGACGTGCGACGTGAGTGAAGATGTAGTCCTGCCGGATTACATACCGGAGGTGCGGCGGGTGATCGGCGTCCGGGCGTCGGTGTCCGCAGACGGGAAGTATCTGTCCGGCGACGAACTGGAGACGGACGGCGGCGTGACCTACAACGTCCTGTATGTCGGCGGGGACGGGGCGATCTGCATGACCTCGCACACGTCATCCTATACGGGGCACATTCCGGTGAAGGCGGAGGACGACCGGTTCACGCCGCAGGATATTGTGCTGTCGTGTACGGCGGAAAACGTGAACTGCCGGGTGACGGCTCCGCGGAAACTCACGCTGTCGTCGAAAGTGCGGATGAAAATCCTGTCCCAGAAGCCCGTGGATGTGACGATGAAGGCAGACGGGGACTGTCCGGTGCGGCGGAAGACGGAGGTGCATCCGGCGGCGGTCATGGCGGAGTACCGGCAGACGGGGGAATGCGGCGGCGAGATCCGCGAACGGGAAGGAATGCAGGTGATCGCGGCGAACGGGGAGCTTTGCCTGACGGAGGTGCGCGGAACCGGCGGGACGATGACCGTGAAGGGGGACGCTTATGTAACGGCGTTGCTGCTGTCGCCGGAAGGCAGTTATGTAACGGCGAAGTCGCGGATTCCGGTGGAGGAAGAAATCCCGGTGCCGCTGCCGATATCGGAGGAAAAGCGGGAAGTCACCGGTCACGCGGCGGCGTTCGGGGAGGTTGTTCTGCTGGAAATGGAGGCGGCAGAGGACGGCGTACTGACGTGGCGGATGGAATACGACATCGACTGCGTGGTGCTGAAATGCACGGAGACGTCGGTGGTGACGGACGCGTATCTGGTTGGCTGTACGGACAGTCCGGAAATGGCGGCGTACGATTCGGTCTATCCGGCGGGAGCGGTGAACGGCCGTCTGACGATTCAGGAAACGGCGAAGCTGAAGCCGGGGATGGCATACGTCTGCGCGTGGGGACGTGCGACGGCAGACCGGATCGAAACGTCGAAAAACCGGATGATCCTGACGGGGAACGCAGTTCTGTCGATTGTGGAATCCGGCAACGGCGAAGCGATCCTCGACGAACTGACGCTCCCCTACCGCTACGAATGTGAAGCACTGACCCCGGAGACGGTAGACCCGGCCTGTCTGCTCGGCAAGCACAGTGTCCGCGTGACGGACATTCAGGCGCGCGCCGACGGCGACGTTCTGACCCTGACCGCCGAGCTTGCCCTATCCGCCGCCATTCTCGGCGTGGAGACGATCAAATGCGTTTCCTCTATCGCCCCTGTACCGGATGCCGCTTCCTCCCGGAAAACCGACGTTCTCCTCCGTCTCTACGTTCCCGACGAGGGTGAGACTGCGTGGGATGTGGAGAAGCGGTTCCGTCTGGGGCGCGATGCGAAGGCGGAGGGGGCTGTGTATGTGATCTGAGGTGGGGGGGGGCGGATTTCTTGGGGAAACCTTTTTGAGGAAAAGGTTTCCCCAAACCCCTTCCAAAACCTTTTTAGGCGGCGGTAGCCGGTTAGTATAGTTGATATGATGGGGAGGGGGAAAGAAGAAAAACTCCGTGGAGTTCGGCTTAAGAGTGTTCGGCCCGTTGACGTGGGGATGGTTTGAAATTCTACGAAAATTGTTCTGGGGAAGTCAGGGACCGCCCCCCTGACTTCCCACGCCATTTTACGACTGCGCGATATAGTACGTCAATTTTGAATTCAGCTACGGTTCGTTGGTTTTCCGCGCGGCTTGGCTCGCCCGCCGTCCGCGCTTTGCGATCGTTCGGTTGGCTGACATACAGTTGTTTGACACAAAGCACGAACGGCGACAGCCAAGGAGTGCGGGGGATGATAAAATGTAGCTGAATTCAAACGTGGCGCACTTCATCAATGTATCTCCATACGGCGTGGGAAGTCAGGGTCTTGGCGGAGCCTGACTTCCCCAAAACGATTTTCGTGGAATTTCAAACCAACGTCATGTCAGCGGATGGGATCAACGAAATGTCAGCGCAGATACCCAAGAAAATCCCCAGAAAAGAAAAAATCTGCAATAACCAAATGGCTATAACAGATCAAAGAGGTTTGGAGGGGAGTTTGAGGGGAACCTTTCCTCTGAAAAGGTTCCCCTCAAGAATTTCAACCGTACAATATTTGATAGAATTACTGACCGAGAACAGCAGCACCGATGATGCCGGCGTCGTTGCCGAGCTTGGCGATGAGGATCTGGGTCTGGGGAGTGCCTTCGCGGGAGTAGGTTTCGGACCATACTTTTTCGAGAAGGGGCTTCATGAGGTTGTCGCCTTCGTTGCAGACACCGCCGCCGATGGAGAGAACGTTGGGCTGGAAGATGTTGATGACGTTGACGATACCGGTAGCGAGGTAGCTGATGTATTCGTCTACGACTTCTGCGCCGAGAGCGTCGCCGGCCTTCTGGGCATTGAACGCGGTGCGTGCGGAAACCTTGTCGAGGTCGCCGCCGATCATTTCTTCCATCATGGTTTCGCGGCCGGATTCACGGGCAGCGAGGATCGCGTCCTTGGTCATGTTAACGAGACCGGTTGCGGAGGAGTAAGCTTCCCAGCAGCCCTTTCTGCCGCAGGAGCACTGACGGCCGCCCTTTTCGATAACGATGTGGCCGAGTTCCGCACCGGCGAAGTTGAAGCCGGAGTATACCTTGCCGTTGATAACGATACCGCCGCCGAGACCGGTGCCGAGGGTAATCATAACGGAGTAGGGTGCGCCCTTCGCTACGCCTGCCATAGCTTCTGCCTTGGCTGCTGCGTTTGCGTCGTTTTCAATGTAGACCGGCTTGCCGTCGAGGAGAGCGGAGAGCTTGTCTGCGAGGGGGTACTGCAGGAAGGGGATGTTGTTTGCGTATTCAACAACGCCGGTTTCGTTGTTCGCGGTACCGGGGGTTGCTACGCCTGCGGATGCGATGTCATCCATCGTGATGCCCATTTCTGCGATGAGCTTGCGGGAGAGTGCCGCCATATCTTCTACGATCGCGTCTGCACCGCGTTCGGGCTTGGTGGGGGTGCTGCCCTTCTTAACGATTTCGAAGTCTTCGTTTACGATACCGATGGCGATGTTGGTTCCGCCAAGGTCTACGCCAATGTAATACATAATTGATCCTGCCTTTACAGAAATTTCGTTTTTTCGGCGGAAACCGCCGTTTTGTTTATATTATATATGAAACGAGGTATTTTTGTCAACAGCGGCGGAGGAATTTCATAAAGTTTTTATGGGAAAGGAAGAAAAAAGTACCGGAACGGTACTTTTTTCAAAATTTTATGTCCCTGCGCGGGACGGCGCATAAGCGGAGTTCACGAAGTGAACTCCACCGGTCGCGGCCCTCTTATGAATCTCCCCGACCAGAGGAGGTTTCCTCTGGACTCCTCTCGTTCGTGGGACTCGGCCTTAGGGCCTCAGACAGACAGCGGTTTGCCCGCATTCAGATTGTTAGGAAGAGACAAGGTACTGTGCAAACTTGTCCAAATCGTTCGTTCACTACAAACAGCCGTGAAGTATAACTAAAAATTTAGGTTCCACCTTTTTGATAAACCATATTTCTGTTCTTCCGTGCGATTTGCTGGGTGCAAACTGCTGTCTGTCTGAGCCCTCAAGGGCGAGTCCCCCGAACGCCAAGCCGGGAATTCATAAAGGGGCGGCGATTGAGCCCCTTTATGCGCCGTCCCGCGCAGGGACATAAAATTGAAAAATGACCGGAACGGTCATTTTTCTTCCTTTCCGCCTTGCACTTTCCGTCATTTTATTGTAAAATACTATATTATAATAAAAAGGAAGTGTTTTGTTGAAAACCTACGCCGATTACGCGGCGACAACCCCACTCTCCGAGCGGGTGTTCGATACCCTCTGCCGAACCTCCCGCGAGGTCTTCGGCAATCCCTCGTCCGCGCATTCCTTCGGCAGGGATGCCGCCGATGTCGTTTCCCGCGCACGGGAACAGACCGCCGCCCTTCTCGGCTGCGATCCCGATGAAATCGTCTTTACCTCCGGCGGAACCGAGGCGGACAACCATGCCCTCCGCTGTGCCGCAGGGATGCCGGTGCTTATCTCCGCCATCGAACATCCTGCCGTGCTGAACGCCGCGCGTGCAATGGCATCCCGCGTGTATTTCGCGGAACCGGATTCCGACGGATGCGTTTCCGCAGAGGAGATCGCGCACATTCTTCGGGGTGCGCCGGAGATCGCAATGGTCTCTTTGATGTATGCAAACAACGAAACCGGCGTGATTCAGCCGGTACGGGAAGCTGCCGACGCTGCTCATGCCGCCGGTGCGCTGTTCCACTGTGACGCCGTACAGGGTACCGGTCATGTTATGCCGGACGTGCGGACGCTGGACTGTGATCTTCTGTCGGTGTCAGGACACAAATTCCATGCTCCCAAGGGGATCGGCGCGCTTTATGTGAACAGACGGATTGCCGGACGAATTCCTCCGTTTCATTACGGCGGCGGTCAGGAACATGGTCTGCGGAGCGGGACGCTGCCGGTGCCGCTCATTGCCGCGTTCGGGGAAGCCTGCGCGGAAGCTCTGGAACGCCGGGACGACGATGACCGGCGGATCCGCTGTCTGCGTGACCGGATGGCGGACGAGCTGCTGACGATTCCGGGAAGCCGGCGGATCGGGCAGGGAAGGACGATGCCCGGGATTCTCAACATCGCCTTTGAAGGAACCTACGGGGAAAACCTGATGCTGCTGTGCGACCTGCGCGGCGTTTCGCTGTCCACCGGTTCGGCGTGTCATGCCGGAGACGATACGCCCTCCCATGTCCTGACAGCGATGCGTGTTCCGGAGGAATACCGGACGTCGTCTGTCCGTATTTCCATCGGCCGTTACACGACGGACGAGGAGGCGGAACGGATCACAGAGACCCTGCGCGACTGTGTTATGCTGGCACGGGGATGAGCGGCTTCCAATGGGCTATTCTGCCTATAAAAACGGTAGTTTATATCGGTTTTGGGTGGATTTTACGGGAAATTCCCGTTTTTGGAGTGTAAAATCCTAATTTTCTGAAAATTTGTGCATTGTGCTTATGTGTAGAAAAACAAGTTTGATTTTTGTTATATTTCAACAAAAACAGCGAGCTGCTTGTCACAGGGAGTTCACTCAGCTCTTATCCCCATTACAGATGTAACGGTAAATAATAATTACTTAATCACAGTTTATTCACAATAATGTCACTGAGATTGCTGAAAATAAACATCAAATGGTGGGTATATTATAAAATATATTCTATTATGGTAAATTATATTTACTTATAGGAACGTGAGAAAGTGTTAAAAACAGGAGGAGCAGGTTTCCACAGGGAAATCCAAAGTTTTTCCACAGGAAGCGTTGGGAAAGTTGACTTTTTTGAACGGACAATTATTCCCGCGCGCTCTATCGTCGTGCTTGACATTTTTGTGCGCTTATGATATTATAATGTCATATAAATATCGGGATTCGTGTATATTTTACGCTTCCCGGGAGATTTTTGCGGAGGAAAACACCTCCGCGGTCTCCGTATATATGTTTTTTTGACTCGATGACGCACTTCGCAATCCAATGTGACTGTGCGTCTATAGTTAGCGCGGTTTCATCGGGGTTTTGCCGTAAAAGGCTTTCACGGAGGGCTTTTACGGCAAAAACAACCTTATTCTGCGTTTGCTTGGGGTCGGGAGAACATAAGATTCCCCGAATCGGGTGGAGCCCTGCCGCCGTCGGTCAGCGGTCGGTCCGGCTCAAAAATTAGCAGGAGGAAGGTTATATGAGAAAAACCACATGCAAAAAGCTGACGTGCCTCGGTCTGTCGCTTCTTATGTGTTCCGGTGTGTTTCCGTCGCTGATATCGGCGGCTGATACGACCGAAAAGACTGAGAAGTCGGCACTTCAGGAAATCAGCGAATCCTTCAAATTCATCTCCTACGCTGAGTATAAAGAAAAATACGCAGATGTGGCGAGAGGAACCGATACGGTTAAGATTTCTGCTGTCGATTACAAGGCTGACGAAACCGACGCGGACGTTAAGGTCGTATCCGACTATCAGGGCAAAAGCGGTAAGGCCCTCCAGATCCCCGACGCAGGTAAGGTAACCTGGGAATTCAACGTTCCCAAGGCAGGTATGTATGCGGTAGCAGTTGACTTCTGCTCCGTTACCGACAAGACCACCTCGATCGAACGTACCCTTTACATCAACGGTACGGTTCCGTGTTCCGAAGCAAGATACCTTCTCATGAAGAAGACCTGGCGGAACAACTACATTGACGGCCGTTTCGAAAAGGACTTCAACGGCAACGAACTCCGTCCTACCTCGTATGTTGACCACCAGTGGGGTACCTACGAGTTCATCGACTCCAACACCTATTACGCAAATCCCTTCGAGTTCTACTTCGAAAAGGGCGTGAACACCCTGTCTCTCGAAGCAGTCCGTGAAGACGTGGTAATCAGCGAAATCCGTATTTATCCGTACGAAGACAACATCTCCTACGAAGAATATGTGAGCGGCAAGTCTGAAGCTGCTGCTGAACCGATCCACATCCACGCAGAACTCCCCTCGGCTACATCCGACTATACTGTATATCCGATTTATGACCGTAAATCTCCTATCACAGAACCGCAGGATGCATCCAAGATCATGCTCAACACGATCGGTAGTGAAAAGTGGACCACGCCCGGTCAGTGGGTGGAATACGAATTTGAAGTAGCTTCCGCAGGCCTCTACGAAATCGTACTCCGTTACAGACAGAACGAACTTCCCGGTATGTATACCTCCAGAAAGATCTACATCGACGGGGAAATTCCGTTTGAAGAAGCAAACTACGCCAAGTTCAACTACGATACCGAATGGCAGGTCGAAGCCCTCAACAACGGCGCGGATACCTTCCAGTTCTACTTTGAACCCGGCGTTCATACCGTAAGACTTGAAGTTACCCTCGGTGAAATGGGTGACGTTGTACGTCAGGTTTCTGAAATCATGACCTCCGTCAACGACGACTACCTTGAAATCCTCAAGCTCACCGGTTCCAGCCCCGACTCTTACCGTGACTACGGTTTCGGCCGTGTTCTTCCGGACGTTGTTGAAGACCTCGTTCTCCAGCACCTCGCTCTCGAAGAAGTTATTGGTTATGTCGAAGGTATGGCAAACATCAAGTCCCAGAGCTCCGCAACGCTTGATACCATCTCCCGTCTCCTTCTCAAGATGGGTACCGATGAAGACGAAATCGCTCCGAACCTGACCGAACTCAAGTCTCAGGTTGGTACGCTCGGTGAATGGATCAACGACGTTAAGAAGCAGCCGATCGAAATCGACTATATCAACGTCCAGCCCGCTTCCGCTGAAAAGCCGAAGGCAAACGCCAACTTCTTCAGCGCACTGTGGTTTGAAATCAAGAGCTTCATCGCATCCTTCTTCACCGACTATAACTCCCTCGGCGGTTCCGGCGAAGTAGACGCAAATGCAAGCTCCATCGAAGTATGGTATACCGGTGGTCGTGACCAGGCTCAGATCATCCGTAACCTCATGGACAACGACTTCATGCCCACGACCGGCATCAACGCAAACCTTAAGCTCGTTGCCGGCGGTACTCTTCTCCCGTCCGTTCTCGCAGGCGTTGGTCCGGAAGTTGCACTTCCCGGTACCGGTGCTGACCCGATCCAGTACGCGATCCGTTCCGCAGTTCTTGCGCTGAACCCCGAAGCTTACGCCGATCAGGAAGGCGACGACGAAGAAACCAAGGCTTACAACGCGAAGATGCGCGAAGCACTCTCCACCTTCGACGATGTAACCTCCCGCTTCACCGAAGCTGCTATGATTCCGATCACGCTGTACGGCAAGACCTACGCGCTTCCCGACACGCAGACCTGGAACATGATGTTCTACCGTACCGACATCATTGCCGAACTCGGTATGGAAATCCCGGAAACCTGGGATGACCTCCTTGCAATGATCCCGGTTCTCCAGTTCAACAACATGGAAATCGGTATGTCTCAGGACTACCAGATGTATATGTACCAGATGGGCGAAGAACTCTGGGCAGACGATGGTATGAGAATCAACCTCGACTCCAACCTCTCCCTCGAATCCTTCGAAACCATGTGTAACATGTTCACTCAGTATTCTCTCCCCGTAACCTACGACTTCGCAAACCGTTTCAGAACCGGTGAAATGCCGATCTGCATCCAGCCTTACACTTCCTACAACAACATCATCATCTTCGCAACCGAAATCGCGGGTCTTTGGGACTTCGGTCCGATCCCGGGCTTCCTCAAGGACGATGGTACTGTTGACAACACCTCCATGTCCTCCGTTACCGCTCTCGTTATGATGGCAGGTACCGAAGACGTTGCAGCTGCATGGAAGTTCATGGACTGGTACACCGACTCCAAGTTCCAGGTTGACTACTCCAACGAACTCGTTGCACTCCTTGGTCCGGCTGCGAAGAACGCAACCGCAAACATGGCAGCTCTCGAAGAACTTCCGTGGACCTCTCACGAGTATGGTCAGCTCATGAAGCAGATGGATCACACCGAAGCCGTCGTTGCTTACCCGGGCTCCTACATCCTTGCTCGTTACACCAACTTCGCATTCCTCGATGCATACAACAACAACGCAGACCCGGTTGAATCGCTCCTTTCCTACATCAACACGATCAATAAGGAAATCACGAGAAAGAGAATCGAATTTGAACTCGAAACTCTTGAAATCGGTGAGACCCTCGCCTCCAAGCGTCTCGGTCAGGCTGCTGCCGCAATCGATGAACTTGACGATGCTGCCAAGTCTTCTGCTCCCGTTGCAGCAGTTACCGCAGCAATCGCAAGCGAAAACATCGAAGAAATCCGGAGTGCCGCTTCCGGTCTGAATACCTCCGATGCAGTTATGGCTGAAATCGCAGGCTACCTCACCGATGCCGCAAACGCTCTTGAATCGTACATCGATTGATTTCCGGATTCATCTATTAAGAAAATCTAACAAAGGAGAGAGCACATGTCTAAAAATACTGAAAAGCAAGCCAAGACTCGCAAAGAGATGACAAAGGCGGAGTGGACATGGTTCCTTGTGAAGAGAAATAAGACGGCATATTTCATGATCGCGCCGTTCATGATCCTGTTCTTCATCTTCACGATCATCCCCGTTGCTCTGTCTCTCGTGCTGAGCTTTACGTCGTTCAATATGCTTGAATGGCCGAAGTTCATCTTCATGGATAACTACATCACGCTGTTCCTGGACGACGACCTCTTCATTACCGCTCTGAAGAATACCTTCATCTTCGCAGCAGTAACCGGTCCGGCTTCCTACCTCATTTCCTACATCGTAGCATGGTTCATCAACGAGCTTCCTCCGAGAGTCCGTGCAATCGTAACCCTTATCTTCTACGCTCCGTCCATCGCCGGTAACGTATACCTTATCTGGGGTACTCTCTTCTCCGGTGACGCATACGGTTGGGTAAACGGTATCCTTCTTGATATGGGTATCATCGACACTCCGATCCTCTGGTTCCAGAATGCCGATTACGTTATGCCCCTTATCATCATGGTTGCGCTTTGGACCTCCCTCGGTACTTCGTTCCTTTCCTTCATCGCAGGTCTTCAGGGTATCAACAAGTCCCTCTTCGAAGCCGGTGCGATCGACGGCGTAAAGAACAGATGGCAGGAACTCTGGTATATCACCCTTCCTTCCATGAAGCCGCAGCTGATGTTCGGTGCGATCCTTTCCATCACCGGTTCCTTCGGTTTCGGTGGTATCGTAACTGCCCTCGCCGGCAACCCGTCCGTTGACTACGTTGCATACACTCTGACTCACCATCTGGAAGAATATCAGAACAACCGCTGGGAAGTTGGTTATGCTTCCGCGATTTCCTTCATTCTCTTCCTTATCATGATCGGATGTAACGTACTCATCTCGAAACTGATTTCTAAGTTGGGTGAATAATATGGCAAAGAAATTAAGAACAAGAAAACATGAGGTCGTCCTGAACCGATCCGTCGGCGGTGACGTGGGCATTACGATTGTGCTCACCATATTCGGTCTGTTCATGTTCCTTCCCATGTATTACACCGTAATTCAGGCTCTCAAGCCGATGAACGAACTCTTCTACTTCCCGCCTCGTTTCTACGTTATCCACCCGACCTTCGATAACTTCAAAGACCTGTTCAACCTGATGAGCGACTCCTGGGTTCCGTTCTCCCGTTACATCTTCAATACCGTCCTCATTTCCGTCGGCGGTACCTTCGGTAACCTCTGTCTCGCTTCCATCTGTGCGTACGCTCTTGCGAAGATCGACTTCCCGGGTGCAAAGCAGTTCTTCTGGCTCATTCAGAAGTCCCTGATGTTTACCGCTACCGTTACCGGTATCGTTAACTTCATCACCCTTTCCATGCTCGGCTGGATTGACACTTACCTTGCAATCATCGTTCCCGCATGGTGTTCTACCCTCGGTCTCTACCTCATGAAGCAGTTCATGGAATCCAACGTTACCACCGAAGTTCTTGAATCCGCACGTCTCGACGGTGCGAGCGAACTTCGTACCTTCTGGTCGATCGCGATGCCGATGGTTAAGCCCGGTTGGCTTACCCTGATCGTGTACTCCTTCCAGGGACTTTGGAATGCCGGTGCTTCTACGTTCATCTATTCCGAACAGCTCAAGACCCTGAACTACGCAATCAGCCAGATCACCGCAGGCGGTATCGCCCGTTCCGGTGCGTCCGCAGCTGCTACCGTTGTCATGATGATCGTCCCGATCCTCGTATTCGTTGTATCGCAGTCGAACATCATCGAAACCATGGGTTCGAGCGGCATGAAGGACTAAGGAGGAAAACATGAAAAAATATTTTAAGATTCTCCTTATCGCTGTCGCTGTCGTAATGATGCTCCCCTCCATCGTTTCCGCTGCTACCCCGTATGCTACCTACACCTACTCCGCTCAGGGTCAGGTTCTTACCTCTCCCGCAGCGTATGTGCCGGATACCGTCGTTGACGCAAGCTACATGGGTCTCACCGGTACCATCGATGACCCCCGTGACCTGTTTGTAGGTCCCGATGAGAGAGTTTACATCGTTGACGCTGCATCCGCAAGCGTTAAGGTTCTCGACCGTTACTACAAGTTCTTATTTGAAATCAATTCCTTTACAAACGAACACGGTGTTCCGGACGTTTTCCTGAATCCCTCGGGCGTTTTCGTAAATGAAGAAAACATCTACGTCTGCGATACCGACAACAACCGTATCGTAATGTTCGACACGGAAGGCAACTACATCAAGATCATCGGCAAGCCCGAATCCAACCTCTTTGAAGAAGGCTCCATCTACAAGCCGGTAGCCTGCGCGGTTGACGACTACGGCCGTATCTTCGTCGTTTCCTCCACCACCTATCAGGGTATCATCGTTCTTAACGATGCCGGTGACTTCTTCGGTTTCATCGGTGCTCAGAAGGTTGCGATCTCTGCTCTCGAAATCCTCTGGAGAAACATCCAGACCGAAGAACAGCGCGCGCAGTCCGAAGAATACGTTTCTACCGAATTTAACAACATCACCATCGATAAGGACAACTTCATCTACGTTACTACGTCCTCCATCGCCGAAAGCGACCAGCAGGGTGCTATCAACTCCAAGTCCAAGGCATCCGACTACGCTCCGGTCAAGAAGCTCAATGCTTCCGGTTCCGACGTTATGAAGCGTAACGGCTTCTATCCGCCGTCCGGTGAAGTCCGTATCACCAACGTTTCCACCGCCTCCATCACCGGTGCGTCCAAGATCATCGACGCAGCAGTTGGTCCGGAAGGCACCTGGTCCATCATCGACGAAAAGCGTTCCAAGGTATTTACCTACGACGACAATGGTAACCTCCTCTTCACCTTCGGTGACAAGGGCACCCAGACCGGTAACATCGACTCCATCGAAGCAGTTGCTTATCAGGGTTCTACCATTCTTCTCCTTGACAAGACCAACGACAACATCATCACTTTCCGTCGTACCGAATACGGCGATCTCCTTCTGACCGCTCTCGAACACGACAACAACCGTCAGTACGATGCAACCATCGACGACTGGACCGAAATCCTCAAGAGAAACAACAACTTCGACGCAGCGTACATCCAGATCGGTAAGGCTCTCTACCGTCAGGGTGAATACGAAGAAGCTATGGACTATTACAAGTCTGCATACGAAACGGAAAACTATTCCGAAGCGTATAAGGAAGTCCGTAAGCAGTGGGCGAACAAGTTCTTCTGGATCATCCCGATCGTTATCGTTGTTGTATGCATCCTGATTGCGAAGTTCTTCGGTTTTGCCGGCAAGGTAAACAAGAGAACCGCTCTCAAGGTTGGCCGCAAGAGCCTCAAGGAAGAACTCCTCTACGCGTTCCACGTTATCTTCCATCCGTTCGATGGCTTCTGGGACCTCAAGCATGAAAAGCGCGGTTCCGTAAGAAGTGCATTCGTTATCCTCCTTATTACAATCGTTGTATACTTCTACAACAGCATTGGTCAGGGTTACATCTTCAACCCGCGTCCGTCCACCGCGATGAACATCATGGGTGCAGTCGGTGCCGTTCTCGCTCCGCTTCTCCTCTGGGTTGTTGCAAACTGGTGTCTCACGACCCTGTTTGAAGGCGAAGGCAGTATGAGTGATATCTTTACAGCTTGCTGCTACTGTCTCACTCCTCTTCCGCTTCTCGTACTCCCTGTTACGATCGCCTCCAACTTCCTCACCGCGAATGAAGGCGGCCTCATCACGATGCTTTCCTCCTTCGCATATGTATGGCTGGGTCTCCTCCTCGTATTTGCGATGCAGGTAACGCACGACTACTCGGTTGGTAAGAACCTTCTTACATGTGTGGCTACCATCGTTGGTATGGCATTCATCATGTTCCTTGGTATCCTCTTCTCCAGCCTTATGGCAAAAATCGTAAGCTTCGTCACCAATATTTTCGAAGAAATCTCATACCGGTTGTAAACAGAGATATAGGAGAAATAAGATATGAATAGTAAAAGACTTATATCGGCGTTCTTGACTCTGGTTATGCTCATCGGTACGCTCGCTGTTGGTGTTGATGCTGCGTGGGCTGATAAGGTAAATGAAGACGGTGAACCGATCATCAATTATCTTGCAGACGCTTACACCTCCCCCGAAGCGAAGCTCGCTGACATGATTATGGTCAAGGAGCAGAACGGTTACCAGCTTTGGTACGAAGAGTTCACCGGTGAAATCGCCGTTGTGGACCTCGCTACCGGTCAGGTACACTTCTCCAACCCGTGGGATATTGCTTCCGGTTATCAGGCAATCTCCGACGCAGTTAAGGAAAAGCTCCTCTCCCAGCTCGTAATTACTTTCCTTGAAAACGACGTTCAGAAGACCATGAACAGCTACACCGAAGCTGCTCTCCGCGGTCAGATCGTCAAGAAGAACATCAAGAACGGTATCCGTGTGGAATACGTTCTCGGTGAAGAACAGACCATCCGCCTTGTTCCCCGTATGATCCAGATGGCTCGTTTCGAAGAGCTCATCCTTGCGAACATCGAAGACGAATGGCAGTACAACAAGCTCAACTCCTTCTATACCCCCAAGGACGCAAACGACCCGAACCTCACCGAACGTGGTGTTGCGGAAATGCAGGCAAAGTTCCCGATCACCCTTGAAATGGCGGTTTACGTCTGTGACCCGGAAATCAAGGCCCGCGAACTTCGTGAACTTGAAGGTATTATCAAGTCCTACTGTCCCGAATATACATACGAAGAACTCGACTATGACCACGACCTCACCCGTTACACCGGTGACGACGCTGCTCCGCCGAGATTCCGTATGGCTCTCGAATACACCCTCAGCGATACCGGTCTTCAGGTAAGACTCCCTGCAAACGGTCTTTCCTTCGACGAATCTGCATACCAGTTCCAGGAAGTTGCTATGCTTCCGTACTTCGGTGCAGGCTCCAACGAATTTACCGGTTACTCGGTTATCCCGGACGGTTCCGGTGCGCTCATCCGCTTTGAAGACTTCGTAGGCAAGCCCGTTAACATCGCAGGTCAGATGTACGGTGCCGACTATGCTTACCATGAAATCAGCGGCGCACACGCGGAAACCATGAGAATGCCTTACTTCGGCGTTGTTACCAACTTCGATAAGGAACTCGTCAAGGCGACCGAAACCACTCCCGCAGAAGGCATCTTCTACTCCAACGGCTTCCTCGCAGTTGTTACCGAAGGTGACTCCCTCGCATCCTTCATGGCAGAATGCGGTGGTACTCTCCATCCGTACAACACTGTATACGCAAAGTTCACTCCTCGTCCGTCCGACGAATACAACCTCGCAGACTCCATCTCCGTCAGCGGCAACGCTACATGGACGGTAACTTCCAAGAGAAAGTATACCGACAGCTACCGCATCCAGTATATCTTCCTCAAGGATGAAACCCTCGCAGAAGAAAACGGTCTCAAGAATTACTACGAAGCAGAATGGACCGGTATGGCTACCGCTTACCGTGACTATCTGATCGAAAAGGGCGAACTCACCAAGCTCGAGAACACCAAGGAAGACATCCCGCTCTTCATTGAAACCTTCGGTTCCATTGAAACCACCGAACGTCTCCTCTCCTTCCCGATCGAAGTGGATACTCCCCTTACCACCTTTGAAGACATCAAGACGATGCATGCCGAACTCACCGAACTCGGTGTCGGCAACATCAACTTCAAGCTCACCGGTTATGCAAACGGCGGTCTTGAAGGTACCGTTCCGTACCGTCTCGAATGGACCAAGGTTGTCGGCGGCGGTGAAGGATTTACCGACCTCGCCAAGTACGCAGCGGATAACGGCTTCAACGTATATCCGGACTTCGACTTCGCATACATCCGCAATCAGGAAATGTTTGACGGTGTAAGCCTCAAGAAGCACGCAGTTCGTACCATCGACGACCGTTTCACCACCAGACGTGCATACGACGCAGCTACCCAGAGCTTCGACCGCTCCTTTGCGATCGCAATCTCCCCGGTATTCTACGAATATCTCTACAATAAGTTCGGTCCCAACTACCTTGAATACGGCAACGACGCAATTGCAGTTACCACTCTCGGTACCGACCTGAACTCCGACTTTGATGAAGACGAACCGTACCACCGCGAAGACAACAAGCAGTTCACCATCGAACTTCTTGAAAAGCTCGACGCAGACTACGAAAGCGTTATGATCGAAGGCGGTAACGCATACGCAGTAAAGTACGCAGACGTTATCCTCAACGCTTCGCTTACCTCCTCCAAGTATGTGAAGGCAAGTGAATCCGTTCCGTTCCTCGGTATGGTATACCACGGCTCCAAGGTATTCACCGGTTCCGCTACCAACATGGAAGGTGACGTAAACCAGGCGATCCTTCAGGCGATCGAAAACGGCGCGGCTATGTACTTCATCCTGTCTTATCAGAACACCAGCGAACTGAAGGAAGACTTCAGCCTCAGCAAGTACTACTCCGTATCTTACGATATCTGGAAGGAAGACGTTGCTGAATACTACACCACTCTGAACAACGCGATCAAGGATCTCCAGACCTCCTACATCGTTGACCACGAATTCCTCGATGCTGAACGTATTCCGGACGCAGACGAACTCGAAGCAGACCGTCTTGCTGAAGAAGCAGAAGCAGCAGCTCTCGCAGCAGCCGAAGAAGAAGCTCGTCTCGACGAAGAACGTAAGGCTCGTCTCGAAGCCCGTCTCGCAGCACAGGCTGGTGAAGTTGTAGAAGAACCCGCAGCTGCTCCTGTTGAAGAAGAAGCTGACGAAACCGAAGAAGAAGTTGTTGAAGAAGAGGAAGAATACATCGTTCCCGATAAGTATAAGACCGTCATCGGTTCCGTTGTACGTGTTGAATATGAAGGCGGCGTAAACTTCATCCTTAACTACAACTCTTACGATATTATTGTTGAGTACGACGGTCAGGAATACGAAATCGCAGGTCTTGGCTTCGTACGCATAGACTAAAGAAAGGGGAGTGCTTAAATGAATTTAAACATTGACGCCGGCAAAGGCGGAAAGAAACAGAAGATTCAAGTCGATGCTCCCGGCAAAAAGAAGAAGAGCACTGCTTCCCTTGAAGTGAAAAAGGCTAGAGCGGGATGGATTTTCATCCTCCCGTTCATCCTTGGATTTGTGCTGATCTACATTCCGATCATTTTCGACTCCATCAAGTACAGCTTTAACGAAATCGACATTCTTGTCGGTGGTGGTTACGAGCTTACCTTCGTCGGCTGGAAGAACTACTCTGACGCGATCCTCGTCGATACCTCTTATGTAACGACGCTGGTTTCCGGTCTGAAGCAGCTCATCCTCGACATCCCCTCCATCGTTCTCTTCTCGCTGTTCATTGCGATCATCCTTAACCAGAAGATCGCAGGCCGTGCAGCATTCCGTGCAATCTTCTTTATCCCGGTTATCCTGTCCACCGGTCTTATCAGCGATATCGACGCAGCGAACTCCCTGTCTTCGTACATGGAAGAATCCGGCGGTATCGACGACGGTTCCGGTCAGGAATCCACCGCTACCGAAATCATCTCCGTCATGGACGTTGAACGTCTCTTCGACAACATGATGATCGGTACGGAAATCGTTGAATACGTTGTCAGCATGGTTAACAACATCTTCAACATCGTTAACCGTTGTGGTGTACAGATGCTGATCTTCCTCTCCGGTCTCCAGTCGATCTCTCCCGCGATTTACGAATCCTGCTCCATCGACGGTGCGTCCGGTTGGGAAAGCTTCTGGAAGGTAACCCTTCCGATGATGAGCCCGATGATTCTCGTAAACACCATTTACACGATCATCGACGCGTTCACCTCGAACGACAACCAGGTTATGGCCTATATTGCAACCGTATACGAACAGGCGGACGGTAACGTTCTCAGCTCCGCGATGTCCTGGATGTACTTCCTTGTTGTCATCGTCATCATCGCAGCTGTTGCCGGTATCCTCAGCTCCTTCGTATTCTACCAGAGAAAAGACTAAGAAAGGAGGTACTGATTCATGAATAAAGCGCAAACTGCTCCTACTGTCAAGAAGGAAACCAAGAACACCATCCGGGTTGAATTCGACCGTACTCCGCTTCTGGAAAGACTGAAGGCGAAGCTCATCAACCTGTACACCCTGAAGAGAGTTGTATGGTATCTGTTCCGCTTCCTGCTCATGCTCGGTGTCTCTTACGTTATCCTTTTCCCGTTCTTCTCGAAGATCTCCTCTTCCTTCATGGCTCCGGAAGACTTCGTTGACGTAACCGTAAGACTTATCCCGAAGCACCCGACCCTCGAAACCTACAAGGCGATCATTGAAGACAACAGCTATCTGGAAGCACTCCTGAACACGTTCATCCTGTCTCTGGCGTGCGGCATCATCCAGACCTTCATCTGTTCCTTCATCGGTTACGGTTTCGCAAAGTTCAAGTTCAAGGGTAACAGCCTGTTCTTCCTCTGCGTAATCTTCACGATGATCGTTCCCCACGCAACCCTTCAGCTCTCTCTGTTCATGAAGTTCCGTTACTTCGATATCCTCGGTATCGTCAACCTCCTCGGCGGCGGTGCGATTGACGCACTGAACGTTACAGGCGGCGTAACGTCGATCAACTTCATCAACTCCAACTGGCCGCTGTACATCCTCTCCTTCACCGGTCTGGCGTACAAGAACGGTCTGTACATCTTCCTCCTTCGTCAGTTCTACCGTGGTATTCCGGACGAACTGGAAGAATCCGCATACCTCGATGGTTCCGGCGTATTCCGCACCTTCTTCGGCATCATCATCCCGCTTTCCGTAACGATGATGATTACCGTATTCATGTTCTCGTTCTGCTGGCAGTGGACGGACAACTTCTACACCGAGCTCTTCTACACGACCGCCGGTGCGAAGCTCCTCCCCGACATCATCAAGGTTCCGAAATCCCTCGATACCAACTACGCCGGTCAGGCTCTCTACACCTCCGCAATCAACAACACTTGCGGTATCCTGATTATGGCTCCGCTGATCATTCTCTACCTCTTCGGTCAGAGATACATCGTTCAGGGTATCGAACGTTCCGGTCTTACTGCGGACTGATCTCCTGCACTCCTTCCTCCAAGGGGAACCGTTTCTGGTTCCCCTTGGTTTTTTCTTTTTGTTTTTCTTGGGGGAACCTTTTTGAGGAAAAGGTTCCCCCAAACCCCTTCCAAAACCTTTTTAGGCGGTTGTTGCCGGTTTGTTTGGTTTATATGATGGGGAGGGGAAAAAGGAAAAAACTCCGTGGAGTACAGCTGAAATTTGTTAGACCTGTTGACATGGGGCTGGTTTGAATTTCTACGAAAATCGTTATGGGGAAGTCAGGCTCCGCCAAGACCCTGACTTCCCTCGCCATGCAGCGACTGCGCGATTTAATACGCCACGATTGAATTCAGCTACATTTTATTGGTTTTCCGCGCGGCTTGGCTCGCCCGCCGTCCGCGCTTTTCGTCAGTGAGAGCGGCTGACATACAGTTTTCTTCGAAAAGCACGAACGGCGTCAGCCAAGGAGTGCGGGGGATGACGATATGTAGCTGAATTTTGACGTGACGCACTTCATCGATGTATCTCCATACGGCGTGGGAAGTCAGGGTTGGAGTTGCGAAGCAATCTCCTGCGGAGCCTGACTTCCCCAGAACGATTTTCATAGAATTTCAAACCAACGAAATGTCAGTGGATGGGATGCACAAAATGGCTACGCACAGACCCAAGAAAATCCCCCAGAAAAGAAAAAATCTGCACAGTTGAAATCACTGTAGCAGATGAAAAAGGTTTGGGAAGGGGTTTGGGGGAACCTTTTCCTCAAAAAGGTTCCCCCAAGAAAAAGAAACCCGCACTCAACATCATTCCCCCGGAATAACATCCTCCGGAAGCGGCTCCAGAGCGGCGGAACTTTTGAGCTTGAAAGAAACGGGGAGATAGACAATCGTGCCTTCCTCTTCGTTGGAGGCAGACTCGTCGATCATGCGGGAGATGAGGACTTTGGATTTGCGCTCGTCGTATTGGCAGGAAAGGTTGTTCATGTAGTCGGTCAGGAAAGTCGAGGAAACCCAAACTTCCGTGCCGCGGAGAATGTTCGGGATCTCGAGCTGGGCGGTCTGACCGTTGATTTCGATGATCTGTCCGCCGATCGGGAAGACGATCATTTCTTCGCGGCCCGTGCCGGCAGCGGTGGGGGGGAGACTTTCGGCCATCGGGAGGATGAATTTCATCGCTTCCGCCGAACCGCTTTCCATCATGCCCAGATAGTCCGCTACGTCGTTGAAGCAGACGTAGACAACGCCGTCCGCAATGGCTTCTTCGATCGGTGCTTTCCGGATTTCGCTGCCGCCGTAGGTGTAGGTGATCGTGCCTGTCGTGTCCGGCTTGTCCGGCGCATGGTTGAAAAAGATCAGGAATACCAGCCCGAACAGGAGACAGAGAATGACCAGAATGATGAAGAATACCAGAAGGCGGCCGCCTAAAATTGCCAGATTCCTCTTGAATTGGCGTTCGCGTTCCGCTTTCTTCCGCTGCTTTTCACGCCGTTCGTGATCCCGCATCGCCTGACGGCGCGCCTCTGCCTGACGGCGTTCCAGCTCACGGCGGCGTCGGGTCGCTTCCGATTCCGGATAAACTCCGTCCTGACGCGGATACGGGCGCGGAGGTACGCCGTATCCGTTTCCGACCGGATTTTGCGGCGGCCGGTTATTCTTCGGACGGGGGACGCCGGCGTTTCCGCGACGCTGCGGAGGTCTGCCGCCGCGATTGTTCGGCCGCTGACCCCGGTTGGGATTGTTGTTCATAGCCGTCCTCGCTTTGTCACTTGGTTTCGATAATCATGAAAAACGGGCTTTCGGGGGAGTTGAGCATCCGGAACTGCGAAATGCTGTACTTGAAGCGCGAGATCGTGGAGAAATATTCCGTCAGTTCCCGGCCTTCCGCCGCGCCTTCCGGATGTCCGGGATAAACCGCAACGAGAAGAACCGCGTTTTCACCGAGCATTTCCATCGCTCTCTGCACCGCCGGAAGGGTCGTCGAACGCTTGGTCGTGAGCTGCTTGTTGCCCGCTCCCGGCAGATAGCCGAGATTGAACATCCCCGCCTTGATTTTCTCGCCACCGGTCACGAACTCGTTCGCGCGGTCGTGCGACGCACAGATCAGCCGCCAGTTGTCCGGACAGCCGTTCTTGCGGAGATTCTGCTCAGTCGAAACAAGAGCCTTTTCCTGGATGTCAAACGCGATCACGCGACCGGTCGGGCCGACGGTTTTGGAGAGAAAAACGGTGTCGTAGCCATTGCCCATCGTAAAATCGACGGCGGTGTCGCCCTCACCGAGGTGCGCGAGAATAAATTTTTTCTGTAAATCAAGTAATTCTACCATGATGAAATAAAGTTTCTCGGGGAAACCTTTTATAGAAAAACGTTTTCCCCGAACCCCTTTCAAAAAATTTTAGACTATATGGAGAAATATAGGCTGTACAATCGGTTTGATATTCCCAGTTCCGCACCAAACCTTATCAATCCATATCGTGTAAAAGTTTTTGAAAAGGGGTTTGGGGAGAAACTTTTTTCAAAAAGTTTCTCCCCAATTGCCCCAATTACTTACTCAATTCGTACCCCTTGTCGAAGGCGGCCATGTTGATGTCGAGTGCCTTTGCGGGAACGCAGGCAGCAACCGCATTGCGGAGGACTTCATGGTCGAAGCCGAGGACGTTTGCCGCGAGACCGATGAGCGCAACGTTGGACGCGCGTTCGTTGCCGACTTCGCGTGCGATCGCGGGAGCGTCAACCGCGCGGATATCCACGCCGAGAGCCTTGATGTCTTCGACGATTTCCGCCGGATATGCCGCCGCGCCCGTGATGACGGGCATCGGGTTGATCTGCTGCGTGGAGGTCACGATCGTGCCGCCGTTCTTGAGGTTCGGGAGCCAGCGTGCCGCTTCCAGAAGCTCAAAGCTCAGGATCACGTCCGCGTCGCCCTTGCCGATTACGGGAGAATACACTTCTTCCCCGAAACGAACGTAGGTCACAACGGAACCGCCTCTCTGCGACATCCCGTGAACTTCCGAAACCTTTACGTCGCAGCCGCTGTCCATCGCAGCCTTCCCCAGAATTTTCGACGCCAGCAGCGATCCCTGTCCGCCAACGCCAACAATCATTATATTCATAGTAGTTCTTCCTTTCAATGTTTTTTCTCGGGGAGGGACTTTTTGAAAAAAGTCCCTCCCCGAACCCCTCTTCAAAAACTTTTAACCTATATGGATTGACAAGGTTGGGTGCAGATTTAGGATACCAAACCGGCGATGAAGCTGACAAAATTATGTTCCTTCAAATTTGCACTTACTTTGTCATCCTAATTGTTTGAAGTTTTTTGGAAGGGGTTTGGGGAAACCTTTTTGCAAAAAGGTTTCCCCAATAAATCCCCATTACAGCGCGCCGAACTTGCACATCTGCTTGCAGAGGCCGCAGCCTACGCACATGGAGGCGTCGATCTTTGCCTTCTTGTCGGTGACGGAGATGCAGGGGCAGCCGATCTTCATGCACGCCTTGCAGCCGACGCACTTCGATTCGTCAACGACGAGCGCGGGCTGACGCTTCACGGACTTCAGGAGCGCGCACGGACGGCGGCAGATGATGACAGAAGCGCACTTTGCGGCGGTTTCTTCCTTGAGGATGGCTTCGAGAGCCGGGAGGTCGTTCGGGTCAACCGCGCGGATGTGGTCGCGGGATACGCCGAGGGACGCGCAGATGTCTTCCAGACAGAGATTCGGGGTCGGTTCGCCCTTCAGGGTCTTGCCGGTCAGCGGGTTTTCCTGGTGACCGGTCATGCCCGTGATGCTGTTGTCGAGGATGAGCGTGGTCGTGTTGCCGCCGTTGTATACGACGTTTACGAGACCCGTCAGACCGCTGTGCATGAAGGTGGAGTCGCCGATGACGGAAACGTACTTGTCTTCTTCGCCGCGTACCTTGACGGTGCCGTGGAGGGACGAGATGGACGCACCCATGCAGTATACGGTATCAATGGCGTTCAGCGGAGCAACGGCTCCGAGGGTGTAGCAGCCGATGTCGCCGGAAACGCGCAGCTTCAGCTTGGACAGCGTGTAGAATACGCCGCGGTGAGGACAACCGGGGCAGAGTACCGGCGGACGCATCGGGATCGGATCGCCGATTTCACAGTAGTCCGGTTCGATGCCGAGCAGCTTTTCCTTCAGCAGTTCTTCGGAATATTCGCCGCAGAGCGGGAGGCCTTCCTTCTTGCCGATCACGTTCAGACCGAGCGCACGGCAGTGATTTTCGATCACCGGATCAAGTTCTTCGATGACGATAACGGTTTCGTAGTTTGCCGCAAAGTCGAGGAGGAGCTGCTTCGGAAGGGGATTCAGCAGACCGAGCTTGAGGTAGGACGCATTCTTACCGAAGGTTTCCTTCGCGTAGTTCCAGCAGTTGCCGGCGGTGATGATGCCGACGGTGGTGCCTTCGTTCGCTTCCACGGTGTTCAGCGGGCAGGTTTCCGCATATTCCGCGAGAGCCGCGAGGTGTTCTTCCACAACAACGTGACGCTTCTTCGCGTTTGCGGGCATCATAACGTGCTTTGCGGGGTTCTTTTCGTAGGGCTTGACTTCGTATTCGGTGCGGTCGCAGAGTTCCACCGGGGAACGGCTGTGGCTCACACGGGTCGTCAGGCGGAGGAGAACAGCGGTGTCAAACTGTTCGGAGAGGTCGTAAGCGATCTTGGTGTATTCCTTGCATTCCGCAGAGGATGCGGGTTCCACCATCGGCAGTTTTGCCGCGATCGCGTAGTGACGGCTGTCCTGTTCGTTCTGGGACGAGTGCATACCCGGGTCGTCGGCAACGCCGATTACGAGACCGCCGGATACACCGGTCTGCGCCATGACAAACAGCGGGTCAGCGGCAACGTTCAGACCGACGTGCTTCATTGCACAGAAGGAACGTCCGCCGCCGATGGATGCGCCGAGAGCAGCTTCCGCCGCAACTTTTTCATTCGGAGCCCATTCTGCGTAGATTTCGTCGTATTCTGCCGCGAATTCGGTGATTTCAGTGCTGGGCGTTCCGGGATAGCTTGAAACGAAACGTACGCCGGCTTCGTAAAGACCGCGCGCAACGGCTTCGTTTCCGAGGAGTAACTTTTTCATTTTTTGGGGTATATGCGAGGGAAACTGAGATTCGTTCCACGAACTCAGTTTCCCTCGCGCTCCTTTCAAAACCTTTTTAGGCTGATATAAGAATAAAATCTGCTTGTGTTTGATGTTTCGGATTCTATTGCTTTACCCTATATTATACTATAAATTAGTGTACGCCGTCAATAGAGCGGCGGGGATTTTGCAGAAATTTACAGAATCGCGCGGAAACGTGCGGCGAGGGATTCGCGGTCGAGTCCGGCGATTTTTTTGATGTGATCCAGCGATCCGTGCGGGATCAGCGGGTTGTCCACGGCGAAAATGTGCGTTTTTACGGGAAGAATTGCCGCGGCCGCTTCGCCGATGCCGCCGGAAGTCACGCCTTCCTCGACAACAACGGCAGCCGTACAGGGCACGGAATCCGCTATTTTTTTCAGTTCATCCGCCGGAAGGGGAAGAATACGGTCGAGGACGACCAGTTCGGCGGGGATGTTTTCGTCTGCGAGAACGGCGGCGACATCATGGGAAATGCGGCCGTAGGTCACGACGAGAATTTTGGGAGATGCGCCGAAGGAGGCACGTTTGTAAATGCCGTTTTCCTCCGTGAAGCGGACATTTCCCCATTCCTGCACGGTATCCTTCGGATAGCGGATGACGCACAGACCGTCTCCCGAAAGCGCGCGGTCGAAATCCCGGCGGAGGTCGTCGGCAGCGGCGGGGGAATATACGGTGATCTCCGGAATCGAGCGGAACAGAGACACGTCGTACAGCCCCTGATGGGTCACACCGTCGCCGGGAACGAGTCCGCAGTGGCTCAGGACGAGCACGGTATGGACGTTCTGGAGACGGATATCGTGCCAGAGCTGGTCGAATACGCGCTGTGCGAACGTGGAATACAGGACGAGAACGGGCGTCATCCCGGCGATCGCCAGACCTCCGGCGAGTGCGGCGGCGTGTTCTTCGGCAATTCCGACATCAAAGAAGCGGTCGGGAAAACGGCGTGAGAATTCCGCAAGTCCGCACCCCTCCGTCATGGCGGCGGTGATGGCGCAGATACGGCTGTCCTGTCCGGCGAGGGAGCAGAGGTTTTCCGAGAAAACGGACGTGAACGTCGTGCCGGAGGAGGATTTTTTCGGCTGTCCGGTTGCAAGGTCGAACGGCGCGGCACTGTGGAAGCGTTCGGGATGCTCCATGGCGGGCGGATAACCCATGCCCTTTTTCGTCTTTATATGGACGATGACCGGTCCCGGCTTGGATTTTGCTTCCTCAAGAACGTGCAGCATCCGCCGGTAATCGTTGCCGTCCGCCGGGCCGATGTACTCCAGTCCGAGGTTTTCGAAGAACGTTTCGGAGTTGGTGACACGCTTGAGAAAATCGCGGACAGCGCGTGCGGCGCGGACAAAGCCGTTTCCGACGAGGGGAAGGGCAGAAAATAGCCGTTTGAGGATGAGCTTGAAGGTGAAATAGCTTTCGCTGGTGCGGATGTAGGCGAGATATTTCGACAATCCGCCGACATTTCTGGAGATGGACATCTCGTTGTCGTTCAGCAGAATGATGAGGTTCAGCGGATGTCCCGCGAGGGAGTTGAGTGCTTCATAAATCATCCCGTTGGTGAACGAACCGTCTCCGACAACGGCAACCGTCCACGGAGCGTCCTTTCCAACGCCGTAGTTCAGGCGGTTTGCCTCGGCAATGCCCATGGCGGCAGAGATCGACGAACCGCTGTGTCCGCAGGTCATGGCATCATACGGACTTTCCGAACGGTTGGTAAAGCCGGATAACCCGTTATTCTGACGGATGGTGCGGAACCGGTCGTAACGTCCGGTCAGGAGCTTGTGCGTGTAGCACTGGTGTCCTACGTCGAAAACGATGGTGTCGGTGCGTTCTTCCGCCGTACAGGAAAATGTCCGGTGCAGAGCCAGCGTTGCCTCGACCATGCCGAGATTGGACGCAAGGTGCCCGCCGTTTTCGGACAGCGTTCCGATGATTTCCTGCCGGATCTCGTCCGCGAGTGCAGGAATATCGCGGTCGGGGACAGCTTTCAGATCGGCGGGGGAGTTGATTTTCGGGAGAAATCGGATGTTCGGGAGAAATTGATCCTGTTTCATAGCAATCAAGATTATTCCACCATGGCGTCCTTCGCCAGTGTGGTGAATTTTGTATATCGTCCGATCCAGCCGAGCTTGACTTTTTCGAGGGAACCGTGACGGTTTTTCGCCACGATGACTTCGGCGACGCTCTGTTCGACGGTTTCTTCTTTATAATACTCGTCGCGGTACAGGAACAAAACGATGTCCGCGTCCTGTTCGATCGCACCGGAGTCACGGAGGTCGGACAGCATCGGGCGTTTGTCGGGACGGTTTTCGGGGCCACGGGAAAGCTGAGCGCAGCAGATGACGGGAACGTTCAGTTCCTTCGCAAGAAGTTTCAGACCGCGGGAGATATCCGCGACTTCCTGAACGCGGTTGTCGCTGTGCCGGTCGCCCTGCATGAGCTGTAGGTAGTCGATGACGACCAGACCGAGGTCTTTCACGCGGCGGAGCTTGGACTTCATCGCGGTGACAGTCACGCCGGGAGTATCGTCGATGTAAATTTCGGCTTCCGACAGCTTGCTGGAAGCGTAGGCAATGGCTTTCCAGTCCTCGTTTTCGAGTTTGCCGGAGCGCATTTTATAGCTGTCGATCTGCGCTTCGCTGGACAGCATACGGTTGGCAAGCTGTTCGGCGGACATTTCGAGAGAGAAGACGCAGACGGCTTTCTGAGTCTTGAGCGCGGCGGCAACGGCGATGTTCATCGCAAAACTGGTTTTCCCCATCCCGGGACGTGCACCGATGAGGACAAGGTCACTGTTGCCCATACCGACGATGACGTTGTCAAGGTCATCGTAACCGGTCGGGGTACCGCGGAGTTCGTCGGGATTTTCAGCGAGTTTGGTCAGGCGTTCGTACACCTGAAGAAGCGCGTCGCGGATATGGACGAAATTCTTGTTTTCGCGTCCTTCGGCAATGCGGAAGATTTTGGATTCCGCGTATTCGACGAGGTTTTCGGCTTCGTCATCACCGGCGTAGGCGGCTTCGGAGATGTCTTCGCTCGCGCCGATGAGCTGGCGGAGGATGGCCTTATCGCGGACAATTCGTGCGTAGTCCCGTGCATTGACGGCGGCGGGGACAGCTTCGGCGATGAGTTTGAGGTACTCACGGCCGCCGGCCTCGTCATAGGTTCCGCTCTGGACGAGCTCTTCGATAAGGGTGACAACGTCGATGTTTTTGCTTTTGAGGTACATCGACTGCATTGCGGAATAGATTTCGCTGTGCTCGGGCATACAGAAGTCCTCGGCGGACAGGAGAGGAGCGATGTCGTCGAGGCAATTGGGGTTGATGAGGATGGAGCCGAGGAGTGACTGCTCGGCTTCGAGGGAAAACGGCATTCGCCGTTCGGAGAGGATATCGTTGTTCATGGAATACCTCAGGTGGGTTCAAACTGTTCGTTTGAATTGATTAGGAAGAAAAATGACCGTTCCGGTCATTTTTCAATTTTATGTCCCTACGCGGGACGGCGCACAAAGGGGCTCAGTCGCCGCCCCTTTGTGAATTCCCGGCTTGGCGTTCGGGGGACTCGCCCTTAAGGGCTCGGACAGACAGCGGTTTGCCCGCATTCAGACTTTTAGGAAGAAACGAGGTTTGGGTGCAAATCTGTCCAAATCGTACGTTCAGTAGAAACAGCCGTGGAGTGTTCTTCAAATTTGCACTTGCTTTGTCTGTCTTTTTCAGATGGAAGCTTTTTGAAAGGGGTTCGGGGAAAACTTTTTCTCGAAAAAGTTTTCCCCGAGGACTTCATTTATTCAGTTCGCTGCGACGACGACGTTGATCTTGCCGGAGATTTCGGGGTAGAGCTTGACGTCGACGGAGTATGTACCGTAGGCTTTGATCGGGGAGTCGAGGACGATTTTGCGGCGGTCGATTTCGATCTTATGCTGTGCGGCGAGGGCTTCGCCGATGTCCTTGGTGGTGACGGAGCCGTAGAACTTGCCGTCCGCGCCCTGCTGGATCTTCAGCTTGACGACGATCGACTGGAGCTTTTCGGCGGTTTCGCGTGCGGCTTTCTTTTCCTGCTCGATCTTGTATTCGCGTGCGGCTTCCTTGTTCTTGATATCGTTCATGACCTTCGCGTCGGCGATGGCGGCGAGCTTCTTCGGGAAGAGGAAGTTGCGTGCATATCCGTCGGATACTTCGACGATCTGGTCCTTTTTGCCCTGTCCTTTGACATCCTGTAACAGTACGACTTTCATTGTGGTGATACCTCCAAAATTGGTTGATTTGTTTGTTTACGGCATCCCGTTATTTGAGATGCTTGTCAATCGCGGCTTTCAATGCGGTGAGCATTTCCGCCGAGGATTTGTCTTTGATCTGTGCGCCGGCAGCCGCAAAGTGACCGCCGCCGCCGAGTTCTTCCACGATCAGCTGGACGTTGATCGCTCCCGAAGAACGTGCGGAGAGATGCAGGGTATCGCCGATCCGCACAACGGCGAAGGAAGCCCGGATTCCGTTGACCATCAGCAGGTTGTCTGCGGCCTTCGACGCGATGATGCGGTCGGCAGCCGAGGATTCGTCATCCTCGACCACGGTGATGGCGACTTTTTCACGGTAAATTTCCACGTTGGAGCGGAAACGTGCCTCGCGCATATAATCGCTGTAGCTTTCGCGGAACAGGCTCTGTACCACGGTCGGGTCAGCCCCGCGGTCACGCAGGTACATTGCCGCCGAGAAGGTACGCGTACCGGTGTCTTTGGCGAAATGCTTGGTATCGAGCGTGATCCCGGCGAGCATGAGCGTAGCTTCGGCGGCACTCAGTTCGTCGTTCGGGAGAACCTGCTCGAGCATTTCCGCGACGATTTCGCACGTTGCGGATGCGGACGGTTCGATGTATTCCACATCCGGCGCGCGATCGAATTCCGCGGTCTTGCGGTGGTGGTCGATGACGGCAAGGAGTTCCGTCCGGTAGGCAAGCTCCGGAAGCTCCGCGATTTTCAGGTTATTCACATCCGCGACGACGACGAGGGTTCCCGTTTCGAGAAGATCCAGCGCGTCGGCGGTATCGACGAAGATGCTGCGGTATTCGCTGGCGGATTCGAGCAGATTCCGGCAGTCGATGAGGTTGCGGTCGGCCATATTGATGACGATATTGACCGGCGCGCCGCAGTAGAGAGCGATCTGTGCCAGACCGACGCAGGCACCGAAGGCATCAAAGTCGGCGAATTTATGACCCATGATGAGGACATTGGACGCCTTTTTCATGGCGGACATGAGTTCGTTGGAAATCACGCGGGAGCGGACGTTGGTACGCTTCTGGACGGTCTTGGTGATGCCGCCGTAGAAGTCGATGCCGGTATCGCCCTTGACCGCCGCCTGGTCCCCGCCTCGCTGGAGAGCCATATCGAGGGCGGCGTGCGCGGTACGTTCTTTTTCCTCGTAGGAGCCGTGGATATTGGATACGCCCATCGAAATGGTGAGGGGAAGGTTGGTATCCCCCACACGGACGGCGCGGACACGGTCGAGAATATCGAATTTCTGGACGATCAGCTCATCGAGAACGCGGGCTTCGGTGATGAAAATATACTTATCGCGCTCGTATTCCTTGAGGATGCCGCCGTACTCGTCCGCCCAGTCGCGGAGGACTTCGTCGATCTGCGAGGAAGCGGGGCGGTAGATTTCGCTGTCGTACTGGAGCATTTCGCCGAGGTTGTCGATGATGATGTATGCAACGATCAGTTCGTCGCCTGCCATTTTTTCGGTGAGTGCATCGAGTTCGGTGGTTTCGGTGGTCATGACGAGAGAATAATCGTCGTTATCGGTTTTTATGTGGTTGAATTTTGCGCGGAACGAGCGGCCGTCGCAGGTCAGACGTGCGCCTTCATCGCTGCGGTTGGAGCGGATTTCGGCGAGCGTAACGCCGAACAGCTCGGAAACGGACTCGCCGTAGAGCTTGTTCCGGTCGGAATGGAGTTCCTCGGTGGTATTGTTGTACCAGATGATCCGTTCGGAGGAGTCGCAGAGGAAGACGGGAGTTGACATCTTGACGACGGCATCGAACATGATGCGTCCCATGACGGGGGCGAGAGCTTCGTCGAGGGTACCGGCCTTGCTTCGTTTTTCAAAGAAGTAATAGGAGAATACGGAAACGCTTCCGTGGAGAACGAGGCAGATAGCGGCGAGCAGGAGAACCTTCGGCGCGGTGACTTCTTGCAGGAGAAGCACACCGGCGGCGAACAGGAGGACGCAGACCATGCCGCTGATGGCGAACACCAGTGCGGTTTCCTTGCGGATCGCACGCAGGTCGTTCTTCTGTTTGGAATTCTTAGCCATAATAGATCCTTGAGTTTTTTTATATTTAAAATTGAGTTGTCATTTTCGGTTGGGGCCATTTTACTGCCATTCGCGGTTGGCACGATCGCGCTGTTTTCTGCGTTTTTTGAGAAAATCGGCGATCACGAAATACGCGCCGGCGACGGAGAGGATCATGGCGGCATTGACGATGCCGAGAGCAGCGAACGCCATGACCATCAGCAGGGCGGTGAGGGCACGTTTCCGGCTGGCGTAGTACATCCGTGCACGGATTTTGCGGAGGGTGATGGAGATTCCGACCGCCGTACAGGGGAGCATCATGGCAATCATGACGCTGTTGAGGAGGGTATAGAGGAGCGGTGCCTGTTCGGGTGCAGTCATCATGGTGAGCAGGAACGCGGACGCATAGATGACGGCGAACGGTACGGGGAGGGTGATGCGGTGGGTGATGCCGATAAACAGGTCGGTACAGGCGAGGAGGCGGAACATACTTTTTGCGAGGAGTTCGGTAAACCACGCGAACGCGGTTGCGAGAACGACGGTAAGGGCGGGGGTAAGCACGAGGATCCCGCGCGCGGCTTCGCGGACATAGGATTCCGTGGCGGGCATTCCGTAGGCATTTCCGAGCAGGGCGGACAGTCCGTCCATGCAGAGAGTGACAAACGCTTCATACGATTCCGCGCGGAACCCGGCAAACGCCACGGCTGTCAGGGCGAGGCATACCGCTGCGGCTGCCGTCAGCGACCCGATTCGTTTGAATTTCGGTTCCCGGGAAATCAGGGACACCGCGAACACATACGACATGAGCAGGGTAGACAGTGTGATCGTCACGGCGGCGAACAGCGACGAACCGGACAGGATCATGGCGGCGAAGGTCAGCGGCGTTGCACACAGGGAAGCGGCCTTCCGCCAGAGCAGGATGATGAGCGCATACAGGCAGGTGGCTACCGCGACAAACGGCAGTGCTGCCGCCGCACCGGGCAGATCCTCGGAGGCAAGCCGTCCGGCGGCCGACGCCAGCACAAGGGTACCCGCCGTCATGAGAACCACCAGCGGGATCGTCATCTCCGGCAGGTCGTCCCGTTTCCTCATTACGGAGAACATTCGCATTTCCGCACCTCCCTTGCTTTTCCATCGGCATACTTTTTCCATTTTAGTTTACTTCTTATTATACCATATTTGCGGGAAGATATCTACGGGTACATGAAAAATTTACATCATGGGGGTGAGGTGGATTCTTGGGGAAACCTTTTTGAGGAAAAGGTTTCCCCAAACCCCTTCCAAAACCTTTTTAATCGGTTGTTGCCGGTTTGTTTGGCTGATATGATGGGGAGGGGGCTTTTTGAAATATACCGTGGAGTTCGGCTGAAATTTGTTAGACCTGTTGACATGGGGTTGGTTTGAATCTCTACGAAAATCGTTTTGGGGAAGTCAGGCTCCGCCAAGACCCTGACTTCCCACGCCATGTTGCGACTGCATGATATAGTACGCCACGATTGAATTCAGCTACGGTTTATTGGGTTTCCGCGCGTCTTGGCTCGCCCGCCGTCCGCGCTTTGCGTTCGTTTGGTCGGCTGACATACAGTCTTCTTTGAAAAGCACGAACGGCGTCAGCCAAGGAGTGCGGGGGATGACGGTATGTAGCTGAATTTTGACGTGACGCACTTCATTAACGTATCCCTTCCGGCAACGGAAGTCAGGGTCTTGGCGGAGCCTGACTTCCCCGTTATAATTTTCGTAGAATTTCAAACCAACATCATGTCAGCGGATGGGATCAACCAAATGGCTACGCACAGACCCATGAAAATCCCCCTCCAAACAAAAAATCTGCACATCCTATATTTGATAGCAGATGAAAAAGGTTTTGGAAGGGGTTTGGGGGAACCTTTTCCTCAAAAAGGTTCCCCCAAGAAAAAGAAACCCGCACTCTCTTGATTTTCCCCGCCAACTATGATAAACTAATACCGACAAAACATCCCACGAAAGGAAAAGAACATGGGAATTATTACTTATAACGACAAAGCGTTTCTGATGGACGGGAAGGAATATACCATCGTGTCCGGCGCGATGCATTACTTCCGGATTCCGCGCGAGTATTGGACGGATCGGCTCACGAAGCTGAAGGAGTGCGGCTTCAATACCGTGGAAACGTATACCTGCTGGAACCTGCATGAACCCAAGGAAGGCGAGTTTGACTTTACCGGAATGCTCGACCTCGCGGCGTATGTGGACGAGGCTGCAAAACTGGGGCTGAACGTCATTCTTCGTCCGGGTCCGTATATCTGCAGCGAGTGGGAGTTCGGCGGACTGCCCGCATGGCTTCTCAGCTACGAAAACATCGCCATCCGCTGCAACGACGAACGCTTCCTTGAAAAGGTTCGCCGCTACTATCATGCGCTGTTTGAACATCTCGGTACCGGCCGTCTTGCAACCCACGGCGGCAATATCGTCATGGTGCAGATCGAAAACGAATACGGCTCCTATGGTGACGATAAGGAATACCTCAACGCCGTTGTCGATATCTACCGCGAATGCGGCGTCGACTGCACGCTGTTCACCTCCGACGGTGCCTGCGACTGGATGCTCTCCGGCGGTACCCTGCCCGGATACCTCTGCGTTGCCAACTTCGGTTCCCATCCGAAGGAAAATTTCGCCGAACTGAAGAAGTTCCGCGATAATCAGCCTTCCATGTGCGGCGAATACTGGTGCGGCTGGTTCGATCACTGGTACGAAGAACACCACGTCCGCGAAGCCGAAGAACTCGCCGGCCTGTTCCGCGATATGCTGAACGCGGGCGCGTCCCTCAACTTCTATATGTTCCACGGCGGTACCAACTTCGGCTTCATGAACGGTGCAAACCACGGCGGCAAGTATGAACCCACCATCACCAGCTACGACTACAACGCGCTCCTCAGCGAAGCCGGCGATATGACACCCGCGTATTACGCTGTCCGTAAGATCAACGAAGAATTCTTCGGCAGCGTTCCCGAAATCACCACCAAGAATTCCGAAAAGAAGGCGTACGGCAAGGTAACGCTCACCGAAAAGGCGTTTGTCCTCGATACCGTGGACTCCATTTCCGCTCCCGTACATACCGCCGCTCCGAAGTTCATGGAAGAAATCGGTCAGGGCTACGGCTTCACGCTGTACTCCACCACCGTCAAGGGACCGATGGGTGAAAACGGCGGTCTGCCGCTCCGTTATGACTGCGTTCACGACCGCGCGATCGTTTTCGTGAACGGCGAAAAGAAGGGTTGGATCGAACGTTCCCGCCACGCGGACGACATCCGTCTGTCCGTCAAGACCGGCGAAGAAGTCAAGGTCGATATCCTTGTCGAAAACATGGGACGCATCAACTACGGACCCGAAATGCGCGACAAGAAGGGTATGACCGGCATCCGCTTCGGTCAGCGCAACCACTACGGCTGGGATATGTACCCCATGGAAATGAAGGATCTCTCCGGCGTGAAGTACGAAGCGTGTGACGGCGGCGTGGATGCGTCCTCCTTCCTGCGCGGTACGCTCACCATCGAAGGCGAACCCTGCGATACCTTCATCAAGCTCGACGGCTTCCACCACGGCTTTGTGACCGTCAACGGCTTCAACCTCGGCCGCTACTACAACGACGCAGGCCCGCAGAAGACCCTGTACTGCCCCGCACCGATGCTCAAATCCGGCGACAACGAAATTATTGTATTCGAAATGGACTCCAGCGACAGAAACGTCATCGAATTCGTGGACGTTCCGGAACTGGGTTAAGCGGATTTTATAAAAAAAGAATAGGGTAGAATTCCCTGTAGGGAGCGGCGCCCCCGTCGCTCCGTCGAACGATATAAGCCAAACCGGATTTTGTAGAAAAACTGTAGTGCAGATATTTTACAAAATAATGTATGGCTTATATGATATAGACGGAGCGACGGGGGCGCCGCTCCCTACGAGTTTGTTTTAATATAGACTTTATCCGTTGACCGTTACTTCATTCGTATCAAAGTTGACCGTGATGGTGGTGCCGTCCGCGAATGTTGTCCGCTGGGTGCGGCGGTCTGCTGTCACAAATTCATGCTTCAGCATCGGCTGGAGCGCGAGTTTTTCCGCGTTTGCACAGGTTGCCGTGACTTCCGCAATCGCTTCTTCGTCCGCGTTGATCGACAGATACTGCGGGCCGCCGTTGAGCCATGCGTGTGCGTACGCGCTGTCATTGCCCGGAATGCCCCATCCGCCGCGGCTGTTCTTGCGGCCGATCCACGGAATGACCACACAGTCATGATAAACGAGGTTCAGGAGCGGGATCGGGATGCCCACCGGCTTTGCTTCACTGGAACCGAGGTTCGACGTGAAGAACGGTGCGTGGTGGCAGAGTACCTGGGACGGCAGGATGCAGTCGAGGACTTCTTCCGAACTCGGGATGATTCCGCGGTCGGTCAGAACGTCGAGACATTCGCGGCGGTACTGCGCGCACTGTTCGCGGGTCGCGGGATGCGCCGGGTTGAAGCATTCGTCGAGCTGGACGACGGAGAATACGTCGAGATAGGACGCTTCCACGCCGATGCCGAGTTCCTCGAAGGTCGCATAATTGCGGCGGACATAGTCGCGCGCTACGGACGAGCAGAGGAACGAGTGCTTGCCGCCGTACCAGACCGAGCAGAACGGATGCGTTCCGTCCGCGTACATGATGGCGTTGTCCATCGAGAAGGTCGGGCCGTCGTAATAATAATCGCGGTACTGGTCGTGGATGCCGAAGATAAATCCGGAACCGGTCGTTGCTTCTGCCAGTTCGCGCATACCTTCCACGCCGCCGGCTGCTTCATGCGGCGGGAACGGATCGGGATGCAGGTTGTCGTAGCCGTGATTGCCCCAGCCGTCGAAGTGCGTGTACGCCTTTTTCACGCCGCGGGATGCGAGAGCCTTGATCTGTTCCGCGCGGGTGTGGAACGAGGTGAAATAGTCGTTGTGTGCCGGATCGTCCGGTTTGTAGTAGTCCGAGTCGGGGGAAATGTGGGTGGCGATGCCTTCGTGAATGACCGGACATCCGAGGAGCTTTTCCACGTTCGGGTTGCGGGCGATTTTTTCACGGAGGGTAATCAGGCGGCCGCGCTGTTTGACGTAGGCACGGTAGGACTGCGCGAAATCGTTGTAATCGCAGTTTTCCATGAAGCGGTACAGCATCCGGCGGGGATATGCCATGTGGCCGAGAGACGTGATCCACAGCGGTGCGACCTTTTCGCCGCCGTTTTCGTAGCGCAGTTCGTAACGAACGTCAAACGGGGTGTCGTAGATCGCCAGATAGCCGGTATTGCCGCGCACCTGACCGTAGATCGGCATATAGCCGTCGCGTTCCATGATCTGACCGCCGGAGATCCGGATCTGCGTGCCTGCCGGAACGAGCGTTCCCTGCATACGGGAGAGAACGGTGTAGGATTCCGGAAGGTTGGCGGTAGTATTGTCGGGCTTGTCGCCGTACGCGGTGCCGAAATCGAACGGCGCGGGGAAGCTGACGCGGTCGATTTCGCACTTGTCATCCCCTTCCACGAGAAGGGTGAAGTATACGTCGTCGGTGATCGTTTCGATTTCCGCCTTGGTGCGGACGGTGATTCTGTGGCTGCCGAAGTCCGTGTAGACGGCGGCGATGCCTTCGGTGGTGCCGGTTCTGCAGGGGCCTTCGGTTTCCGGAGCCGGGAAGGGAACGACGGTTCCGTCCGTGAACCGGACATACGGGCGTTCGGTCATGGACCACGTCTGTCCGGCGATTTCCACGGTGTAGGTGCACATGGACGGATTGCCGGAGAGGGTGATGCTGCGGCCTTTGACGAGGTAGTTTGCCATTATAGTTTCCTCCTTTGTGGGGGTATGAAATGACGGGGTTACGGAAGCTGTTCCGCTTCGAGCAGTTTCTTCGAGCAGTTGACATCCGAATAGCTGAGGCATTCGTCGGAGTATTCGATTTCGCCGGACTGGTTGTCGTAGGGGTCGAGGCGCATGAACGTCTTCGCCGGATCGAGCTGACGCTGGAATTCCGTGCAGCAGACGTACCGGTGCGGATCGAGGTTGCCGAAGTACCAGTTCCACGCTTCCGTATCGCCGCGCCGTTTTGCTCCGCCGCCGTAGGATGGGTCACAGTACAGCCAGCCGTAGGGCGCGATGTAGAACAGTGCCCAGTCGTGGCTGCCGACGCGGCCGGAATTGCCGTTTCTCGGCGGATGTACCGCGTTGCCGGACTGCCAGCGTGCGGGAACTCCCGCGATCCGGCAGAGCGTGATGAAAAGAAGTGCCTGTACGCCGCAGTCACCTCGTCCGTTGACCGCCGCGTACATCGGAATGTTGTCGAACAGACGGTATTCGCGGGTGTAGGAATACTTGACGTGCGAGGTCACATAGTCGTAGATGCGGCGCGCTTTGACGAGGGGATTGTCTGTTCCTTCCGTCAGGTACGCCGCCAGTTTTTTCAGATACGGCGTGAACACGATATGCGGCTCGACTTCCGCGAGATAGGGAAGAACCTCCGCCGGGATTTCGCCGGTTACATCTTCTTCATGGAGATCGTGATACACCGCCGTGTTCGTGAATTCCAGCGTGATTTCCAGACGGTCGCCTGCGTGATATTCAAATTCCGCGTACGCCGTGCGGATCGGACCGTCGGTGATATAGACCGGATGGGACGATTCGATCAGACGGATGCCGCTCTGTTCGGGCGTGATTGCAGGGAACGGGAGCCATATCCGGACGGTTTCGCCGGGACGTTCATGCTGTTCGTCGGGTTCAATCCATTCGCGGATTCTGTACCGCCACGAACTGCGGCCGTGTTCGCGCATATATGCCATGGCTTCATGCTGTTCGCCGTTCGGATTGGGTGAGGACACGAAATCGGGATTTTCGAGTTTGGCGAGATAGTTTCCGCAGCATTCGCGGAGGTTCGAATAGGCGGCATTTTCAAAATAGATGCCGTCGGTCTTGACCATGAAGTCCGCGTGACCGGAATTGACGAGATCGACTAAGTTCTTTTCGGTGAAGTTCGGGTACTTTTCGCGGAAATTTTCGACCATATCCTCAAAGGGAACCTGATAATCGTGGGCAAGCCCGACGGCGAGGAAGCGTTCAAGCTCCAGCCGCCTGACCATGATGGGTTCGAAATTCGGGTGGGTATTGTCGGAAAGAAGGCGGTCGATTTCACAGAGAACGTGGTCGAAGCGGCCGCTGTAGCGAAGATTTTTGATGGAGTCGGGAAGCTCAACGGTGAGCAGGGCGAGGTCATCGTAGTTGAAGGGAGTGTTTTTCATGGGGGATACCTCGTGGATAGATAGTGAAGAGTGAAAAGAGAAGAGAGAAGAGAAAAGGAATATTTTTGACCGGAGGTCAAAAATATTGAATTTGATGGGAGATTGGTGTGGGGACGGATATGTGAGAGCTTGCAGGAAAACGAAAAAAAGCCTGCCATCCGGAAACGGTGACAAGCTCATTTGCAAGATGGCTTTGGTGGGAATTAATCGACGGAAACGACTTCGACCGTGAGGTCGAGTTCGCTGAAAAATTCCCGGATGGATTCGGGGGAATCCGTGTTCAGTTCTTCGGCGATAAGGAAGGTTCCGGTTGCGGTGACAGTGCTGCTTTCCCCGACAGTGAACGATACGGCGACGGGAACGGCATCCTCAAACGTATACAGATAGATCGTGTCGGAGGAGATTTCATCGCTCACGAAGGTTCTGCCGACGGTGCAGATACTGGTTGCCGCAAGAGCCGTGGAGCCGCCGCGCGCATTGGCGATATTGATAATCGACGCCTGCACCCGACCTTCGAGAAAATCCTGAAGTTTGGGGGAAAGCGAGGTAAGAACATCGGTTCCGCACAGGGATTTCACGTTTTCTTCCGAGAGGGTGAGCCGGTAGATTATTTTCGGATCGGAATGATCGCCTTCCGCGAAGGTGGCAATGATGTTCAGAAGTTCCGGATCGGCACTGTAGATACTCAGGTACTCTTCGCTTTCCGCGATTTCTTCCAGCATGGACACGATCTGCATTCCTCGGACTTCCAGTGAAGGCAGTTCCGACTCCGTCACGCCGCAGGAAGACAGCAGCACAGCCCCCAGACAAGCGGCGAGGATGTTTCTGAATCTCATAAAAAAACCTCCAATCTGAAATATACCCTATTATACAACAGATTGAAGTTTTTTGAAAGGGGTTCGGGGAAAACTTTTTCGAAAAAAAGTTTTCCCCGAGAAACTATATTTTATAAAATTTACGCCTGAGCAGCGTCTACGATCTTTGCGAACTTTTCGGGAACGAGGGACGCACCGCCGATGAGGCCGCCGTCTACGTTGACCTTGGAGAGGAGTTCGGCAGCGTTGCCGTCGTTCATGGAGCCGCCGTACTGGATGGTCATTGCTTCCGCAACTGCATCGCCGTAGAGCTTTGCAACGGTTGCGCGGATGAGGGCGCAGACTTCTTCTGCCTGTTCGGGAGTAGCGGTGAGACCGGTACCGATTGCCCAAACGGGTTCGTAAGCGATAATGACGTTTGCGATCTGGTCAGCGGGAATGCCTGCGAGGTCGAGCTTGGTCTGCATAGCAACGATTTCTTCGGTGATGCCGGCCTGTCTTTCTGCGAGAACTTCGCCGAGGCAGAGGATAACCTTCATGCCTGCGTCGAGAGCAGCCTTGGTGCGGAGGTTAACGGTGGTATCGGTTTCACCGAAGTACTGTCTGCGTTCGGAGTGGCCGACGATAACGTATTCAACGCCGCATTCAACGAGCATATCGGCAGCGATTTCACCGGTGAACGCGCCCTTCTTTTCGAAGTGGACGTTCTGAGCACCGATCTTTACGTTGGTACCCTTGGTTGCTTCCATAGCGGCAGCGATGTCTACGAACGGTACGCAGAGGACAACTTCGCAGCCGTTCTTGCCGGCGGTGAGTTCAGCGGTCTTGGCAGCGGTTTCTGCAGCAGCCTTGGGGGTCATGTTCATCTTCCAGTTACCGGCGATGATAACCTTGCGGGATTCCTTTTTCATTTTTCTATACCTCTATATATTATTTCTTTGGGCTTATCAAATGGGGAATACCAAACTGTTCGTTTGGATTAATAGGTAGAAAAATGACCGGAACGGTCATTTTTCAATTTTTATGTCCTACGCGGACGGCGCACAAAGGGGCTCAAACGCCGCCCCTTTGTGAATTGCTGGCTTGGAAATCGTTCGGGGGACTCGGCCTTAGGGCCTCGGACAGACAGCGGTTTGCACGCGGCAGACCGTTCGGAAGGGACAAGGTTTGGGTGCAGAGCTGTCCAAAACGGTCGTTCAGTAGAAACAGCCGTGGAGTGTGGCGTTGTTTTTACTTTTTTCTTTCGATCTGCACTCGCTTTGTCTGTCCTTTTTATTAAAAAGGTTTTTGGAGGGGTGCGGGGAACCTTTTTCCTTAAAAAAGGTTCCCCGCGAAAATATCATTAATTAATTACTTGTCGAGAAGGCAAGCGATGCCGGGGAGTTCGAGACCTTCGAGGAATTCGAGGGATGCGCCGCCGCCGGTGGAGATGTGGGTCATCTTGTCTGCGTAGCCGAGCTGTTCTACGGCTGCTGCGGAGTCGCCGCCGCCGATGATGGAGATCGCGCCGGATTCTGCAACGGCCTTAGCAACTGCGCGGGTACCGCCTGCGAAGTTTTCCCATTCGGAAACGCCCATCGGGCCGTTCCATACAACGGTGCCTGCACCTGCGATGCTCTTGGAGTAGAGTTCCTGAGTCTTTTCGCCGATGTCGAGACCCATCCAGCCGTCCGGAATGGAGTCGGAGTAGATTCTCATGAAGGTTGCGTCTTCCTTGTATTCACGAGCGATGACGTTGTCAACGGGGAGGAGGAAGTTTACGCCCTTTTCCTTCGCCTTAGCGAGGAGGTCGAGAGCGAGTTCGAGCTTGTCGTCTTCGCAGATGGAAGTGCCGATCGGGTTGCCGAGAGCGCGGAAGAAGGTATAAGCCATACCGCCGCCGATGATGAGGGTATCAACCTTTTCGATGAGGTTGTTGATAACGCCGATCTTATCGGAAACCTTTGCGCCGCCGAGGATGGCTACGAAGGGTCTCTTGGGATCGTCGAGGGCCTTACCCATAACGTCGATTTCCTTCTGGATCAGGTAGCCGCAGACTGCGGGGAGGTAGTCAGCTACGCCGGCGGTGGAACCGTGAGCGCGGTGAGCGGTACCGAAAGCGTCGTTTACATAGATTTCAGCGAGGGAAGCGAGAGCCTTTGCGAATTCGGGATCGTTCTTTTCTTCAGCAGCGTGGAAACGAACGTTTTCGAGAAGCATAACTTCGCCGTCCTTGAGGGCAGCAGCCTTAGCCTGTGCGTCGGGACCGATAACGTCAGCAGCGAGAGTTACCGGGATGCCCTTCTTGGTGAGGTCGTCAGCAACGATCTTGAGGGAGAGCTTGGTGATGTCTTTTGCGCCCTTTTCGAGAGCAGCAGCGGTAGCAGCTTCCTGTTCTTCTGCGGGAAGAGCTTCGATCTTCTTCTTTTCCTTCTTGTCGAGCTTGAGCTTTTCGTCAAGAACGTTGTGGGGTCTGCCCATGTGAGAGCAGAGGATAACCTTTGCGCCCTGAGCAACGAGGTACTGAATGGTCTTCATTGCGCCGACGATACGCTTGTCGTCGGTGATTACGCCGTCCTTAACCGGAACGTTAAAGTCGCATCTTACGAGGACTTTTTTGCCGGCAACGTCGATATCTTCAACGGATTTCTTGTTGTAAGTCATGTGATGATCCCTTTCTTCTTTGAAGGATTGAAAATATAAATTTTTTCCATCCATTAATATACCACAAATTGCGTCTATAATCAATGGTTTTTGAAAAATTTACAGGGAATTTTCATTTTTGGAAAGGGAGAAATCAATCATTTTCGGAGAAAAAATCATACACATCGCTTTCCGTAATACGGTCTTCATAAGCGATCCAGTTTTCGGGGAGATTTTCGCGGATGATTTCAAAGGTTTCGGGGTCATAATGAAGAATGGGAATCTGTTTCTGCTGTGCGATGGCGAGGAGTTCGGCGGTTTCGGAATCAATCCGGCCGGAAGGATAGACGACGAACAGGAGATCGGTTTCCTCGCGGCAATACTGACAGAGCATCCGGTGCGCTGTGCCTTGGGAAGAGGAAATATGTTGGTGGCGGGTACATCTGCCGTTGATGTAGTTCATTCGCTTGATGTCGGCGGCATTCGGACAGAAATTATTGGAATAGACGGTTCGGAGACGGATGAAAAACCTGTCTTCAATTCCGGGATCCGACAATATAGTTGCGAGAAGTTCTCCCGTGTAAATTTCGTTGCGGTTTCGCAGAGGAATACTGAATCCACAGCGGTTCAGAACCATTTCTTGCAGCGGACAGTAAATATGCAGGCCAAGCCGTATTTCTTCACGGGAATCCGGTATGGGACAGGGGAAAGTTTCTTCGGATGTACTGATTACGAGACAATTTTTCATGAGCAGATGTCCTTTCTTTGGTTAAGCAATTATATATTTCTGGTATACCGATGATATACTAATAATTTGTAAACTTTAGTCAACTATAAGTGGACTGAGGTGATACAGAATGACGTATTTCAAAACCGGAGAACGGATTAAAGAATTGAGACAATCACACAAGATGACACAAAAACAGTTGGGCGAGCGTGTTGGGGTGACAAAAGGAGCAATATCCATATATGAAGCGGGAGATCGTTATCCTTCCTACGAAGTTTTATTACGAATTGCGGCGGTATTTCATGTCAGCACGGATTATCTGCTGGGGCTGGAGGATACGCCGAAGGTCAGTCTGGAAGGATTATCGGAGAATAATGTGAGACTGGTACTGGATTTGGTAGAGGCGTTGCGGGATAAATAAGAGATTTTGTATACTAATTGTATCATATATATGATATTTAGTCAACTAAAAGAAAACTATTGGATGGACTTGTAGGGAGTGGTACTTTCGACACAAATATTGATTACGGAAAACGATCTGTAAACAAGCCGAACGCTACCCTTTGTCATTCCGAGGACTTATCTCTATAAATTATAGCTGAAGTTCTTGTCCGAGGAATCTTTGCACTCCCCTGTGTCAGCCGTAAGAGATGTCTGTGGTTATCATACAGTTTTAGCTCCAGAGGTTACACTTTGTTATAACAAATAGTTTGCTGTTCCTATATTGGTACACAATGTTTATAAGGACAAAGTTGAACCTCTGAAGCTGAAATTTTATCACAACCACGGACATTTTTTACGGCTGACACAGGGGAGTGCAAAGATTCCTCGGACAAGAACTTCAGTTGTAATTTATAGAGATAAGTCCTCGGAATGACAACGTTGAGTGCGAGGGGAAAGTTTAACTTATCTTCCGTTCGTTATGACAAAGGGAAATTGAAGGGTATAGAAATCCATCGAACTTACGTTATTTTATAAAATTTCCCCGAAATCGGTAGATTCTGCGCGGGTTCTGTGGTATAATATCCCCATCATTTATTTATGTACTGCGAAAGGATTCCATTTATGGCTATCAATATCAAAAGCAGCGCGGAACTCGCCCCCAATCCCGCGTACGAACTGATGTATGAAGAATACCTCGACGACATCAAGGCTGCCGGTATTGTGCTCCGTCACAAAAAGTCCGGTGCGCGCGTCTGCGTTCTCTCCAACGACGACGAGAACAAGATGTTCTGCGCCGCATTCCGTACCCCGCCGGAAAATTCCACCGGCGTGCCGCACATCATTGAACACACCGTTCTCTGCGGCTCCAAAAATTATCCCTCCCGCGATCCGTTCATGCAGCTGGCGAAGGGTTCGCTCAATACCTTCCTCAACGCGATGACCTACGCGGACAAGACCCTCTATCCCGTCGCGTCCTGCAACGACAAGGACTTCAACAACCTTATGAACGTCTACATGGATGCGGTCTTCTATCCGAACATCTACAAATACCGTCAGATCTTCATGCAGGAAGGCTGGCACTACGAAATGGAAGACGCGGACAGCGATCTCGAAATCAACGGCGTCGTTTACAGCGAAATGAAGGGCGCGACCTCTTCTCCGGAAAGCGCGATCTGGGATGCGCTCGGCAAGGCGATCTTCCCGGACAACACCTACGGCGTGAACTCCGGCGGCGATCCGAAGGTGATTCCCGAGCTGACCTACGAATACTACCTCGACTTCCACCGCCGCTTCTATCATCCGTCCAACTCCTACATCTTTGTATACGGGAACTGCGACATGGATGAACGTCTGGCGTGGATGGACGAAAACTATCTCTCCTCCTTTGACGAAATTACCCCGAATTCCGAAATCCCCTGCCAGAAGCACTTCGGTTCTCCGGAACCCAAGCGGATTACTGAAAAGTACTCCATCGGCGCGGAAGACGATCCGGAAGGAAAGGCATACTTTGCGTTTGCGGCTCTCTGCGGCTCCAACCTCGACATTCTCGACTGCCGTGCATGGGGCATTCTCTCCGACGTGCTGATTTACTCTCCCGGCGCACCCGTCAAGCAGGCACTTCTCGACGCGGGCATCGGTCAGGACGTATTCGGCGGCTACGATACCCACATGATCGAGGACGATTTCTCCGTCATCGTCAAGAATGCGAAGGCGGAAGACCTCGACAAGTTCTACAATATTGTCATTGACACGCTGAAAAAGCAGGTCGAAGAAGGCATTTCCGAAAAGGCACTGCTGGCGTGCATCAACCGCGACGAATTCTATTTCCGCGAAGCCGATTACGGCGGAAGCCCGCGCGGTCTGGACTACGCGATCACGATGCTCCAGTCGTGGCTGTACGACGATGACGCGGCGTTCGCTTATATGCACTTCCTGAACGACTGTGCGGAACTCAAGGCGCGCATCGGCACCGGCTACTACGAAAACCTCATCAGGAAGTACATCCTTGAATCCGACCACTGTGTTCTGATCGAATCCCTGCCGGAACCCGGTCTGGTGGAAAAGGAAAACGAAGCCCTGAAGAAGCAGCTTGCGGACTACAAGGCATCGCTGACGAAGGAAGAAATCGACCACATCGTCGAAGAAACGAAGCTGCTCCGCGAATATCAGGAACACGAGCCGACCGAAGAAGAGCTGAACTGCATCCCGTCGCTCAGGAGAACCGATATTCCGCGCGAAACCGTACCGTTCTACAATGAAGAACGCACAGTCGGCGGCGCGAAGACGGTTTACCACGACATCGAAACGAACGGCATCACCTACCTGAACATCCTGTTCGACGTGAACGGTCTGCCGAAGGAATACATCCCCTACGTCGGTCTGCTCGGCGCGATTCTCGGCAAGGTGGACACGGCGGATCACAGCTATGCCGATCTCGTCATGGACATCAAGCTGAACACCGGCAGTCTGTCCTTCGGCGCACCGACCTACCGCATCCACGGTACGCAGGACGAATTCCGTCCGATGTACGGTCTGTACACGAAGATGCTCGCCGACAAGGTGGACTTTGCGCTTGAAACGGCGGCGGAAATCATCACGTCCTCGAAGTTTGAAGACACCAAGCGTCTGCGCGAAATTATCGGCGAAGTGAAGTCGGGCAAGCAGCGCGGCATCATGGGCAGCGGCCATTCCGTCGGCATTGCGCGCGCAACGTCGTATTTCTCGAAGGCGGCGTGCTATCAGGAACTGCTGTCCGGTCTGGATTACTACTTCTTCCTCTGCGATCTGCACGCGAACTTTGACGAAAAGGCGGACGAAATCACCGCGAAGCTGCGTGAAGTGACGAACTACATCTTCAATCCGGAACGCATGATCGTGAGCCTTGCGGCGGATGACGCGGGCTATGCGGCGGTGGAAGCGGCACTTCCGGCGTTCATGGACAAGTGCGCGGGTCTGGAACGGAAATATCTCGGTGAGGCGGCAGTCTTTGTTCCGGAAAAGAAGAACGAAGGCGTTATGATTCCGTCGCAGGTACAGTATGTCTGCCGCGCGGGCAATCTGATGGCGGCGGGTATCGAATACACCGGCGCGATGCAGGTTGTACGGACGGCGGTCAACTACGACTACCTGTACCAGAACATCCGCGTCAAGGGCGGCGCGTACGGCTGCGGCTGCGGTTTTGCGGGCGACAGCGGCAACGCACACTTCCACAGCTACCGTGACCCGAACCTTGCGGCGACCGAAAAGGTTTACGAAGGCACCGGCGATTACGTCCGCAATCTGAATCCGGACGAAACGGAGCTGACGAAGTACATCATCGGCACGTTCTCCGGCTACGAACGTCCGATCTCCCGTTACGGCAAGATGGCGCGTTCGTTTGACGCCTACATTACCGGCAACACCTACGAAGACGTTCTCCGCCGCCGTGCGGAAATGCTCGACATCACCGCAGAACAGTTTGCGGCAGTCGGCGACGCATTCGACGCCATCCTCGCACAGGGCTGCCTCTGCGCGGTCGGCAACGAAAAGAACATCGCCGACAACAAGGATATGTTCGACAATCTGATCAGTGTGAATTGAATGAGATGAAGTTTTTCGTGGGGAGAACCTTTTTGAGGAAAAGGTTCTCCCCACACCCCACTCCAAAACCTTTTTGGAGAAGGAATTTTGACAGGGAAAGTGCAGAGTTATTATAATGAAAAGAAATATTATGAAGTTTAAGTCGCTGGCGTTGGTACTGGCGTTGGTTCTGCCGCTTCTGGGGCTGACGTTTGCCGGATGTACGGCGCAGGATGCCGTGGACATTGCGGCGAGTGTGGCGGAAGTCGCGCTGGAAGTGATGGAAGAGGCAGATGCGGCGGATGAATCCCCGGCGGATGTGGCGGAACTTCCGGAGGAAGAACCGGAGCCGGAACCGATCCCGGAGGAATTGCCGGAGGAAGAACCTGTTCCCGAACCTGAGCCGGAGCCGATTCCCGAACCGGAAGAGCCGGCGATTGACGAAAACGGATCGTATGACGATCGGGACAGCGTTGCGCTGTACATTTATACTTACGGAAAGTTGCCGCCGAACTATATTTCCAAGGCAGACGCGCAGGATCTCGGCTGGGAAGGCGGTTCCGTGGAACGGTATGCGCCGGGGAAGTGCATCGGCGGATCGAAATTCGGTAATTATGAGGGGCTTCTCCCGAAGAAGAGCGGACGGCAGTATTACGAATGCGACATTGACACGCTGGGCGAAAGCTCGCGCGGTGCGAAGCGGATCGTGTACTCGAACGACGGGTTGATCTACTACACGGATGACCATTACGAATCGTTTACGCTGCTGTACGGGGAAGAATAAAATTTAAAAGAAATTTCAAAAAATGTATTGACAAACGGGTGCGCGTGTGCTATAATAATCAAGCGTTAAGTGAGCGTACCCAATACGCGGGTGTAGTTCAGTGGTAGAATTCCAGCCTTCCAAGCTGGTTATGTGGGTTCGATTCCCATCACCCGCTTCTCCACGAAAACTGGAGATTCCTATGTACCTTTAGCTCAGTTGGATAGAGCAACTGCCTTCTAAGCAGTAGGTCGAGGGTTCGAATCCCCCAAGGTACGCCATCGCCTCACTAAGGCGAACCGGAGCAGACCGATTACGGAATGCTTTCGGGATTCCGCTTGCACCGGGATGTAATCATGTCCCTGAAACGTGTGCGGCGTTCTTATACGCTGTGGATTTATCCCAGCGATTCACGGTGGACGTAGCTCAGTTGGTTAGAGCGCCAGGTTGTGGCCCTGGAGGTCGTGGGTTCGACTCCCATCGTTCACCCTTCCAAAGATCGTACATGTACGGTCTTTTTTCTTGCTTCCGGCATCCGTGTTTTGTTTTCCGAATAAAAAACAGGAGTACAGCGTACTCCTGTCGGGGGATGGAATATTGGGTGCCGGATTATTTTTCCTTTCCGGTGAGGATGCCGAACCATGCGGCGTGCATTTCCGTGAGAAATTCTTTGGTGATGGGATAGCCGGAACTTTCGCCGAGAACGGCATCCACACCACAGTGCGGGCAAAGAGCGGTTCCTGTTTTGTCGCTGATCCATTTTGTGATTTCTGCGGGGGAGTAGATGTTCAGACAATAAAAGCAGCCGCAGATTTTGTCATGAGAGAGAGCTTCACGATGATTGGTACAGAATCCGTGAGCGTTTTTTAAGGTTTCGTTCATTGAAAATACCTCCGTGAATGTCCTCATGCAAAACAGATTTATATTTTGGAATACCATGAAGGGGTACGGCGTACTCCTTTTTTCGGATTATTGACGGTACAGTTCGTCAAGATTGTAAGAGATTATTTCCGCATCCGGTGAAGTTTGTTCGAAGAACGCGGTCAGTGCATCGTACAGTTCCGTGAACCGTTCGCGGGAGATGCCGAAATTCTGCACAAATTCCGCGATACTCCAGTTTTCCGGAGAGGTATAGCCGTGACCGGTCATCCATACGGTGTAGGTTTCCGCGTCAATTTCCCGGGTCAGGGCAAGTTTCAGCTCGGATTCAAAGGATGTAGTCCCGCTTTGCGGCGCAGCTTCTTCAACAACACATTCTTCGACCGCTTCCTCAACAACACATTCCTCGACGACCTCTTCTTCGATCAGGTCTTCCGCAGGTGCTTCTTCCGCGACCGCTTCCTCAACAACCGCTTCCTCAACGATCGCATCTTCCGCGACCGGTTCTTCGGCAGTCGGTGCGGGAGCCATCATGACCATCGGAGCTTCCGGTTCGGGAACTTCGGCGGAATCTACGTCATCCATAACCTCTTCCGCTTCAATTGCCGCAGAATATGCCGCCGCAGCCGCCGGTTCTTCTATTATGATTTCATCTTCGGCTTCCTCCGGAGTTGCATCCGTTGTGGTGCTGTCGGTCAGAACCGCTTTGTACAGGAAGGGGGCACCGTTTTTCGTACCGCCTGCCGCTGCCTGCGTTTCCGCGGAAGTTTCTTCCATCGGGGATTCCGGCGCGGCTCCGTCGGTATAAGCCATATCTGCCGTGAACATTGCGTTTTCGGTTTCCATGACGGCATCCTTGGTCATCATCGGAAGTACGCGGAATCCGAGAGTCACGAGGAGGACGAAGCACGCCGCGATGCTGCCGTATTTTACAAACCGGTTCCGGAATGCAGGCGTGAGAATTTTCGCTTTTTTCCGGGATTGTGCCGCTTCTGCCGTGACCTGTGCCATGACAGCGGCGTGAATGTCCTTTTTGGGGGACGGGTATGCCTCCGCGATGAGCCGCTTGTACTCGGCATCGGAGGCATTCTGCAAATTATGATCCATCATAAATACTTCAAAACCACCATATATGTTATAAAACGTCTGAAATAAGGGTTTGTCAAAACTTTCTCTACCCCTTAGACGTCATGAGACGGGAAAAAGTTCCCGTTTTTTAAGATTTTTTTAAGATTTGTCCGACCGCGGTTGATGCGGGATTTGATCGTGCCGACTTCCGCGCCGAGAATGCGGGAGATTTCGTCGTAGGGCAGACCGTGGATGTCGCGGAGGACGATGGCCTGACGCTGGTCGTCCGGGAGGGATTCCACCGCGCGCCGTACCGCTTCGATGGTTTCCCGGCGTTCTGCCGCTTCTTCGGGGATTTCGTCGCCGGAGGTCACGGGAACGTCCCAGATTTCGGGTTCCTCGTCGTCATCCTCCGACCGTGTCAGCGAGACGACCGGACGCCGTGCGTTTGTCCGGATGACGTCCCGCGCGGTGTTGACCGTCACGCGGAACAGCCACGTCGAGAAGCTGCACTCTCCGCGGAAGGTCGAGATTGACCGCCACGCCTTGATGAGCGAGTCCTGCGCGATATCGTCCGCGTCCGCGACGGACAGTCCCGATGCCGTCAGTACGCGGCAGGCGGTGTTGTAGACGAACCGTTCATAGCAGGTCACGATCTCCGAGAATGCGTCCGTGTCCCCCGATTTTGCCCGCTTTACCAGTGCATCCACATTTTTATCCGGTGCGTGCAGCTCTTCCGGAGGTGCCTGCGGTTCCACCGAAAGCATATCAATTAATAAGGTAAACATCGGTTGTTCTTTATATCCTGTATGTTTTGATTTTATTTTATTCCTTTAATTATTATAGCATCCCCCTGCGGAAAAGTCAATCGAATCTGTATGTTTTATACTTGACAAATTTACTTGTGTAGTGTATAATGAAGAAAAAATGACATTCGCAAAACGTAAAATATAGAACAAAGGAGGAAATGGATATGAAAAACTTCCGCAATCGGATGACGCTGCTGTTTTGTGCGGCGATGCTGGGGATGGTTTCATGTACGAACGGGACACCTGCGGAACCGAGTGCCGCAGCAGAAACAACAGAAACGTTGGAAACTGCGCCGGTTCTCACAAATGTATTTCTCGGAACGGAGTATTCGCTTTCCGAAGGATGGACGGCGAACGGCAGAGTGAAGCCGTATTATAATCCGTCAGACCATACGCTGACCCTGCTGTGCGAGCGGAAAGGGGAGACGGTTCTCGCCGTACTGGAGGAATCCGGAAAAGTTGTCCGGGAAACGGTGGTCGGGCTGGAGGAAGATGTCCTGCTGAGTCTGACCGGCGGATTGATTACGGAAGAAGGATTGTATTATATCCGTTCGCAGTTCAACGGGCAGAAGCAGGCAGCCGAAACCTACGCAGGAATGTACCGTCCGGACAGCGGAACGGTGACGGTTTCCGAAGAAATTTCGTCGATGTTCACGACGGCGCAGGGGTATTTCTCGGTCAGCGGCATGGCAGCGGACAGGGACGGCGGACTGTACCTTATCTATAACTCCGAAATCGTGGTTTTGGATGAACATCTCCGGTTCGATTTCAACATTGCTGCGGACGACTGGATCGAGGAACTGATCCTTTCGCCGGACGGAACGGTGTACGCGCGGGACTTCCGTTCGCTGATGGAAATCGACCGTGCGGCGAAAATGTTCGGAGACAGCCGGAATCTGCCCGGCGGATTTGACGCGAAGCAGTACCTGTTCGGCGAGGGTTATGACCTGTATTATTCCGGAACGGCCGGATTGTACGGATATGATTTTGCGTCCGGCGAAAAAACGCTGGTGATGGATTATCTGAATTCCAGCTTGATCGCTGACAATCTGACGATTGCGGCGGTTCCGTCGCCGGACTGTGTTCTTCTGTACGATGGGTACGGGGAAACTCCTGCGGTCTATCGCCGGACGGAGGATATTGACCTTTCGCAGACGACGCTTCTGGAAATTGCGTTCGTTCACGAGGACAGCGGATTGAATGCCGCCGTGGTAGAGTTCAACCGGACGCATCCCGATATCCGGGCGGTGGTGCGGAATTACGGGGTTTACATGACCTCGGAAGACCCGACCGGCGGGGAACGGCGGCTTATCAATGACCTGCTGAACGGGCTGTATCAGCCGGATATCGTTGCCGGATGGGGACTGTACGACCAGGTTCTGCTGGAAATTTATGAAAACGGGCTGTATACCGATCTGTACCCGCTGATGGAAGCGGATGAGGATTCACCGGTGAAAAAGGACGATCTGCTGAACAGTGTCCGTCGGATGTTCGAGTCGGAAAACGGCGAGTTGATGGGAATCGCAGGCAGTATGCGGGTGACAACGGTGAGCGCGAAGACGGAAATTGTCGGGGACAACGTGTGCTGGACGCTTCCGGAGCTGCTCGATGTGGCGGAAAATCTGCCCGAAGGAAGCCGGCTGCTGCGGGAACTGGCACAGGAAAATGCAGCACAGTATTTGCTTGGAAACGGCGGGTACGATACGTTTGTGGATTTTGAAACCGGGACATGCCGGTTTGAGAGTGAGGATTTTCTGCGGTATCTGGAGTTTCTGAAAACGCTTCCCGCGTCGTATTCGGAAGCACTTGCGGCGTTCGGATCGGATCGCGGTATATTGGCACAGGCTTATCACGATGGAACGCTGGTGCTGAACACGGAATATTTCATGAACGGCGATATCGTGCCGACGTGGATGTTGGGATACGGACGGTTCGGTACGGACGAAATCGTGCGGATCGGGTATGCTTCGCCGGAGGATACGGTCGGAAATGCGACGATTCTGCTGAGTCCGTATGTGATGACCTCGTACTGCGACTGTTCGGAAGAAGCATGGGATTTTCTTTCGGCGATCGTTGAAAAGGAAGTGCGCGATAAATTGGAAGGAATTCCGGTATTGCGGTCGGTTCTGAAGGAACGGTGTGTGTTCTACGACGGGATGTGGTTTGAACTGTACACGGACGGAAGTATGGATATGTTCGGGCAGAAGATGAATTACGATCCCGGACGGACGCTGCCGAAACCGGGGATTGCTGTACCGTTCACGGAAGAAACGGCGGAGGAAATTGTCGGGTGGTTCGATGATGCGATCGGTCTGCCGGTGCGGGATCATGCGGACAGCGAGGTGTCCGGCATCGTGAACGAAGAAATCACGGCGTATCTGGCCGGAACGAAGTCAGCGGCAGACTGTGCAAGGGTGATCCAGTCGCGCGTGTCGGTCTGGCTGGCGGAACATCAGTGAATTTTAAGCAAATCTTAATCTGTCCGATCTTATGCTATTCATATTTGTATGCTATACTGATTCCGTCATTGAAATGTGTTTGATGACCGACCGGACAACCGGAATCGTGAATATTCTGCGAAAGAATTGTTAAAAATATTGGATTCTGAAAGAAATTCCGGGAAAATTTCGTTTATCCAAATTGAGAGAATAAGGGAAAGCGATCGAATTCATCATTTATAGTAAGGAGAAAATGCTTATGAAACATTTCCGCAGACTGTGTGTCCTGCTTCTGGCGGCACTCGTTCTCGGTACGTCCTGCGCGAAGACCGGGACGGAAACCGATGCCGGAGAAGCGGTCGAAAAAACCGAAATTCTGACCAACGTATTCAAAGGAACGGGGATTTCTCTGCCGGAGGAATATTCCCTCAACACGCAGGTCAAGCCGTATTACAATGCGGAGACCGGTGAAATGCGGGTATTCTGTACATGGTGGCACGAAACGGACGAGGTGAACGAAGAAGGCTACAAGGAAACCGTGCGCGACAACCTCCTTCTGACCATCGGTACGGATGGGAACATCGTTGACGAACGGCTTCTCGACCTCGGGGAATATGTCAACCACGGCGTTCTCACCGCAGACCGGTTCTATTTTGTCTACAACACCTACGATCAGGCTACAATGACGGAATCCTACCATGCGGCGATCTATGACCTTGCGGAAAACAAAATTGCCGCTTCCTCCGATGATCTGTCGGGACTGTTTGCCCAGCAGGAGGGCGGATGGTTCTACGTTGACAAAATTGCCGTGGACGGGGACGGGATGATCTATATTTCGTCCGATCAGGAAATTCTTGTGACGAACGAGGCGTTCGTGAAGCAGTTCTCCGTGACGGCATCGAACTGGGTGGAAGAAATGGTGACGGCGGCGGACGGAACAGTGTACATCGCGGGCTATATGGACAACGGCTACGGCTTCACACCGATTGACAAGGCGGCGAAGGCGTTCGGCGAAACGAAGAATCTTCCGTCGAATCTCAACGCACAGCAGTATCTGCTCGCCGACGGGTACGATATTTTCCTCTCTGCGGACGACGGGCTGTACGGCTACAATTTCGCGGAAGAAGCACCGGAAATGGTCTTCAGCTACGCCAATTCCGACCTGTTCGGGAACAATCTGGACATTGCGTCCATTGTGGATACCGACTGCGTGATCCTGTACGAGCGCGATCCGGACACCTACGAGATGACTCCCGCGATCTACCGCCGTTCGGAGGACATTGATCTGTCGCAGGTGAAGGTGCTGGAAATCGCGTATACAAGCTCCGACTGGCAGATGTCGTCGGATATCGTAAAATTCAACAAGGCGAACGACGGTGTGCGGATCGTTGCGAGGGACTACAGCCAGTACAACACCGACGAGGATTACAATGCCGGTACGACCAGACTGGTGAACGACATCCTTCTCGGACTGTACAAGCCCGATCTGGTGACGGGGTACAGCGTCACGGATGACGTGATTGCGGAGGTATACGCGAACGGACTTTACGCCGACCTGTACCCGCTGATGGAAGCGGACGGAACGATTTCAAAGGACGATCTGCTCGGATGCGTGAAGCGGTCGTTTGAATCGGCGGACGGAAAGCTGTGGGTACTCGGGGATTCTGTGGCCGTACAGACGCTCATGGGAACGAAGGAGATGCTCGGCGACCGGAAGGGATGGACGCTGTCGGAGATGATCGACTTTGCGGAAGGTCTGCCGGAAGGGACAAGTCTGAAACGCGGGCTGAATCAGCAAACGGCGTTGTATGATCTGCTCGGACGAAACGGGTATGGAATGTTCATTGATACGGAAGCAAATACCTGTGATTTTGAATCGGAAGATTTTATTCGTTATCTGGAATATCTCACGACTCTTCCGGCATCCAAAAAACCTGCCAACCGTGCGGAAGCGGAAGCCATGGCAGTTGCAAGCAGCGGAAATGACGACGGATATCTGGCGTATCATAATGGACAGATTGCACTTACAGAAATGTATTATCACGGCGTAAATGACTGGGTTCGGATGGAAGCGACGTTCAACACGCCCGACGTAGTCAACATCGGTTATCCGACGGCGGACGGGAAGACCAACGGCGCGCAGATGGATATCACGCCGTACATGATTACCTCGTTCTGCGAATATCCGGACGAAGCGTGGGACTTTATCGAGTTCATCATCGGGCCGGAGGAGAAACTCAGTGAGTATGGCAGTCACAACGGTCTGCCGGTACTGAAGGACAAGTTCATGCAGGTGTGTGAGAGTGAGTACGACTCGCTGTTTGAAGTTCATTTCAGCGGCGGGATGTCGTGGGGAACGTACAATCCGGAATACGACGATCTGAACGCGGAAATGCGCGAACCCGGCATCCGGAAGTTCTTCACGGAAGAGGATGCCAAAGCGATGCTGAAATGGTTCGACGAGGAACTCGGCGCACCGGCGGCGGAAGCGGTGGACGCGGAAATCACGGAAATCGTGAACGAGGAAATCACGACCTATCTCGGCGGCGCGAAATCGGCGGCGGACTGTGCGCGGATCATCCAGTCCCGCGTGTCGATCTGGCTCTCGGAACACGAATAAACGACGGAATTTTATCGGAAACCGGTACGAATGTGCCGGTTTTCTGTATTTCTTACGCTTTCCCCTTGCTAAAATTTTATTTCTGTGCTATACTGCCTCATGGTATGGATTGTCGGCGGCACGGTTCCTGTTGTCCCAGAGAGCCGGCAATTCTCTCTCCACCAGCCCGGAAGGCCGGGCGGCCGGACTCGGCGTTTGTTTGCTGAAGGGTGTGGCTGTCCCCCGACCGTGGAGTTCGTATTATGAATATTTCCGGACGTTCCACTCGTGTCCGGATGAGAAAACGGTATTCAATCGACTTATGAAACAGAAACATTCAACCAAAAACCGGGAGACCGCCCGGTTCAACCGGCAGATGCTCCTTTCTTTTCTGCGCGGATGCCGGCATTTTTTCGTCATCAGCATTGCGGCTTCGGTGCTGGCGTCGCTCTGTGAACTGGTGATTCCGAAGATCATCAGCTTTACGGTGGACTCCGTTCTCGGCGGCGAACCGTATGAACTTCCCGCGCCTCTCGGATGGGCGGAAGAGATTTTCCGGAGTATGAATGTCGGGAAGCTCCTCACCCTTTTGGCGGGGCTGATTCTCGTCATTGCCGTCCTGATGGGGCTTTGTAAGTACCTCGAGAACGTATTCAACCGGAAGGGATCGGAAACCCTGGTCGAAACCATGCGGAACCGTCTGTACGGCCATATCGGACGGCTGCCGTTCGCGTGGTTTATGAAAAATCAGACCGGCGATATCATCCAGCGGTGTACTTCCGATGTGGAGACGGTCAAGGCATTCCTTTCGGAACAGCTTACTTCTGTGGTCAGTACGACATTATTGATCGTGATGTCCCTTGCGTTCATGTTCGGCATCAATACGACGTTGGCGTGCATTGCGCTGGTGTCGATTCCGGTTGTGATTGCATATTCCGCGTTTTTCCATGGAAAAATCGGCGCACGGTTCCAGTACTGCGATGAAAACGAGGGGAAGTTGTCCTCGATTGTACAGGAAAATCTGACCGGTGTGCGGGTCGTCCGTGCATTCGGACGGGAAAAGTATGAAGTGGACAAGTTCACCGCGCAGAACGACGTGTACTGCAATGCATGGGTGAAGCTCAGCTTCCTGATGTCCATGTTCTGGTGCGCCGGCGACCTCATTTCCGGCTTGCAGGTGATGATTATTCTTGTGACCGGCGCGGTTCTCTGCGTGGACGGCAGTCTGTCCACGGGGGATTTTATTGCAATCATGTCCTACAACGGGATGCTGACGTGGCCGGTGCGTTCGCTCGGACGTGTGATTTCCGAAATGAGCAAGACGGGCGTTTCCATCGGGCGAATCGGCGAAATCATGGCGGCGGAGGAAGAAACGGACGTTCCCGGCGCGGTGGATGCAGATTTGTCCGGCGACATTGTGTTCGATCATGTGTCGTTCGGCTATGACAGCCGGACATCGTCGGACGGTGCGGTGCATGAAATTCTGCACGATCTGTCGCTGGAAATCAAAAAAGGCTCTACGGTCGGCATTCTCGGCATGACGGGCAGCGGCAAGTCCACGCTCGTTTCACTTCTGTGCCGTCTGTACGAACTGCCGGAAGGAAACGGAAAAATCACGCTGTCCGGACGGGATATCCGCGAAATCAAGGCGTCGTCTCTCCGGAAAAACATCGGAATTGTATTGCAGGAACCGTTCCTGTTCTCGCGTACGCTCCGTGAAAATATCGGTATGACGTTCGACGACGTGAACGCGAACGAAGAAGCGATTACGGAAGCGGCGCGTGCGGCGTGTCTAGACGAGACGATCCGCAATTTCACGAACGGTTACGAAACCACCGTCGGCGAACGCGGCGTAACGCTGTCCGGCGGTCAGAAACAGCGGACGGCGATTGCCAGACTGCTTGCGGCGGCTCCTCCGGTGATGATCTTCGACGACAGTTTATCTGCCGTGGACAGTGAGACGGACGCAAAAATCCGCGCCGCGCTCCGTGAAAAGACGGCGGATTCCACGGTGATTCTGATTTCCCACCGGATTCAGACCCTCATGTCGGCGGACAAAATCGTTGTCATGGCGGGCGGACGGATCACGGAAATGGGGACGCACGAAGAATTGCTGAAGCAGAACGGCATTTATAAGAAAATCAACGACATCCAGACGGGACTTCCCGAGGAAATTGCAGGATAAGGGGGATGACATCATGGATGAAAACACAACGAAAATCACACATCTGAAACTGTTCGGGCTTCCGAAGCTCCTGCCGCATCTGAAGCCCCACGCGCCGATGATGATTGGAATGATCCTGCTCGGCATTGCCGGATCGGTGGTGGACATCATTTTCCCGAAGTATCAGGAATATGCGATCAACCACTTTATCGGCGGAAATACGCTCGACACGATTGTCCCGTTCACGGTGACATACCTGCTGTTTCTGATTATGAAAATCATTTTTGACATGAACAGCACCTATATGTCGTCCAAGATCGAGATGTACATCGGGCGCGACCTCAAGAAAAAATCGTTCGACCACCTCCAGACGCTGTCGTTCTCGTACTTCAACCGGAACAGCGTCGGGTACGTTCACGCGCGCGTCATGAGCGATACGGGGCGTATCGGAACGCTTGTTTCGTGGTATCTGATGGACTGCGTGTGGAATATCACCTACATGGTCGGCGCGCTGGCGGTCATGCTCCGGACGAACTGGAAGCTGACGCTGATTGTGCTGGTCGTCATTCCGATTGTATCGGCGATTGTTGCGCTGATGCAGAAGAAGCTGACCGACGCGAACCGGCAGATCCGCGAGATGAATTCGAAGATCACGGGCAGCTTCAACGAAGGCATCACCGGCGCGAAAACGGTGAAAACGCTCGTGACGGAAGACAAAATGTACAACCGGTTCACGGAGGAAACCTCCGGCATGAAGCGGGTATCCGTGGCGGAATCCCGGTACCGCGGAATTCTGTGGACCTCGCTGACGGCGGCTTCGTACATTGCGCTCGCGCTGGTTCTCTATCGCGGCGGCATTCTGAACGTGGAAGGCGTGATGGCTCTCGGTACGCTGTCGCTGTTCATGTCCTATGCCATGGGCATCATGCAGCCGATCCGATGGATCGTGAACAGCCTGTCGCAGCTCATCACGGTGCAGGTCAACATCGAACGTCTGACGGGGCTTCTGGAAACCGCGTCGGATGTGGCGGATTCGGAGGAAGTTATTGCAAAATACGGCGATATGTTCGAGCCGAAGCGGGAAAACTGGGAAGAACTGTCCGGCGACATCGAATTTGAAAACGTATCGTTCAAGTATCCGGACGGGGACGAATACGTCCTGCGCGACTTCAATCTGAAAATTCCGCACGGGACGAACGTGGCGATTGTCGGAGAAACGGGCGCGGGAAAATCGACGCTCGTGAATCTGGTCTGCCGGTTTTTCGAGCCGACCTCCGGACGATTGCTGATCGACGGACGGGATGCAAGGGAGCGTTCCCAGCTCTGGCTGCACTCGAACATCGGGTACGTCCTCCAGACGCCGCATCTGTTCTCCGGAACGATCCGCGACAACCTGAAATACGGTGCGCCGGACGCGACGGATGAAGAAATCATGGCGGCACTGGAAACCGTATCGGCGGCGGGGATCGTCAAAAAGAGCGAAAAGGGGCTGGACACCGAAGTCGGGGAAGGCGGCGACCTGCTTTCGACCGGGGAAAAGCAGCTGATTTCGTTCGCGCGGGCGATTTTATGTCAGCCGAAGATTCTGGTGCTGGACGAAGCAACCTCGTCGATTGACACGTTCACGGAGCAGCTGATCCAGAACGCGATCGAAAAGGTGATCGAGGGACGGACGACGTTCATGATCGCGCACCGGTTATCGACGGTGCGGAATGCGGATATTATTCTGGTTGTACGCGACGGCGTGATCGTGGAATCCGGCACCCACCGGGAACTGATTGCGAAAAAGGGCTATTACCACAGCCTGTACACCAGACAGTACGAACGCGAAGCAACGGATTCCGCCTTTGCGGAGATGAAATAAGAGACATTGGGGGAAACTTTTTTTCAAAAAAGTTTCCCCCAAACCCCTTTCAAAAAACTTCAATCTGTGAAAAGGAGATTCAATGATGAAGAAAATCATCGTGAGCGCGTTTGAGCCGTTCGGCGGGAGCGGGCGGAATTCGTCGCTGGATACGCTGAACGAACTGCCGGATGTGCTGAACGGATGTGAGATCGTGAAGGTGATGCTTCCCGTGGTGTACGGGGAATGCGGACGGGTTCTGTGCGGAAAAATCGCGGAATATGTGCCGGAAGAAATCGCGGCGGTAGTTTGTCTCGGACAGGCCGCCGGACGGGGAAGCATTACGCCGGAATATGTCGCGGTGAACGTGCGTCATGCAGGTTCGGCGGACAATGCGGGGGTGAAGTATGAGCTGACCCCGATCGGAGACGGTGCGGATGCGTATATCACGGGACTGCCGGCCGGCGCGATGGTAGAAAAAATGAAAGAAGCGGACGTTCCTGCGGCGGTATCGTTCACGGCGGGGACGTATGTGTGCAACGATCTGATGTACGCGGCGGTGGAATACTGCCGTCCGCGCGGGATTCCGGCGGGATTCGTGCATCTGCCGCTGTCGGAAGAGATTGCCGAACTGGAAGGGAAAACGGGGAAGATTGCCGCACTTCCGCAGGCGATGCTGACGAGAGGGATTACCGCGGCGGTGGAAGCAGTTGTACGGAAATAAAAGAAACCCGGCAGGGGTGCGAATCCTGTCGGGTTTCTTTGATATGTGTCGGTTGTTCGCCGCCCACCAAGCGGACGAACGGAGTGGATCAATATGATGATACCATTTGCACTTGTATTATACCGCATCTTTTCAGATGTGTCAAGGGGCAGACAAAAAACGGTGTGGAAATACATCATTGCAAGTAAAGTGACTGTTTCGCGGACAGTCTGCGGTGCAGGAAATTGGTGGTTTCCTATCCGTAATCCGACACCGTTTTTTTGTTGTCTGCTATGTATTACTTATCTTTGTGATAAGTTTTCCATGCCGCAATTGCGGCTGCAACGGTTGCAGATGCCAGAACAAGCTGACAAACTGCATTCACAATGCTGCAAATGGTTTCGATCATACAGGTTCCCTTTCCGCAAGCACCGCAGGGAATAGTATAACATGATGCAGAGGATTTTGCAAGAGTGGCGATGTTTAAAATAAAAGAAGTCCGGCAGGGGTGCGAATCCTGCCGGGTTTCTGTGGTTGTGTCAGATTTCATTTTTGCTGTTTAGTGCAGTCACGATTACCGCTATGATACCCAGAACGGGAGTTCCAAGAAACCACCCGGAGATTCCACCAATACCATAATTGAAATAGGTACCATTGGGGTAGTAGATGACTGCCCATACAAGATCGACGATGACTTCCGCGATCAGCAGCCCGATTATGGTGGTTCGGACGCCGTTTTTGGTGCGGTTCGGCTTTATCATAAGACAGATTCCCAGATATCCGATTACGCCGAGCAGCCACAACAGTAGCCATATTTCGGCACCGTGGACGTAGGGAAAGGAATAGATGGCAGTTACCATAAAAAAACACCTCTGTGTTGTCAGTTGTTCGCCAGATACAGCATCAGGATCAGCAGACCCAATAATATCGTGGCGGTCAGTGCCAGAATGCAGAAAATTTTGTTGATCTTCGTCTGATTTTTGAAAAGTCGGAGGATGAGCAGGTGCAGACATACACCCGCAGCCGTACCGGCGGTGTTGGTGATGAGGTCGGTGATGTCGCAGGCTCCCAGAGCGAACGCAAGCTGACCGAGTTCCAGCGCGAGACTGAAAAGGAAACCGTACAGGATAGATTTCCGGACGGGGATATCCAGCATTTTCAGATACACACCGAAGGGGAAAAAGAGGACGGCGTTCATCAGGACTTCCTGAATATGGAATCGGACGCTGATTTCGCAGTCGTAATAGAAGGGGATGAGATTGAGACTGCGCGGGCGGATCATATCCGAAAGTTCATGGAAGGAGAAGGTGTTTTTGAAGAGGACGGTCCAGACGATGAACAGGCAGTAGAAGATGAACAGGGCGTGGGTGAGGGTAAATTTCGGCTTGGAGCGGGATGTCATGGGGAAACTCCTTATCAATCAATGGGAACTTGGGATTTGTACGCGTGATAATATTTATTGAAACGCGGTTTGTTGAAGATAATCATTCTGTATTCTTCGCCGCTGTTCATGCGGAAGGCTGCTACGGGAAAGAGAATCCACTTCCATGTGAGAGTCTGGATATCGTTCAGCGGCAGTTTCAGATTCCGGTATTTGTCGTCAACGGTAAGTTTCTGCGTACGGTAAGTGAGGGATTCGGGGGTAAGGTATAGTCCGCCGCCGAGGATTCCCCCGTGACACAGACTGCATACGAAAACTTTTGGCATGGCAAAACCTCCGTGGGTGGAATGGAATTTCGTTAAAGATGCACTCGTGTAAAGATGCCGATGAGGATGAGAAGAATTCCTGCGAGCCGTACCCACAGCAATGTTCTTTTCGATACCTCAGCACCGTGCGGCAGGACAGGGTGGATGATCCACAGCAGGCCGCAGACCGCAAATCCGGCACTCCGGAAAAGCCAGTGATGCAGGAGTTCGGTGAGGATGTTTGCGAGGAGGATGAGAATGATGGAGAGGATCAACTGTATTTTGTAGGTCAGTTTCATACGGGGATTCCTCCGCTTCTTTTTTATTTTGGGATGGATGCTGCCATTTGCTTATCTGAGCGGATTGCCGTCTTCGTCGATGAAATAATATTCGTTTGGCGAATAAGGATAGTAATAGACAAACGGTATTTCTGTTACCGGGATTACGGTTTCTCCGATTACAATGCCTTTGCATTTTGGATTATTTATCATAAACGAATAGCCCATGCCGAAGAACTCAAAGAAAATGTCCTGTCCCCTCTGATGCCCGCCGTTGTATAAATGAACAAACTCATATACGCCGGGTTCGGTTTCGATCACTTCCATGGGGTAATAATGATGTGCCTGATATTCGTTTCCGGTGATAATCCAGAACAGATGCCGGTTGCGGTCTCTGGTGGATTTTCCGGCAACGACCATCTCGATCGTTTCGACTTCAGCAAGATTTTTGATTTCCCGGCGGGCTTTGGCAATCAGGCCTTCTTCACCGACGATTTTTGCGGACTGTACGGCGAAAATGAGGATACAGCAGAGTATGAGCGAGAGTACGGAGATACCGATGAGCAGCCGTTTTTTCATACGAAGTCCCTCCTTTGGCGGATTTTTGTTGATCGGATCAATTTTATTTTACCATAAAAATGTAAAAAAATAAATATACCGGCATGAACGTTTACAATTCATGCCGGAAAAACAAAAAAGCCGAAACGGTGAGGTTTCGGCTTTTTGAAAAGACATTTGAATAATCCCGCCAGGGAAAACTTATCTCTTGGAGTTTTTGCATTGGCGTTTCACAGCGTTTTATATCGTGCGTAACGCTCATATCGTGGGATATTGTGGGGGCGTAATCGCATATCGTTTGATATTTTGGGTACTGCCTCATAGAATGTTGCACCAAATTAGCACCAAACTCACACCAAGATTAACACCCGTACTATTCGACAAATTGGATTTACTTGCCGCAATACACCGCAATTGCTTTACAGATAAACGAAGCAGTACCATCAGCGTGCTTATCAATATTGTTCATAAAGCGTTCGTCCGCTACATACATCTGACCGAGACCTGCCAAAATTTCGTTTGTACAAAGATAGTAATTCTCAGTAATATAGTTCTGCAGCATTTTTACAAGGCTTTGTGCTTTAGCGGAATTAGGACTTTCGTCCTTTTTCATGCAGAGTGCAAACTCTGCCATAATATGGTCCATTCCCTCGGCAATTTCATTCCACTTCTGTTTGGAGTAATCCTTAGTCCGTTCTGCGTATTCCTTGTACGCATCCGTTTTACCCCATTTTTCTTTGGCTTCAGCCTTGTGCTTTTCAAATTCGCTGTTGTCAAATGCTTTCATAACATTTTCTCCTTTCACGGCACCGTCAATAGCAGAAATTAACCGCTCTAACCGCTCTTTTTTGAGTGTGAGGAGGTGTTTTTGCTCGGTTAGCGCCTTGCTTTTGTCATAATTCGGGGATGACAAAATCTCTCCAATGCTCTTTAAGGAAAAGTCGAGTTCACGGTAAAAGAGAATCTCTTGCATACGAAGAAAAGATTTTTCATCGTAAAAGCGATAGCCTGTAGTTTTGTCAACAAAGGCTGGCATCAACAATCCTATTTCATCGTAATAATGCAGTGTGCGCACACTTACACCCGTGAAATCGGCAAATTCTTTAATTAGCATTTTCAATTTCATCACCTCACAACAAAAGTATACACTATGACGGAGCGTGAGAGTCAATACCT
>SVQN01000004.1 GCA_015065295.1 Oscillospiraceae bacterium
TTCTTGGGGAAACCTTTTTGAGGAAAAGGTTTCCCCAAACCCCTTCCAAAACCTTTTTCATCTGCTATCAAATGTAGGATGTGCAGATTTTTTCTTTTTGGGGTGGAAGAGATAAGGCGCGTTTGTGCAGCTGACAGTGGGAACTGTCTCCAATACATACGAATATGGTGGAGCGAGCTCGCAGGGGCCGCCGAGACCCTGCTCGCCGTAGCCGTGGAGTATGTTTTGTGATCTTGAAAGGGTTTTGAATTCAGCTACATGGCGGGTTTAGGGTGAAGAATACCTATATGGCGGGATTAAAGTGACGGTTTCCTCCATGGCGAGGGAAGTCAGGGTCTTGGCGGAGCCTGACTTCCCCAGAACGATTTTGAAGGAATTTCAAACCAACCAAATGTCAGCGGATGGGATCAACAAAATGTCAGCGCACAGACCCAAGAAAATCCCCGAAAAAAGAAAAAATCTGCACATCCTACATTTGATAGCAGATTAAAAAGGTTTTGGAAGGGGTTTGGGGGAACCTTTTCCTCAAAAAGGTTCCCCCAAGAACTCCAAGAAAAAAATCAATACTCAGCCTCGCAGTACATGCAGCGGTAAGTACCGGTGGCACGGTTGGCGAGCTTGAAGACCTGAACGAGTTCCTGTTCGGTGGTGGTGATGCAGCGGGGGTTGTGGCACTTGAGGTAGCCGGTGATCTTTTCGGGGAGACCGACGCTGCGCTTTTCGACGAGTTCACCGTTCTTGATGATGTTGACGGTGATGCCCGGGTCGATGTAGCCGAGGATGTCGAGGTTGACTTCGTAGTCTTCGGCAATCTTAATCATGTCCTTGCAGCCCATCTTCTGGCTGGGGACGTGCATCAGAACCGCGACGGAGCATTCCAGCTTGTTCAGTTCGAGAACGCGGTAGAGCTCCATTGCCTTGCCCGCCTTGATGTGGTCGAGGACGATCCCGTTCCGGATCGAATCAATGTGCATGGTCATTCGGATACCCTCCTTACTTCGCTTCCAGTCCGAGAAGCATCATGATGAGTGCCGCACGCATGAACTTGCCGTTCAGTACCTGCTTGAAGTAGCAGGCGCGCGGATCGCTGTCAATTGCCGTCGAGATTTCGTTTACGCGCGGCAGCGGGTGCATGATGCACAGGTCGGACTTCGCGTCCTTCAGCTTGTCCGGCGTGAGAATGTAGCTGTCACGCAGACGGAGATATTCTTCTTCATTGAAGAACCGTTCGTGCTGGACGCGCGTCATGTACAGAATGTCCATGTCGCCGATCACTTCCATCAGGTCGGACGTTTCTACAAATTCGACGTTGTTCGCTTCGAGGACGTCCGTCTTGACGTAGTCCGGAAGACGGAGTTCGTTCGGAGATACGAGTACGAACTTTACGTTCGGATAGCGTACCATCGCGTTGATGAGGGAGTGAACCGTGCGGCCGAACTTCAGGTCGCCGCAGAAACCGACTACAAGGTTGTCCAGACGTCCCTTTTCGCGGGAGATCGTCAGAAGGTCTGCCAGCGTCTGCGTCGGATGGTTGTGTCCGCCGTCACCCGCGTTGATGACCGGGACGGTCGCGTTCATTGCCGCAACGAGCGGCGCGCCTTCCTTCGGATGACGCATTGCGATGATGTCCGCGTAGCAGGAGACAACACGCGCGGTGTCCGCAACGCTTTCTCCCTTGGATGCGGAAGAGGACTGCGCTTCGGAGAAGCCGAGGACGTTGCCGCCCAGTTCCATCATTGCCGCTTCAAAGGACAGACGGGTTCTCGTGGAGGGTTCAAAGAAGAGGGTGGCGAGCTTCTTGCCGTCCGCAACGTGTGCGTACTTCGCGGGATTCGCCATCATGTCGTTCGCCGTTGCAATCAGAGAATCGATTTCAGCGGGGGACAGTTCGTTGATATCAAACAGACTTCTCATGCCTTAGCTCCGTTTACTGCAAGATAATTCTTGATTCTGGTTACGTTTTCTTCGTTTGCCGGGTCTTCTTCGAGGTATTCGATGATGTCGTATACGTCAACAACCGAGTATACCGGGAAGCCGAATTCGTTTTCTACTTCCTTCATTGCGGAAAGATCGGTCTTGCCCTTTTCCTTGCGGTCAACCATAACGAACGTAGCAGCAACCTTTACGTCTTCGAGACCACTGAGGATCGCCATGCTTTCGCGGATGGCCGTACCTGCGGTGATAACGTCTTCAACGATAACAACTTCTTCGCCTGCCTTCGGAACGTAGCCGACAAATACGCCGCCTTCGCCGTGATCCTTGGCTTCCTTGCGGTTGAAGAAGAAGGGAACGTCGAGACCGTTCTTGGAAAGCGCGATGGAAGAGGAAACCGCGATGGAAATACCCTTGTAAGCAGGTCCGTAGAGAACGGTTCTCTTGCTGCCTACCTTTTCAAGATAAGCCTTCGCGTAGAATTCACCGAGCTTTGCGATCTGTTCGCCGGTCTTGATGTCGCCTGCGTTGATGAAGTAGGGAATCTTGCGGCCGCTCTTTGCGGTGAAATCACCGAACTTCAGCACGCCCGCACCCTGAAGAAACTGAATAAACTCTCTCTTGTAGCTTTCCATGGTTATCTGTCTCCTTTATATTGAATATCGTATACTAAGTAAAAATCTGCACCCAACTCCGTCAATCCATTTGCCGGAAAGTTTTTGAGGTGGGGTTCGGGGAGGAACTTTTTCCAAAAAGTTCCTCCCCGAGAAACTTCATTTCTTATTCTTCGCAGAATTCAGCGACTGCGCGGCGGTAAGCTGCGACCGGGTCGGGGTCTGCCGTGATCGGACGGCCGACGACGATGAAGTTGGAGCCGATTTCCGCTGCCTTTGCGGGGGTGGTGATGCGCTTCTGGTCACCGGCATCGCCGCCTGCAAAACGGATACCCGGGGTAACGGTCATGAAGTCGTCGCCGCAGGTTTCGTGTACCTTGGCAGCTTCCAGCGGGGAGCATACAACGCCGTCGAGACCGGCTGCCTTTGCGTTTGCCGCGTAGCTCATGACAACTTCCGGAAGGGGACGGTCGATGAGAAGTTCCTTCTGCATCACTTCTTCGCTGGTGCTGGTCAGCTGGGTAACTGCGATCAGTGCGGGACGGGTGCCGTCGGGTCTGGTCAGACCTTCGAGAGCCGCTTCCATCATCGCACGTCCGCCGGCTGCGTGGAGGTTGGTCATGTCAACGTCGAGCTGGGACAGAACTGCCATCGTCTTCTTGACGGTGTTCGGAATGTCGTGGAGCTTCAGGTCGAGGAAGATCTTGTGGCCGCGTCTCTTGATTTCGCGCACGATTTCCGGACCTGCTGCGTAGTACAGTTCCATACCGATCTTGCAGAACGGCTTTCTGGGTTCGCCTTCAAACTTGTCCAGGAATGCGTAGGTAGCTTCTGCGGACGCAAAGTCGCAGGCGATGATAACGTCTCTCTTCATATCCATTAGTGTGCACCTCCGATGATATCACTCAGTTTTTCAATTCCGTATTTTTCCATAACGCCGGGGAGATTTTCAATAATATCCTTACAGATATAGGGGTTCACAAGGTTTGCCGCGCCGACTTCAACCGCAGCAGCACCGGCGAGCATCATTTCGATCACGGATTCCGCGGACGATACGCCGCCCATGCCGATGATCGGAATCTTGACCGCTTCGTATACCTGATATACCATGCGTACCGCAATCGGGAAGATCGCGTCGCCGGAGAAACCGCCCATTTTGTTGGCGATGATCGGCTTTTTCGTCTTCAGGCTGATCCGCATACCGAGCGCGGTGTTGATCATCGCAATGCCGTCCGCACCGGCTTCTTCACACGCCAGCGCGATTTCGACGATGTTCGTTACGTTCGGAGTCAGCTTGACGTACAGCGGCTTGTCTGCAACCGCCTTGACCGCGCGGGTGACTTCCGCCGCCATTTCGGGGGTCGTGCCGAAGCCCATGCCGCCGCCGTGAACGTTCGGACAGCTGATGTTCAGCTCGATCAGACCGATCTGATCGCAGCCTCTCAGCTTTTCCACACAGTGTACATATTCTTCCACGGAGAATCCGCCGATGTTCGCTATAACCGGCTTGTGGAAGTATTTTTTCATCTCGGGAAGCTCAACCGCGAGGACGTGGTCGATGCCGGGGTTCTGCAGACCGACGGAGTTAATCATGCCGGCGGTGCATTCCGCGATACGGGGCGTCGGATTGCCGAACCGTGCGTCGCGGGTCGTACCCTTGAAGGAGAAACTGCCGAGAATGTTGATGTCGTAGAGTTCCGCGAATTCCTTGCCGAATCCGAACGTGCCGGATGCGGGGATGATCGGATTGTCCAGAGTCAGACCGGACAGAGTTACTTTCAGATCAGCCATCTCACTTTGCCTCCCAGAGAATGTCGTTTTTCATGAGGATCGGACCGTCCTTGCAGATGCGCTTGTAGCCCGTGATGGTCTTGCAGGAGCATCCCATGCACGCGCCGAAGCCGCAGCCCATGCGTTCTTCAAAGGAGAACTGTCCGTCGGTTCCTTCGGGAGTCGTACGCCATACGGCTTTCAGCATCGGTTCCGGACCGCAGGTGCAGACGTGCGTATAGGTCATGTCCTGCATGGCCGTGGTGACAAAGCCCTTGATGCCCATGGAGCCGTCTTCGGTCGCTACGGTCAGTTCCGCGCCGAGTGCCTTGAATTCGTCGCAGAGGATCGCGTCGTCTGCCGTACGGAAGCCGCAGATGACCTTGACCTTCTTGCCTTCCGCAACGAGAGTCTTTGCGAGGAGGTAGAGCGGAGGAACGCCGACACCGCCGCCGACGAGAACGGGTTCATCGCCGGTCAGGGATGTGTCATATCCGTTGCCGAGGCCGGTGAGAACGTCGAGCTTCACGCCCGCGCCGTAAGCGGCCATCTGTTCGGTGCCTTCGCCGACCACCTTGTAGATGATGGTCAGTTCGTCCCCGTTCACGTCGCAGACGGAGATCGGACGGCGGAGGAACTTGCCTTCGAGGAGAATATTCACGAACTGACCGGGACGGGTGATGTCCGCGGTATCCCCCGTGAGCACCATTTTGTAGGTGTCACGGGCGATTTTTACGTTGGACTGTATTTCAAAAATTGTCTGTTTCATGATGATTCGGATACCCTTATTCGTTGATGGTGGAGATGCCCATCGTTACTTCTTCGAGAACGTCGAGGAGAACCTTGACGGTGTCGAGAGCGGTGAACATCGTTACGCCGTTTTCAACCGCGCACTGACGGATTTCGTGACCGTCGGACAGAACGCCGGTGGAGCCGTAGTCACGGGTATTGATGACGTAGGTGACATAGCCCTGACGGATGGAATCGAGGATTTCTTCGCTTCCTTCGATGATCTTCTTGCGGGTTCTGGTGCGGATGCCGTGTTCCTTGAGGAACTGTGCGGTACCGTGGGTTGCTTCGATGTTGAAGCCCATGCGGTAGAAGCGTTCGATCAGCGGGAGAGCTTCTTCCTTGTCCTTGTCCGCAACGGTGACGAGCAGGGTACCGTAGTTGACAACCTGCATACCGGATGCCTGAAGTGCCTTGTAAAGCGCGCGGGTCATCTTCTTGTCGTAGCCGATTGCTTCGCCGGTGGACTTCATTTCGGGAGAGAGGTATGCGTCGAGACCGCGCAGCTTGGAGAAGGAGAATGCGGGAGCCTTGACGTACCAGCGATCCTTTTCCTTCGGGTAGATTTCGGTGATGCCCTGTTCCCGCAGCGAGACGCCGAGGATTGCAAGGGTACCGATGTCCGCGAGGCTGTAGCCGGTGGACTTGGAGAGGAAGGGAACGGTTCTGGAGGAACGCGGGTTGACTTCGATGACGTAGACGAAGTCGTTGGAGTCAACGATGAACTGGATGTTGTAAAGACCGACGATGCCGATGGAAAGACCGAGCTTCTTGGTGTAGTCGAGGATGGTGTCCTTTGCCGCCTGCGAGATCGAGAAGGTCGGGTAAACGGAGATGGAGTCACCGGAGTGAACGCCCGTACGTTCAACAAGTTCCATGATGCCGGGTACGAAGACATCCGTACCGTCGCAGACTGCGTCTACTTCGACTTCACGGCCGACAATGTACTTATCCACAAGAACCGGACGGTCTGCGTCGAGCGCAACGGCGGTTTCGAGGTAGTGACGGAGCATTTCTTCGTTGGCAACGATCTGCATTGCGCGGCCGCCGAGAACGAAGGAAGGACGTACGAGAACCGGATAACCGATGCGGGCTGCGGTCTTGACGCCGTCTTCGATGTTGGTGACGGCCTGGCCGGTCGGCTGGGGGATGCCCTGTTCCTTGAGGAGCTTTTCGAATGCGTCGCGGTTTTCCGCACGGTCGATCGCTTCCACGCTGGTGCCGATGATGTTGACGCCGCGCTTCTGGAGACCTTCCGCAAGGTTGATCGCGGTCTGACCGCCGAGACCTGCGATAACGCCGTACGGCTTTTCCAGGTCGATGATGTTCATAACGTCTTCGATGGTCAGCGGTTCAAAGTAGAGCTTGTCGGAGCAGGTGTAGTCGGTGGAAACGGTTTCGGGGTTATTGTTGATGATAATGGCTTCGCAGCCGCTGTTCTTGATGGTCATGACCGCGTGAACGGTGGAGTAGTCGAACTCAACGCCCTGACCGATACGGATCGGGCCGGAACCGAGAACGATGATCTTCTTGCGGTCGGATACGACGGATTCGTTTTCGTCCGCGTAGGTGGAATAGAGGTAGGGGATGTAGGATTTGAATTCGGCTGCACAGGAGTCGATGGTTTTGTAAACCGGACGGATGTCCTGTTCGCGGCGGAAGTTCCATACAGCGTCTTCGGTGGTATTCCAGAACTTTGCAACCGCGCGGTCGGAGAAGCCGTACTTCTTGACGTAGCGGAGAACTTCGGCATCCATCGGATGGTCGGCTGCGAGCTTTTCGAGTTCGACGATGTGACGGATCTTTTCGATGAACAGCATATCGATCTGGGTCGCGTCGCAGATGAGACCGGCGTCGATCTTGCGGCGGAGGAGTTCCGCGATGGCATAGATGCGGTCGTCCGTACCTACGGTAATGTAGGAGAGAAGATCATCGGTGGAGATGTTGTCGAACTTGGGCAGGTGCATGTGGTACGCGCCGATTTCGAGGGAACGGATTGCCTTGAGAAGGCTTTCTTCCAGACTGCGGCCGATGGACATGACTTCGCCGGTCGCCTTCATCTGGGTGGAAAGGCTGTTGTTTGCGTCGGAGAACTTGTCGAACGGGAAGCGCGGCATCTTGGTGACAACGTAGTCAATGGACGGCTCGAAGCACGCCGGTGCAGATGCGAGCTGGATTTCGTCGAGGGTCAGACCGATGGCGATCTTTGCGGTAACGCGTGCGATTGGGTAGCCGCTGGCCTTGCTTGCGAGAGCGGAGGAACGGGAAACACGCGGGTTGATTTCGATGAGGTAGTAGTCGAAGGACTGCGGGTCGAGAGCGAACTGGACGTTGCAGCCGCCTTCGATACCGAGCTTGCGGATGATCTTCAGCGCGGAGTCGCGGAGAAGGTGATATTCTTTATTGGTGAGCGTCTGGCTGGGCGCGACAACGATGGAGTCCCCGGTGTGGATGCCGACGGGGTCGATGTTTTCCATGGAGCAGATGGTGATCGCGGTGTCGTTGGAGTCGCGCATGACTTCAAATTCGATTTCCTTGTAGCCCTTGATGCTCTTTTCCACAAGAACCTGGCTGACCGGAGAGAGCTTCAGCGCATTCTTGAGGAGCGGGAGAAGTTCTTCATCGTCGGAAGCGAAGCCGCCGCCGGTACCGCCGAGGGTGAATGCGGGACGGAGAACGACCGGGAAGCCGATTTCGTGAGCCGCCGCGATGCCTTCTTCGAGGGAGTTTGCGATGAGAGAGGGAAGAACGGGTTCGCCGATTTCCTGGCAGAGTTCCTTGAAGAGTTCACGGTCTTCCGCCTTTTCGATGCTTTCCGGAGGCGTACCGAGCAGTTCGGTCTGGCATTCGCGGAGGATGCCCTTCTTGGCGAGCTGCATTGCAAGGTTCAGACCGGTCTGACCGCCGATGCCGGGGATGATTGCGTCCGGACGTTCGTAGCGGATGATCTTCGCAACGTATTCGAGGGTCAGGGGTTCCATGTAGATCTTGTCCGCAACGGACGGGTCGGTCATGATGGTTGCGGGGTTGGAGTTGACGAGGATGACTTCGCAGCCTTCTTCGCGGAGTGCGAGACAAGCCTGAGTTCCGGCGTAGTCAAATTCCGCCGCCTGACCGATGACGATCGGACCGGAACCGATCACCATTACTTTTTTGATATTCTCTTTCTTCGGCATTGTCTTACTCTCCCTTCATGAGTGCAATGAATTGATCGAACAGGTAATCGCTGTCCTGCGGGCCGGGATTGCTTTCCGGATGATACTGTACGGAGAACACGCGGTCTGCGGGGCAGGAGAGCCCTTCGATGGTGTTGTCGATAACGTTGACATGGGTGATCGTCATGGTGTCCGCGATGCTTTCGGGATTGACGACGCACGCATGACCCTGCGAGGTGATTTCAATCTTGCCGGTCGCAAGGTTTCTGACGGGGTGATTGCCGCCGTGATGACCGAACTTGAGCTTGGTCGTGGTCGCGCCGTACGCCTTGGCGATGATGAGGTGGCCGAGGCTGATACCGAAGACCGGAACCTTGCCGCGGAGTTCGCGGACGGTTTCCACAACGGGCTTGACATCGTCGGAGCTGCCGGGGCCGTTGGAGATCAGTACGCCGTCCGGCTTCATCTTGAGGATTTCAAAAGCGGTGGTGTTCCACGGAACCACGGTTACATTGCAGCCGCGTTCGTTGAGTGCGCGGATGATGCTGGTCTTGATGCCGCAGTCCACGGCAACGACGTTGTACTTGTGGTTTGCGGTGCGGGAGTACCACTTCTTGCGGCAGCTTACGCGCATCACCTGATCGTGCGGGATCGGGGTGCAGGCGATTTTTTCGAGAGCTTCTTCGGTGGGAAGATCAATGTCCACGATGATGGCACGGCAGACGCCGTTGTCACGGATGTGGCGGGTCAGCGCGCGGGTGTCGATGCCTTCGATGCCCGGAATGTCGAAGTCTTCCATGACTTCGGAGAGGGTCTTGGTGTAGCGGAAATTGGAAGGCTGGTCATTGTATTCGCTGACCACCAGGCCGCCGAGGGTCGGAACCTTGGATTCAAAATCCTCGTCCGTGATCCCGTAGTTGCCGATGAGCGGGTAGGTCATGACGGCGATCGCGTCGGTGCAGGACGGATCGGAGATCATTTCCTGATACCCGACAACAGCCGTATTGAAGAAAAGTTCACAGGCGTGTTCGGTCTTGGCACCGAAGCCGCGTCCGGGATATACCGAACCGTCTTCCAGAACCAGTTTTCTGTTGAGTGTCATTTTGTCAGCCATACTGTTTTACCTCCGCATACTGTCAGTTTGCATTTTCCGTAAACTTTTTCACCGGCAAAGGGGGTCGCATGACCCATCGAGAGGAAATCCGCCGGATCAATGGTATATTCTTCGTTCAGGTCGAAGACCGTGAAGTCATTTTCGTTTTTGGGGAGACCGAAGCGTTCTCTGGGAGCGTCCGTCATCATGTGAACGATGCGTTCCAGCGGGACGATGCCGGTCTTTACAAGTTTGGTATAAAGGATGGGGAACGCGCATTCGAGTCCCACCACACCCATCGGGCTTTTTTCGAGTCCGCGCGACTTTTCTTCATCGGAATGCGGCGCGTGGTCGGTGGCGATCATGTCGATCGTGCCGTCGAGAACCCCTTCGATGAGCGCGTCGCGGTCGGCTTTTGAGCGGAGCGGCGGGTTCATCTTGAAGCGTCCGTCTTCGATGAGGTCGTCGTCGGTGAGGGTCAGGTAGTGCGGCGCGGTTTCGCAGGTCACGTCCACGCCGTTTTTCTTTGCTTCACGGATCAGCGCGACGGCTTCCTTCGTGGAGATGTGGCAGACGTGGTACTTTACCCCGGTTTCCGCCGCCAGCTTCAGGTCGCGTTCGATCTGCTTCCATTCGCTTTCGGAGCAGATGCCGCGGTGACCGTGCGCTTTGGCGTATTCCCCGTCATGGATGTAGCCGCCGAAGAGCAGGTCGTTTACTTCGCAGTGCGCCGCGATGATTTTGCCGAGCTTTTTCGCTTCGAGCATCGCTGCACGCATCATGTCATCGTTCTGCACGCCGCGTCCGTCGTCCGAGAACGCGCAGACGTCGGGAGCCATCGCCGCAAGGTCTGCCATGTCGATCCCCATTTCGCCGATGGTGATTGCACCATACGGATGAACATGGATGACCGCATTGTCGCGGATTTTGCCGAGCTGCTCGCCGAGATGTTCCGCAGAATCGGGAACGGGCTTCAGATTCGGCATGGAGCAGACGTCGGTATAGCCGCCGTGAGCAGCCGCACTGGTTCCTGTGGCAATCGTTTCCTTATAAGAAAAGCCCGGCTCACGCAGATGAACATGCACATCAGCGAAACCGGGAAACAAAACGGAACCACGAATATCAATTTTTTCGGAAACGTCAGAAAACGCATCAGAACCAGCGTCCGACACGGGAAGTACACGGGAAGAAGTTTCGGAAACGAGAACAAACACGTCATCCATGACGCCGTTTCTGTACGCTTTTCCTCCGGTAAGAAGAGTCATAAGAACCTCCTTGAACTTCAATCACACAATTCGTATTCGTACCAGAAACCGACCGATTCCGACCGGTTTTTCCATAAAAAAAGGGGATCGTCCTACACGCTGATATTCCGATTTCCATCGACCGTCCCGGCGAGTTTCTGTGTACCCATAGTATCTCTTAATTCAAGTTATTATACCATAAATCATACAGGAAGGTCAATAGTGAACATGAGAAATTTTCGGGAAGATGTACCGGAATTTTTGATCGGTTCCTACAAAGGGAAAAAACAGAGGAAAATCCCGGGGAATTTTCCTCTGTTGAAATACCATTTTCAGCCAAATAACCGCTTGTAGATATCGGACATTTCGCCGCGTGTGATGACGTAGGGGCTGTTTGCGTAGTTGCCCGCGTCCGCGACACGGTCGATGAGTTCTTCGCGTTCCGCAGCGTCGATTTCGAGGTCGAGCAGACCGCTCATTTCGGGAATGCGGCGGATCATGTCGTCGGCGGTGGTGCCGAGATGTGCGGCGAGCTTTTCGATTTTTTCTTCGCCGGCGGAGGTCAGCAGATTGTAGCGGAGGTACGCGCCTTCAAAAATCGCGCACGCTCTGCCGTGGGGGATGCCGCGCGTCAGGGTCAGGCTGTAGCCGAGGGGATGCGGGAATCCGGTGCCGGTGTAGTCGATGGCAATCCCGGCGGCGCAGGAAGCGTTGGTGAGCTTTTCGCGCTGAACCTTGGTGAATCCGCCCGCGTCACGTTCGCCGTCCGTGTACATTCCGTTGAAGAGAACATCCCAGATTTCGTGTGCGGCGTACAGCGCAGCTTCTTCGGAAACGGCGGTGGACTTGGGAGAGAGATACGATTCGATGGCATGAGCGAGTGCGTCCAGCGCGGTGGAAACGGTGTAGTTTTCGTCAAGGGATGCGGTATACTTCGCGGAAACGAACGCATCCTTCGCATACGCGGACGAAGCCTTGAAGGTCTTTTTCTTCGCGCCGTCGGCAATCGTCAGAACGGAATAGCGGTTGACTTCGCTGCCGGTTCCGGCGGTCGTCGGGATGGCGATCAGCGGAAGACCGTCGGCGGTACGCTTGGAATCATCGAAAATATCCATAACGCCGCAGGACGGATTGGCTGCGTACGCCGCGATGGCCTTTGCCGCGTCCAGTGCGGAACCGCCGCCGATGGCGATGACAAAATCACAGCCTTCGGTACGGGCAAGTTCGCCGCCTTCGTGACAGAGCGGTGCCGGCGGATTTTCGGGAATGACCGGGAAGCGGACGTAAGTCGCACCGACAGAAGCGAGAGCGGCGGCAACGTCGTCCATCGCGCCGCAGAGATCAGCGGAACGGCGGCCGGATACAACGAGCGCACGGCGTCCGAGGCCGGCAAAGAGCGAAGCATTTTCGGTTACGCAGTTCTCACCGGTGAGAACAGTAACCGGCTTGTGAGCAGAAAAATCCATGATTTCCTCCGGGGAATCTATAAAAAATAAAGTATTTTCTGGTAAGTACAGGAAATAAATTTCAGCCTGATAAGTGTATCATACTCCCCCGGTCCGGCGCAAGAGCAATTTCGTGGATTTTTCCGGAGGCGGAATACCGGACGATTGTAGGAAATTACAAGGTTTTGTGAAAATCCGTAAAAAAACGTGAGTTCGATGGAATTCTCGGGGAAAACTTTTTTGAAAAAAAGTTTTCCCCGAACCCCTTTCAAAAAACTTCAAACTGGGTAAAATGATAAAGTTTGTGCAGATTTTTTGTTGGATTTGCACCGCACCTTGTTGATTCATTTGTCTGAAAGTTTTTGAGGTGGGGTTTGGGGAGGAACTTTTTTCAAAAAGTTCCTCCCCATCGAACTCACGTTAAAAAAGGCACCGCCGGAACAGCGATGCCTTTGAAATCCGTTTAACGGAAGCGTTTTTTGATTTCTTCCAGATCGTGAAGAACCTTTTTGCAGACGTGCAGAACATACCCGGAAATCATCAGCCCGACGGAGCAGAGAATCACGGGAATGCTCATCCCGCCGATCACGATTTCCAGGATCAGTGCTGCCGCTCCGATCAGAATCAGCGCGCACATTACAACGGTCAGCAAGCCGCCGTAGGGTTCGCGGTGCAGATCGAGCGGTTCGTCCACGGGCAGCTCCATCTGCGGAAGCGCGAAGGAATCGTCCTGCGGGAACAGCTCTTCCGCGAGTTTCGCCGGTTCTGCGTCCCGTGCGGCGGCAGCTTTCACAGCTTCACGTTCCTCGCGTTCGCGGAGCTTTTGACGGTCGTGCAGTTCACAGATTTTCAGGAGGTATTCCATCCCCTTGTCCGTCACACCGGCGTTCCGCAGATTTTTTTCGTTGGAAAGCAGACGGCGCGTGGAGGACGATGTGGATGCGTCCATGAATTTGATGAACGGGAGCATGAACTTTTTGCAGCTGTCGCAGAGTCGGGTCTTGTCGCCGGACGGAATGTCACATCCACAGTTATAGCATTTCGGCATGGGAAAACCTCCTCATTCATAAGATTTCTGTCAGCGGATGTTCGCCTGTTTATTCCGCAGCGAACGGGATTTCGGTCAGGCGGAGCGTCGTGGAGCCGTAGGGGATGAACTTCATCGTGCGGACATCGCCTTCGGGCTTGACGGACGCGGGAACCATATTGGCGATCATGTTGTAGCCTTCGAGCCAGCCCCAGTTCACGGGAACGACCGGAACGTCAAGCGTAACCGGCGGGCAGGCGGTGTCAAACGGCATATCGGAAACAACGCCGGTTTCGGTAACGGCAACGTCGCCCTTGGCGAACGCGAACTGCCAGTCGGTCGTCGGACGGATTTCCCAGTCGCAGTAGGGGAACTTGCGTTCGACGTTATTGCGGACGTATTCGAGCTTCGTCCATTCTTCACCGATGGCGAGGGAGTACACGAGCGGACCGCGTTCGATGACGAACATATCGCGCGGACGGGAAACGTATTTTACGTCAAAGTCCATTTCAAGCTTGACAACGGACGTGCCGCTCCATACGCGCTTGAGAGAAACAAGCGTACCGGGTTCGACCTCTTCGCCGTCGATCTTTGCGGATGCGGCGCACGCGGGAATGCGGAGGCTGAGCGTAAAGTCGCAGTCGCCGTCGGCGGTTACGATGTAATTGACGCTGCTGCCGAACGGGTAGAGGGTTTCGGATTCCACGGTGACATTCACGCCGTTCAGAACAGTCGTCAGCTTCGCGGGAGCAATTGCGGCGGAAACGATGCCGTCGTCGGACTTCATGAAGGTGGACATGGCGAATTTCGGCCAGCCCTGGTTGAAGTTGGCGGTGCAGCAGCCGTAGTTGGGTTCCAGACCGAAGAGGTGGGATTCGGTGCTGTTGGTGCGGAAGATGTTCTTGCCGCCCGCGAGGTTCACGCACGCCACCTGATTGACGAGCTGGTCGTACTGGTGAGACCACATATCGGGAGAAATGGTCGCGGGAAGCGCGTTGAACGCGAGCTTTTCGAGACGGTCCGCCCAGATCGGGTTGCCGGTGATGGCATAGAGAATTTCGTAGGAGAACATGGCTTCGGTCACGCCGCAGAGCTCGGTACCCTGAATCGGGCTGTCGCCGGAGAGACATTCGTCACCGGTGAAATGACCGACGGCGGTACCGTGGTATGTAAAGAGCTGGTTCAGCATGAATTCGGAGAAGCTGTCGTCCGCCTCATCCCCGTCGAGGAGAGATGCCAGACCGCCTTCCTTGATCGCCATGCCCTGATTGACGACATGGGATTCCCACAGCCACTGATTGATCGGTTCCTTGTATTTCCAGTCGGCGTAGATTTCTTCGTACTTCATGCCCTGTTCGCGCAGGAGACGTGCAAGGTCAAGGAGCCATTCTTCCTTGTACATATCGTAAATCTGGAAGATCGGGAGCAGGCATTCGAACCAGCGGGAGTGCGCCCACGAGAAAATCGGATACTGTTCGATGTGTGCCTTGAGGTTCTTCAGGGACTTGTAAACCACTTCGGGAACGCGTTCGTCACCGGAGCAGTCGTAGTAGAGCATGAGAACCTTGTCGATGAGATAGAGTGCCCACATATCGTAGGTCGGACGTTCTTCGACGGTGCAGGGGCAGAGCCAGCCGTCTTCGCACTGACCGGCAAGAATCGCGTCGATGTACTTCTTCGCGCGGGCGATCTTGTCCTCGTCGTCGAGGAGGTATGCGAGCGGAATGAACCCGTCGAGCCAGTAGGGAACACGTTCCCAGCCTTCGCAGTTTCCGCCGATCCAGCGGCTTTCGCGGATGTCGGGCCAAACCTTGTCAAGGTTGCCGGACAGACCGTTTGCCTGCACTTCGAGCTGCTTGCGGAGCCATCCGGAGGCTTTCAGCTCGGTGGTGTTGAAAAGTTTGTACTTCTGCATTATTGAGTCTCCTTTGTAGGATAAAAATTACGGGACTAAGGGCTAATGGTGAAGGGTGAATGACTATATCAGAACGTCCGTCAGCGGACAGACATAAAGTTTCATATAGCCATTCACCATTAGTCATTAACCATTAGCCAGTTCAATAACTGCCTTGGCGGAGTTCTTTGCTGCCATTTTCGCAAACGCCGGGTAGTCTTCGCACGCACCGCCGTCGGCATCGTCGGAAATTGCGCGGATCACGGCGAACGGTACCTTGTTGACGTAGCAGACCTGACCGATTGCCGCGCCTTCCATTTCACAGGCAATCGCGCCGAACGTGTCCGCAATGCGTTTTTTGGTTTCCTGATTGCCGATGAACTGGTCGCCGGTCGCAATGGTGCCGGTGACGGTGTTGATACCCATCGACTTGACGATCGCGGAGATTTTTTCCGCCAGTGCCGCGTCGGCGGGGATTTCGACGATGTTGATGCCGGAAATGAGTCCGACGGGATCGCCGAGTGCGGAGGTGTCCATGTCATGCTGAACCATTGCGGAGGAAACCGCAACGTCGCCGACGGACAGTTTTTTGGTGAGCGTTCCGCCGACGCCGGTGTTGATGACCGCGTCGGGGGCATATTTCACGATCATCGTCTGGGCGCAGATCGCCGCGAACACCTTGCCGATGCCGCAGACCGCCAGAACGATATCGGTAGTTCCGATTTTACCGAGGCAGTATTCCATACTGCCGCAGGTTTCGCGGACGATATCGGTCATCGCCGCTTCAATGAGTTCCGCTTCGATCTTCATCGCCGCGATAATTCCGAGTTTCATAAAAAACCTCCAGTTTTTTGACTAAGGACGAATGGGGAATAGTGAAGGACTATGCCGGAACTTTATGTCGGTCAGCCTGACGGACAATTTGTCATAGTCATTCACCCTTAGTCCTTAGCCTTTAGTCAATTTTCATTTCCCATCCGCAGGCATCGCTGGGCATTTTCCAGTCTCCTCTGGGCGACAGTGCAACCGAACCGACCTTCGGGCCGTCCGGGAGCGCACTGCGCTTGAACTGCTGCGAGTAGAAGCGGCGGAGGAAGGTGTTCAGCCATTTCTTGATGGTTTCATCGTCGAATTCGCCCGCGAAGGCCGCTTTTGCCTTGCGGAAAATCTTGTCCGGTTCTTCGCCGTGACGGACAAAGTGGTAGAGGAAGAAGTCGTGCAGGTCGTAGGGGCCGACGATGTCTTCGGTCTTCTGCGCGATTTCGCCGTCCTTGGACGGGAGAAGTTCCGGGCTGACGGGGGTCGCCAGAACGTCGCGGAGAACGGCGGCAAGCGCGGGCTGACCGTTTGCTTCGCATTCGTCCGCATAATAAGAGACAACATGGCGCACAAGCGTCTTTGGAACGCCGCCGTTCACGCCGTAGTTGGACATGTGGTCGCCGTTGTAGGTCGCCCAGCCGAGCGCGAGTTCGGACAGGTCGCCGGTGCCGATGACAAGACCGTTTTCGGCGTTGGCGATGTCCATAATGATCTGCGTACGTTCGCGCGCCTGCGAGTTTTCGTAGACGACGGACAGGTCGTCCGGATTGTGTCCGATGTCGCGGAAGTGGATGTCCACCGCTTCCTTGATGTCGATCGCGCGGAATTTCGTGCCGAATTCGATTGCCATAGCTTCCGCGTTGGAGCGGGTACGGCTCGTTGTGCCGAAGCAGGGGAGAGTCACGGCGGTGATGTCGGTGTGCGGACGTCCGAGAATATCGAGCGCACGGGCGGTCACGATCAGCGCGAGGGTGGAGTCAAGACCGCCGGAGAGGGCAATCACGCAGGTCTTCGCGTAAGCCGCGCGGATCCGCTTTGCCAGTCCGTGCGACTGGATTTCGAGAATCCGCGCACACGCCGCACGTTTTTCTTCCGTACCTTCCGGAATGAACGGACTGCGCGCAATCACGCCGGTGAGGTCGGTTTCGCGGTTGTCAAGGGAGAACGTACACCAGTAACCGTCACCGATATCTTTCGGGAATGTGTTCATCTTCATGCGGTCGTGCGCGAGATGCTGAACGTCCGCAACAGCGGTAATCAGTTTTTTGCCGCTGAACGGGGGATTTTCCGCAAGGATCGTCCCGTTCTGCGCGATCAGGCTGTGACCGGAATAGACGCAGTCGGTCGTGGATTCGTCGGAACCCGCGTTCGCGTAAACGTAAGCCGAAACGAGACGTCCGGATTCCGCTTTAACGATCGTACGGCGGTAGTCCTCCCGTCCGACGGTTTCAGGGGACGCGGCAAGGCTGACGATGACGGTCGCGCCTTTTTCGGCAAGCTGTCCGGCAGTGTCGGAATCGCCGAGCACACAGCCGACCACAAGATTGTCCTGCTCTTCACAGACAAACATCTGGGTGTCACGGCAGAGAATCTGGTCGCCGCAGAGATTCAGCAGGGTGTACTGCCCGTCTGTAAACGGCGTGAACCAGCGGAGTTCGGAGGAATCGCCGTAATTCGGGAGAACAGTCTTCGGCGTAACGCCGAGAATATGTCCGTCGGAGATTGCAACGGCGCAGTTATACAGTTTGCCGAGAATTTTCAAAGGTGCGCCGACAAAGGTCAGCATTTTCTTTCCGGCGGTATGATTCTTGATCTGTTCCAGCGCGGTCAACGTATTTTTAATGAGAGAATCGGTCAGGAAAAGGTCACCGCAGGTCGCGCCGGTGAGAGAAAGCTCGGGGAACGCGAGAACGTGAACGCCGGCTTCGTAAGCCTCGTCAATGAGCGCGGTGTGAGCGGGGACATTTTTTGTCGGCGCGGCAACGAGAAGCTCCGGCTGTGCCGCCGCCAGTTTGATAAATCCGTGATACATAAAAACCTCCGGGTTTTTTGACTAAGGGCTAATGGTGAATGGTGAATGACTATGGCAAAACGTTAAGTTTTCCGGATTGACATACAATTTGGATTAGTCCTTAGTCATTCACCCTTAGTCCTTAGTTATTTATTGAGCCATTCTTCGGCGAGGGAAATTGCCGTTGCGCCGTCCGCACAGGCGGTGACGATCTGGCGCAGATGCTTCGTGCGTACGTCGCCTGCGGCAAATACGCCTTCCACGGAGGTACGGCAGGTTTCGTCCGCTACGATGTAGCCCGACGGGTCAAGTTCGACCTGTTCCGCAAACAGCGCGGTGTCGGGGGTACGTCCGAATGCCGCAAAAACGGCGGAGCAGGAGAGTTCGCGCGTTTCGCCGGACATTTTGTCGGTGTAAACGAGTGCGGATACCTTGCCGCCTTCGCCCCTGATTTCCGAAATGAGCGCGTTCTTGACAAATTCGATGTTTTCCTTCGCTTCCGCACGCTTGACGGAATGCGCCGCTGCACGGAATGCGTCCCGGCGATGGACGAGATAGACTTTTTCGCAGATGTTCGAGAGATACAGCGCATCTTCAAATGCCGTGTCGCCGCCGCCCGCCACAACGACGGTCTTTCCCTTGAAGAACATACCGTCGCAGGTCGCGCAGTAGGAAACACCGCGTCCTTCGTATTCGAGTTCGCCGGGGATGCCGAGCTTGCGCGGGGACGCACCGGTCGCAAGAACCACCGCGCGCGCCGCAACAACGCTGTCGTCGCCGGAGTCAATGTCCGCACCGTCCACGGCAATGTATTTCGTATCGCCGGACAGACGGACGGCGGTGACTTCGCCGAACATGGATTCCGCACCGAAGCGTTCCGCGCCTTCCATCATTTTTTCGGCAAGCTCAAACCCGCTGACCGGGCCGAATCCGGGATAGTTTTCCACATTGGACGTGATCGCCATCTGTCCGCCGGGAGCCAGCTTTTCGATGACAACCGCAGAATATCCGGCACGTCCGGCATACAATGCGGCGGTATATCCGGCGGGACCTCCGCCGACGATTGCAATATCGTAAGTTTTCATGAGATACCTCGTTTATTTGGAAGAAAATATACAACGCAAAAGAAAAAAGAAGGGATATCATATTTATTATACACGAAAACCCGCATGAATACAAGAATCCCCATAAAAAAAGCGGCATTTTCTGAGAATGCCGCACAATAATTTTATTGGAGGGACGTTCGGAAGCGTCCGTCATCGGTTTCGGTTATGTCCGCAAGCATCTGAGCCAGCAGCCGGTTGGCCGATTCATAGTCTTCTTTTTCCGCCAGTTTTCCAAGGGAATTTTCATTATATATGATTCGTGTAAACCACAGCGCATGATATAACGTATAGATAATCCATGCCGCATCCGCTTCCTCGTCATTCAGTTGTCTGCGGGACAGATACCCGTTCAGCAGGGCGGGGAAGAAGTGCTCGCGGCAGCCTGGATTCGTTCCTTCGGGAAGATCCATTTCATACGCCGTCAGAAGACCTTCCATGACAAGGTCGGAAACCAGGACTTCATCGCCGGCGTTGTTGTAATCGAACACGGTCAGCTCATCCTCGCCGTAAACGAGATTGTTGATGGAGATATCTCCCTGAACCGCCGCTTTCGGCAGACGATCCCAGACAGACCGCAGTGCTTCCAGTTTTTCTTCTCTGTGTTTTTGAATCTGCCGGACGATCTCCCGGTCGAGATGCTCATTTTCACATATCCTGCAGAAATCTTCGTATGCATCCACGTCATTCCAGTATGCCGCCGAAAACAGGGTTCCGCATCCGATCGTACACCGGTTCTCAAGCGAGAGAATGTGCATCCGCGCCAGCAGTTCGCCGATCTTATAGGAAATTTCCGTATTGATTTCCGTGATTTCATCTCCGCACCAGTCCTCAACCGTTACATTGCACGGATAATTTTTGCAGACACAGACATTGCAGAATTTCCCGTTTGCCGTATACCGTCCGGGCGTGCGGATGCCGTTCTGCCGCAGAAATTCGGAAAACGCGCTCTGGTTTTCGATTTTTTCGCGTTCCTTCAACAGGTCATCCTCTTTGATACTGACCATTTTCAGAACGACCCGTTTTCCGCAGTCCGGAAGAACCGATACAACAAATTTTGCGTTGTACCCGCATTCTTCATAATAGCTCAGATAATCGTTCCGTTCACTGAATCCCGTCTCAAACCCATACAGTTCAAGAACGGCTTTGATATCGCCTTCCGGTAACTTTTTGGTATCATCCATACTTGATTTTCCCTGATTTTTATTTTTTTCTTTCCAGATGGAAGTTTTTTGAAAGGGGTGTGGGGAAAACTTTTTTTCAAAAAAGTTTTCCCCACGAAACAATATTTGATTCAATTAACCTTCCGGGAAGAAGAATTCGTTGGTCTTGGCGAGCTGCTTGGTGGTCGCCTTGGTCATCTTCTGGAGAGTGGAGGCGATGGCGTCGGAACCGGCAGTGATCGCGTTGTTGACGGTGCTGCGGATGGAGACGCTGCCGAAGTGGATGTTGTAGTAGAGTTCGTCGAAGACGAGGTGGAGCATACGGACGGTATCCTGGTCGCGGGCAACCTTACCGGTCAGGGTTACGTTGACGTACGCGTCGACGACGGTGTCATGCGATGCTGCGGAGAAGACGTCGAGAACGTGGAGGGTACGGGCCGGGTCTTCAGAGGTTACGGGGATCATCTGCATGAAGGGGTTCAGAATGATGGAGTAGTAACGATCCTGGTCTTCGTTGTACTTCGGAGGCGGGAGAACGCCGAAGTCGGCTTCCATGTCGCGGAGTACGCGGGTCCATGCCATACATTCGGAGTAGAAGAGCGCGCCGTTTTCGGTGAAGATGGTTTCCTGAGCACGGTCGCCGAGACCGCGGAGGTGGCTTGCATGAGCGGAGGAACGGACGTCAAATACGGCGTTCTGCTGAGTGAAGAGGAGGTTGATGACCTTGTTGTACATATCCACAAAGTTTTCGCCGGCGGTACCGTCGATGAGTCGGCCGGTGTCGGGATCCTTCGTGACAAACTTCGCACCCATGCCGCACATCAGAAGGTCGGACATGATTTCGGTGTAGCTGATCCAGCCGTACTGGTCCATGTCGGTCATCTGGCCGTCGCCGTCCTTGTCCGAGATAACGGACGTGCAGAGTTCGGTGAACTTGTCAACCGTCCACTGGTTGTTGTCTACGAGGTCATAGGGATTTTCCAGACCGTGCTGGGAAAGCATTTCCTTGTTGAAGTACAGGGAACGGATACTGTCGAAACGGGTGGTGTCCGCGTCGCTGGTCATGAAGTACAGCTGATTGTTGATGGTCAGGCTGTCGCGCGCGTTCTGATCCCACCATACGTTGGAGAAATCTACGCCTGCGTCGGGAGCGATGGTGTTCAGGTCGAAGACATTGCCTTCCATGGCAACCGCATAGCAGTTCATGAGGGTGACGTTGCCGTAGTCGAAGTCGTTGGAGCCGGACTTGACCGCGTTCTTGAGAATGTTCATGGAGTCGCCGTCATGAAGTTCCACGATGCTGATGTTGAGGAATTCTTCGGTACGGTTTTCACGTTCAATGAACGCGTCGTTTACGGGTTCACCGGTCGTTTCTTCGGGGGAGATGGAGTTGTAGGAATACCAGCTTGCGGTACAGCCGTTGAGAATGGTGTATTCGTAGCCTTCGTAGTCCTTCTTCTGTACGCCTGCGGTCCAGTCGTAGTCGGCTTCGATGGCGATCAGACCTTCGCCTTCGCCGGAACCTTCGGCAGCCGCGTCGCCGCCTTCCGCAACGGTTTCTTCGGCCGCGTCGGGAGCGGTGGTGGGAGTGGTTTCATCCGCATTGGTGCTGCTTTCGGAACAGCCGGTCAGAACGGTAGACGCCAGCATGATCGCGCAGAGCAGAGCGGAGAGGAGTCTCTTGGAATTCATGAAATACCTCCGGAATGGAAATGTAAAGAGAGTTGAGTAATATCAACATTAAATTGATTATAACATAAAGTAGAAAGGGAATCAAGAGCGTTTTGACAAAATTATGGCCGGTTGACACAGGACGTTTTCTGTGATATACTTTGCTTGAAAGAACAGGAATCAGCAGGGAGAAATTTCGATGGACAATACTGCGAAATTTACCGGCCGTGCAGAGGTGTATGCCGCGAGCCGTCCGGGATATGCGCCGGAATTATTCGATTATATGGAACAGTCGCTGAATCTTCCCTCCGGCAGCGTGATTGCGGACATCGGTTCGGGGACGGGAAAATTCACCGCGCAGCTTCTGGAGCGCGGGTATACGGTGTATGCTGTCGAACCGAATGCCGATATGCGGCGCAAGGCGGAAGAACTTCTGGCGGGGAATCCCGGTTTTCATTCCGTGGACGGTCGGGACAGTGCGTTCGGCCTTCCTGCGGAACTGGAGGGAACGGTGGACTGTGTGACGGCGGCGCAGGCGTTTCACTGGTTCGGCGCAGCTGCATTTGCGGAGGAATGCCGGCGGTTCCTGAAGCCGGGCGGGTATGTCGTGCTGGTCTACAACCATCGGGATGCGGACGCGCCGGTCATCCGTGAGAATGCGGAGATCTGCCGGACGTATTGCCCGGGATTCACCGGGTTCAGCCACGGGATGGATGCGGCGGATTTTGAGGGATTTTTCCGGGGCAGCTGTCAGACGATCCGGTTTGACAACTCTTTGGAATATGACTGCGATATGCTCATCAATCGGATGCTGTCCGCTTCTTACGGTTTGAAGGATACCGATGAAGGATACGGGGAGTTTCTTGCTGCACTGAGAAAATTGTTTGAAAAATATCAGGAAAACGGACGGATGAGGATTCCGAACTGTACAATGGCGTATTACGGAACGATGATCTGATGAGGAGAAAAAGATGAACAAAACCTACGATGTTATTATTGTCGGGGCAGGTCCTGGCGGGATTTATGCGGCTTACGAACTGACGAAATGCGCGCCGTCTCTCCGCGTCGGTGTGTTTGAAGCCGGACACGCGCTCGAAAAACGCCGCTGTCCCATTGACGGCGACCGCGTGAAGTCGTGTATCCGGTGCGGAACCTGTTCGATCATGTCCGGGTTCGGCGGTGCAGGTGCGTTCTCCGACGGGAAATACAACATTACCAACGATTTCGGCGGTACACTGTACGAACACATCGGCAAACAGCAGGCACTGAATCTCATGCGCTATGTGGACGACATCAACATGAGCCACGGCGGAGAGGGAACGAAAATGTATTCCACCGCCGGAACGAAGCTCAAGACGGAATGCCTCAAAAACAAGCTGAATCTGCTCGACGCGTCGGTGCGCCATCTCGGGACGGACATCAACTACATCGTTCTGCAGAATCTCTACGAGGAGCTGAAGACCAAGGCGGATTTCTATTTCGATACCCCCGTGACGGCGATCGAAGCCCTCGACGAAGGCTACCGCGTGATCTGCAAAGACGGAGCGTATGAGTGCGGTAAGTGCATTATTTCCGTCGGACGGAGCGGCAGCAAATGGATGCAGACGGTCTGCAAGGCACTGGATATCCCCACCAAATCGAACCGTGTGGACATCGGCGTCCGCGTGGAACTTCCGGCGGTGATTTTCGCACACCTGACGGACGAGCTGTACGAAAGCAAGATTGTTTACCGGACGGACAAATTCGAAGACCTTGTGCGGACGTTCTGCATGAATCCGAACGGCATCGTTGTCAACGAAAATACCAACGGTATCGTCACGGTCAACGGCCACAGCTATGAGGACCCGGCGAAAAAGACGAACAATACCAACTTTGCCCTGCTCGTTGCCAAGCATTTTTCAGAACCCTTCAAGGACAGCAACGAATACGGCGAAAGTATCGCCAGACTGTCGAATATGCTCGGCGGCGGGGTCATTGTCCAGCGGTTCGGCGACCTCATCCGGGGACGGCGCAGCACGGAAAAGCGCATCGCGGAAGGTCTGGTCACGCCGACCCTTGCGGCAACGCCCGGCGACCTCAGCCTTGTCCTGCCGAAGCGGATTCTCGACGGCATTATCGAAATGATCTTCGCCCTCGACAAAGTCGCGCAGGGAACGGCAAACGAGGACACACTCCTGTACGGCGTGGAAGTCAAGTTCTATAATATGGAAGCGGACATTGACGAAAATCTCGAAACCAAGCGGAAGGGACTGTACATCATCGGCGACGGAAGCGGCGTGACCCACTCGCTTTCGCACGCATCGGCAAGCGGCGTATACGTTGCAAGAAAAATAACAGAGGACTAAGGACGAATGGTTAAGGGTGAATGGCTAAAAGAGATTATCCGTCTGTTTGCTGACGGGGGATTCGGTATAGTCATTCACCATTCACCTTTAGCCCTTAGCTAAAAACGGAGGTTTTGTATGCACTTCATCATCTGTACCGGCGATTCCCATACATGGGGACAGGGACCGGCGGGGCTGCTCGAACATTTTTCCGATCCGGGCGTTCAGGCGGGGGAACTGCGCCCGTCGCCGTTTGACGTACCGTTTTACGTCAATCTGGTGCGGGACGAAGTGAACCGGCGGACGGGTTCGTCGGTCTGCGAAGAAGAACCGCGCACCGTGATCGAAGGCGAATACCGGACGGGACAGGTCTGCGGAGCCGCACGGTTTGTCTTCCGGTTTGACGGCCACAACAATTATAAGGTGGCGACCGTCATTGACGGCGTGAGCCGCAGTCCGCTGATTCAGGCGCGGACGGACGAAACCGGCGGACTTGTCATCACCGTCCCCGAACCGATGCACCTCTACCGCGCGGAATATTATTCCGGCGATTATGCCGTCATCAACGCGGGCGTGGGAAGCTGCACGACCCGGCGGTATCTCGAACAATTCTACGATTCGTATGTGAAGCTGTTTGACCCGTGCTGCATCGTCGCGGAGGCGCACAGCATCAACGACTGGCTGAATCACATTCCGCCGGACGAAGTAAAGGCGAATCTGACGAACATTCTCACCGGCTGTCCGGACGCTTATCCGATCCTCATGACCGTACAGGAGATCGAAGGCCCGACTGCCGCGCCGTTTTCGGAAATCGACTATGCGGAGTACATCCGCGTCAGCCGCGAAACGGCGGAGGAACAGGGATTCGCTCTGGTGGATGCAAACCGCATCATCGGACACGCGCATTTCTCGGACAACTGGCATCCGGACGAGGAAGGTCACGCGATCTATGCAGGAGAAATCATGAAGGCACTGGAATCCGGCGGGATTCTCGGAAAGTAAGAAAACAGACGCAGGAAAACGAAAACCTGCGTCTGTTTTTTCAATATTTTTTGCTGATATACCGGAAAATCACCTGTTCAGCGGCACCCTGCAGAATCATATAGCACGCCAGCACGAGGGTGAGCGTATCCGCATATTCGAGCAGTCCGAAGGCGTCCAGAATCGCACAGCCGATAATCATGACCACAAGGAGTTCCTGCCCGAACTGGTAGGTGTAACAGCCGGTTTTCTCACGGAGCCGGACCTGCCGTTCGTCATTTTCTTCGATTTCTTCGTATTCGATTTTTTCACGATAGAAATCACGGGAGCGGGGCGAATTGTAATAAAAATACCGGATGACCGTCATTCCGCCGAGGACAAAATAAGTCGAAGCCAGACCGGTCAGCCGTCCCGTGGTCAGAATCGCCGGATGAAGTGTCAGCAGAAACGCGATTGCCGCGATGAGGATGCAGGCGATTCCGTCGATCAGATGCCGTTTATTCATGATTGGTACTCCTTTCCCACAGAAAAATTTCTTCAATCGGTTTCCCGAAATATTCCGCGATTACAAACGCCAGTTCCAGCGAGGGATTGTACTTTCCGGTTTCAATCGAGCTGACCGTCTGTCTCGAAACCCGGATCGCCCGCGCAAATTCGTACTGGCTGATTCCGCGTTCCTTCCGCAGCTCCTCCACTCGGTTCTTCAAACAATCACCACCCGATGTCAAGTTTCCTTTACAATTCGATTATAGCATACTTCCGATGATTTGTCAAGGTTCCTTTACATAAAACCGAAAAAACAGACGCAGAGTTTCCCGCTCTGCGTCTGTTTTACATGAATGAGGAAAGAAAATTTACGGATTTGCTGCTTCAAGCTGTTCGGTGAAGAACTTCTGGAGACGTTCCACATACTTTTTCTGCGGCTTGGAGTTCTTTGCATCCCACGAAGCAACGTCGGTGTTCGGAGTAGCCGCGTTGAACAGGTCGCTGAACATCTTGTTGTACGAGCTTGCGTAGTTGCCGAAGAGGTAGGTGAAGCTGATAATGACATTTTCGTGAATGATGTCAAGCATCTTCGCGTCGTCGGTCTGGTCGGCGTAGCGGTTCTTCATGGCGATTTCATAGAATGCCGGATATACCTGCTTGTAGCCTTCCGCGTTCAGAGCTTCGACAACAATACCGATGTTTTCCAGATAATCCTTCTGAACGGTGATCGGAACAACGATCGGACGGTCGGTGGAACCGCCGTAATAATGTTCCTGGGTTTCGTCCAGCTTCGGCATCGGAAGAATACCGTAGGTTACTTCGGAATCACTGAAGGTGGTGACAGCCGTGTTGATGGTTTCATAGAGGAACATCGCGCGTCCGTCCTTGAAGATGTTTGTGGATTCGCCGTTCAGGAAACCGCCTTCCCCGAAGAGAAGATTGTAGTACTTTTCGGCGAGAGAGGCGTTCTTTTCCACATCAAAGTTGTAGTAGAGATTGCCGTTTTCGTCCTTGCAGTAGGGTTCGACGTTGAAGGCTTCCATACAGCCGTAGTAATAGGTCATGGAAGCATAGCCGTACTGGTCGCCGACATCACGGGTACCGTCGCCGTTGAGGTCAACGTAAGCACTGTCGGAGATGTTTTTCAGCTCGTCCAGCGTCCAGTTGCCTTCGTATACGGTGTTGTACGGAAGAGCGATGTTCATGTTGTTCATGAGGTCCTTGTTGAAGAATACAACGCGGGTCTGGGCAAGGTTGTTGTAGGAGATGTTGTTGAACATCATGTACATCTGTCCGAGAACGGTCATACTTTCGAGGGTAGATTCCGGCCACCACGGCTTTTCAAAATCGAGATGGGGAAGATCGTATACGTTGAGGAAGTATGCCTGAAGGGAAGCGTTTGCCATGTTGACGTCGTGACCCTGCGCGAGTTCGCAGCTGTCGTCGCCGGCAACGATTGCCTGCTTGAGTGCGTCTACCTGGTCAACTTCGGCGAAGCTGGCTTCGGTCAGAGCAACGTCAACGTTGAAGCGTTCTTCGACGTTGAGGATTTTCTGGTAAACGGCGTCGTTGACAACATTACCGGTCAGCTCGTCCGCCCAGGTCTGGGAGCGGTTCAGGTCGGTGCCGAAAATGGTCATGCGGAACTGCCAGCCGTCCATATCCTTTTCGGGAAGGGTATCGGGGATAGCGGCGAGGGCTTCGGCAGCGTCGAGCTGTTTTTCGGTTTCGGCTTCCGCTGCGGGATCGGTGACTTCGGATGTGGTCGGCGCGGTATCTGCGGCGGTATCGTCTGCGGCATTGTCGCTGCACGCGGGAACGGTCAGCATGGAGAGAGCCAGCAGAAGCGCGAGGGTGCGTTTCTTGGATTTCATGGGAAAATCTCCTTATAGTTTTGGAATGAAGTGAGAATTAACATCTATATATTATATCACACCTTCCGGAATCCGTCAAGAAAATTTGCGGAAAAGCGAAAAAACAGACACAGAGCGGGAAACTCTGTGTCTGTTTTTATGGAAATTAAAGAAAGAAAATTTACGGATTTGCCGCTGTAAGCTGTTCGGTGAAGAACTTCTGCAGACGTTCCACATACTTGTTCTGAACCTTTTCGTTCTTCGCTGCCCACGAAGCAACGTCGGTGTTCGGAGTAGCCGCGTTGAACAGGTTTTCAAACAGGATGTTGTACGCGCTTGCGTAGTTGCCGTAGAGGTAGGTGAAGCTGATGATGACATTGCCGTGAACAAGGTCGAGCATCTTCGCGTCGTCGGTCTGGTCGGCATAACGGTTCTTCATGGCGATTTCATAGAACGCCGGGTATACGTTCTTGTAGCCTTCCGCGTTCAGAGCTTCGACTACAATACCGATGTTGTCCATATTGGTCGTCTGGACGGTGATCGGAACAGCGATCGGACGGTCGGTGGAGCCGCCGTAATACTGATCCTGCGATTCTTCCAGCTTCGGCATCGGAAGGATACCGTAAACGACATCGGAATCGCTGAATTTGTTGACCGCTTCGTTCAGCGTTGCATAGTAGAACATGGCACGGCCGTCGGTGAAGACCTTCGTGATCGTGTCATAGTCGGTTTTGAGACCGCCCTGACCGAAGAGGAGGTTGTAATACTTTTCAACAAGCGCGGAGGTTCTTTCCACGTCAAGGCTGTAGTAGAGATTGCCGTCTGCATCCTTGCAGTACGGTTCAAGGTTGAAGGGCTCCATGCAGCAGTAGAAGTAGGTCGGAGAAACGAAGCCGTACTGGTCATCCGGGTCACGGTTACCGTCGCCGTTCAGGTCAAGATACGCACTGTCGGAGAGGGTCTGGAGTTCGTCCAGCGTCCACTTGCCTTCGTAGACGGTGTCATACGGATGCGCGATGTTCATGTCGTCCATGAGAGTCTTGTTGAAGAACATGACGCGGGTTGCCTCAAGGTTGACGTAGGAGATGTTGTTGAACATCATGTACATCTGTCCGAGAACGGTCATACTTTCGAGGGTTGCTTCCGGCCACCACGGTTTTTCAAAATCGAGATGGGGAATCTTGTAGACATCGTAGAAATACGCTTGAAGCGCAGCGTTTGCCATGCTGATATCGTGACCCTGCGCGAGTTCACAGCTGTCGTCGCCGGCAACGATCGCCTGCTTGAGGACATCGACGCTGTCCACGCTGGCAAGGCTGGTTTCGGTCAGAGCAACATCCACATTGAAGCGTTCTTCGACGTTCAGAATCTTCTTGTAGACTGCATCGTTGACGACGTTGCCGGTTGCTTCTTCGGCATACGTTTCGGCACGGGTCTGGTCAGTGCCGAAAATGGTCATGCGGAACTGCCAGCCGTCCATATCCTTTTCGGGAAGGGAGTCGGGGATGGCGGCGAGGGCTTCGGCAGCATCGAGCTGTTCTTCGGTTTCAGCTTCCGCTGCGGGATCGGTGACTTCGGCGGAGGGAGCGGTGGGTTCATCGCCGTTTGCCGCGGATTCGCCGCAGGAAGGAACGGTCAGCATGGAGAGCGCAAGCAGAAGAGCGATGAGGGAACGTTTCTTGGTAGTCATGGGAAAACCTCCTTATATCATGTAAAGAAATTATGGATGCGCCGGGAAAAATTCGCTGAGGTTCTTCGTTATGTACGCCTGTGTTGCGTCGGTGAGGGACGGTTCGAATTTGTAGAACGCCATGTCGGTTTCGACGTAATCGTCGTTCGCACCGTGAGCGACGGAATGGAGATAGTTTTCCGCCATGGCATCTCCGTGAACCGTACGAAGAGCGGCAGCCAGTTCATCGGGCGCAACATCGGAATACATATCGTGGTAACTGACATAGCCGCCGCTGTTCATTTCCGCGTCGTAATTGAAGCAGAGGACGGCGATGCGCTGAACGGGTGTGAGGTCGTCGCGGGTGGGATACGTGCAGTAGGTATCGATGAAGGCGTTCCATGGATCGTTTTTTTCGGGGAAGTCGCGGAAGCTGTCAGGGTTCATGGGAAAACCTCCTTGGGATTTTTGGAAAAAATGATAATTTTATGACAGTTCCATTATAGCATACCCTCCGGAATCCGTCAAGAAAATTTGCGGAAAACGACGGTTTTACGGTTTTACTTATACTGTTTCCGGAATACGGCCGGCGATATTCCTTCCGTACGCCGGAATACACTGCAGAAATGCGAGGTATTGACATAGCCGTTTTCCAGCGCAACATCGGCAATGGATTTATCCGTTCCGATCAATGCGTTTTTTGCGGCGATTATCCGCTGATTGGAAATGTACTGCATGACGGTCATGTTGATCTCCTCCCGGAACCGGCGGCACATATAATATTTGCTGATGTGACAGTGGCGGGCGATCTGATCCAGCGATAAATCGTCCCGGAGATGAGTATTGATGTAGGTCAGCATCGTATTCATCAGCGGGTCGGCGTGATATACAGCGGTGATATCCGGTACAAGCGTATCGGAAAAATAGGAAATCATCTGTAAAATCAGACCGGCACTCCGGGCATCGTTCGTATGGAGCGGATTCTTTATTATTTGTGAAGCCTCTTCAAAAAAATGTTCAATTCTTGCAATTTTCTCCGGTTCCCTGCATTCCGCTGACCATGAGGTCTGCTCAAGGTTTTCGAGAAGATGCAGACTTCCGCAGGCGGTCAGTATGTTCCGGACCGAATGCCGCGAGAAGACCAGTTTGCTCCGAATATAGTTCTCCGGAACCGAGGGATGGGTGTAGTGAAGCATGAGCGGCGGAATAAAATACAGGCGGCTGGATTCCAGACGATACAGGGTATCTCCGAGAAGAATGTTTCCGTTCCCTTGAACAACCCATAAAATTTCACATCCGTCATCATGAACGTGCTGACGTCCGTACAGGGAATCCTGACCGATCTCGCGGATATAAACCTGTTCGATCCATTTGTTTTCCAAGGGATTCTCCTTCCTGTTTGTACAATTTCACTGTAAGTATATCACATTTCCTGCTGCTTTTCAATATTTTTATCAACGAATACAGCAAGATAAGAACATTATTGTGCAAGAATTTTATATATGATTTGTGTTTCCGTATGTTATAATAAAAATATACTATTTTTTATAATTTTCAGAAAGGAGCATTCCCATGTTCAACAAAAAACGTCTTGTTTCCCTGATCCTTCTTGCACTGCTGCTCGGCTCCTGTTCTTCCGCAACGGATGACACCTCCGGAGATACCTCGGCTCCCACGTCTGCCGATACTGCGGCGGAAGTGACCGAAGAAGCGGCCGAAGAAACTGTCCCTGAGGAGACCGAACCGGACTGGTATGCCAACATTCCCGAAGGCACGACGTTTGACGGCTACACCTTCTCCGCGCTCAGCTACGACTACTCCAACGGCAACTGGAGCATCTATCTTGCTCCGGCGGAAATGATCGGCGAAGTTCTCAACGACGCGGCGTATCAGCGCAACACCGAAGTGGAGGAACTTCTCGGCATTGAAATCGAAGAAATTCTCGACGGAAATTCCGAAACCAGCTTCAAAAACTCCATAATGGCGGGGGACGGCGAGACCTATGACCTGATCGCTTTCTGGTCTCCCGGCGACCGCGCGTCGTTCATCACTTCCAACCTCGTTTATGACTGGAAATCTCTCCCGAACACTGATCTGACCGCCGCATGGTACAACCAGACCGCAAACGACGCCTACGAATTTGTCGGTAAGCAGTATTTCGCGGTCAGCGACTATACCTTCCCGGTTCACCAGCATTTCCGCATCCTGTTCAACAAGGATTTAATGAAAGACCTGAATCTGGAACTCCCCTACGAATCGGTTCACAACGGAACGTGGACATTCGACAAGATGATGGATTATACCTCCGGTGTGTACAGTGATCTCGACGGCAACGGTCAGGCAGACCTGAACGACCGGTACGGCATTGTTCTCAACGCGGCATTTACATCTATCTTCCCTATCAACAGCGGCGAACTTCCCGTGACCTGTACGGACGAAGGATTCCAGTTCAACCTGTACTCCGACCGCATCATCAGCATTGTTGAGAGAATGCAGGCGTTCCGCACGAATCAGGACGTTTACCTGAATCTTGCGGGCGGCAACACGCAGTACGAAATTTTCCAGGCGGGCAACGCGATCTTTGAACCCTACGGTTCCGACCCGAAGCTGCTCCGCGACATCGAATTCGACCTCGGCTACCTGCCCTATCCGAAGTTTGACGAAAATCAGGAAGACTATGTTGTCTGGTCGTCCGGCGGCATGATGGCTCTTCCGGTCACGCTGACCAATGCGGAACGTACCGGCGCGATCATCGAAGCCCTCAGCGCGGGTTCCAGCAAATATGTCAAGGATGCTTTTGTCGAACAGTATATCGAAGGCAAGGTTCTGCGTGACGAAGATTCCCAGATTATCTACCGCATGATGCGCGACAAGGCGACTTACGACCTCTCCTACAACATTGACCCGTCCGGCAAGATCGGGGAATACAAGTGGTACTCTACGTTTGTAAATGATGCCGCAGCAAATCCCGCAAGCTACTGGGAATCCCAGCAGAAGGCGATCAACAAGACCTACAACAATCTGTTTGAAAAGATCAAGGGCAACTGACAGAAACACAGGAGGGCATTATGCAGAAATTTATCGTATCCAAAGACCCGGCGATCTATGAAGCATGGCCGGATGTATGCCGCTGTGACAACGACCGGCTGATCTGCGTATTCAGCGAATGCACGCATCACGTCAACCGGGAACTGGCGCGGGTGACCTACGTCATTTCCGACAACCGCGGTCGGACGTGGGGCGAAAAGCACTACCTGACCGAACCCGGAAAACGCGACTCGTTCTTCAACTGCGCCCGCATTTCCCGTTTTGCGGACGGTACGCTGGTGATCGTGTGCGACCTCATCAGCGATGGGGACGAAAACGGAAGAAATGTACAGGTATTCCTGTGGTTCAGCCGCGACAACGGCGAAACGTGGTCGGAACCCGTGAAGACGGCCGCGAGCGGGATCGTTCCGGAACGTCTGACCGAACTTTCCTGCGGACGCTGGCTTCTGGCGGCGCACACGATGAATCCCGAAACGGGCAAACTGTGCCAGTATCTCTGGTACAGCGACGACCGCGGACAGACGTGGTCGGACCGCGTGACAGTCGCGGACGATCCGCGCTATAATCTCTGTGAAGCGGGACTTCTGGTCGTGGACGACGACACGATTGTCTGCTTCATGCGGGAAAATTCCATGCAGGGATGGGACGGCTTCAAGGCGATTTCCCATGACCGGGGCGAAACATGGGAAGGCGTGTACAACGTTCCCCTTCCGGGATGCCATCGTCCGACGGTGGGATGGCTCGCTGACGGAAATGTCCTCGTGACCTATCGTTTCCTTCAGGGCGGCAGCGGCTTCTTCGGTGCATACCAGAACGTCATGGGTGCGCTGATCGACCGGGCAAGCGTTCTGGAAACGGTTCGCAATCGCCAGACCGCGCGCATTTTCCCGCTGTCCTACGACCGCAATCTGCACTCCGACTGCGGCTACACCGGCTGGGTGCAGTTCGACGACGGCGAAATTCTGATCGTAAACTATCTGAAGGACGATGCTCCCAAGGCATGGATCGAAGCAATCTCGCTCCGTCCGGATGAGCTGCTGATTGTGAACTGACCCGTCAGCCGGGCGGAATTTTGGTCAAATCCCGGATGACCGCTTGATTCTCCACCCGATCTGTGCTATAATGAAAAAAACACCGAATTCCATACAGAATTTCACGATACTTTGGAGGATATCACCATGAAAAGAATCGGCGGAGTTATTCCCGCAATTTTCACCCCGTTCGCAAAGGACGGCAGCGTCAACACCGAACAGCTCATCAAACTGGCGGAATTCAACCTCGCGCAGGGCGTTTCCGGCTTCTACGTCAACGGAAGCTCCGGCGAAGCGTTCCTTCTGTCCGATGAAGAACGCCGTCACGTTTACAAGACCGTGAAGGAAACCGTCGGCGACCGCGCAGCCTGCATCGCGCACGTTGGCTGCATTTCGACCGCACAGGCGATCGGCTTTGCCAAGTATGCGGCAGAACTGAAGTACGACGCGGTTTCCGCGGTTGCTCCGTTCTACTACAAGTTCTCCGCGAAGGAAATCATGAAGTATTACTTCGACATCGTGGATGCCTGCGGTATGCCGCTTCTGATTTACAACATTCCCGCGCTTTCCGGCGTGGAACTGTCCTTTGACGACATCTGCACGCTTCTGAAGGACGAACGCATCGTCGGGGTCAAGTACACCGCGTCCGACTTCTTCAAGATGCAGCGCATCAAGAACGCGTTCCCGGACAAGGTCATGCTCAACGGCTACGACGAAATGTTCGCGTGCGGCATGATGTCCGGTGCGGACGGCGGTATCGGCTCGACCTACAACTTCATGGCTGGCAAGTTCATCAAGATCATGGAACTCTTCGCAAAGAAGGACATCGAAGGAATGCAGGCGATCCAGAACGACGCGAACCTCGTCATCGCGGAACTCCTGAAGTACGGCGTCATGCCCGGCTCCAAGGCAATCCTCGACACGTTCGGTCTCGACATGGGCGACAGCCGTCCTCCGTTCTCCGCTCTGACCGATGAACAGAAGAAGGCCCTGACCGACTATGTGGTGCCGCTGATTAAGAAATAAAGTTTTTCGGGGAAAACCTTTTTAAGGAAAAGGTTTTCCCCGAACCCCTTTCCAAAACCTTTTTGAACAGGGAGGAGATAGTATATTATGAAAGTTTTGAATGACAGAGTGATTTACACGGCCGGGGAGAACGGGTTCTGTCACAACCGGATTCCGGGGATTGTGGTCTGTGCCGACGGGACGATGCTGGTTTATTACGAATGCCGCATGGGACGGAACGACTGGTCGGTGTCCGAAATCGGGATGAAGAAATCCGTTGACGGCGGCAAGACGTGGTCGGAGGAGGTCTATATTGCCTCCGGCGAAGGCAAAAATACTGTCAACAATCCCGTGATGGCGGTGATGGAGGATGGTAAAATCGTGTTCGTGTGGCTGGAGAATTACAAGCGGCCGTTCTGCAAGTTCAGCTATGACAAGGGCGAAACGTGGACGGAGCGCGTGGAGATCATGGACGCGTTTGAAGAATTCCGACCGGACTATGCGTGGACGGTCGCGGCGACGGGTCCCGGTCACGGTACGGTGACGAAGGACGGGCGGATCGTGCTGACGGTCTGGCTGACCTCGAACATTACCAACATTTTCGCGCACCATCCGAGCGTTGCGGCGACGATGGTCAGCGATGACGGCGGCGAAACGTGGCACCGCGGGGACATTCTGCCGATCACGGATGTTCCCGACCCGAACGAAGCGTGCATGGCGGAAACGTCGCGCGGACTGATTATGAACATCCGGAACGTGTCGGACAGACATCGCCGGTACATTGCGGTTAGCCCGGACGGAGCGACGGGATGGCACGATCTGCACTTTGCGGAAAATCTGCCCGACCCGATCTGCGCGGCGGGCATGACGGCGAAGGACGACGTTCTGTATTTCTCGAACTGCGTATCGGAGGAAGGGCGCGTGAACGTATCGCTGTCCCGTTCGGCGGACTTCGGGGAAACGTGGGAACGTGTGCTGCTGAACGAAAGCGGCGGCTACAGCGATGTGTGCGTGAACCCCGTGACGGGAACGGCGTTTGTGGTATACGAATCGCAGCACGAAAACGAAATCCGCGTGGCGGAAGTGGAGATTGGCTAAGAGCTAAGGACTAAGAGTGAATGACTAAGGCTGAACCTGCCGTCTGTCAGAGGACGGGGAGTTCAGCCTTGTTTTTTTTGCGGCAGAAATTTTATGGTTCAATTCGTTTCCCGCGCCGGTAAACCGCATGAGTGTAGTAGTCGAGCGACATTACAATTTCGTATCCTTGAATATTTGCGAAAAAAGTAATGTCATCTGCCAGACAGAGGATATCTTTCAGAAATCCCATACATCCGGCACTGTTGAAATAATAATTGACGGATAGATGGCTTTGTGTCTGTTTGATTTTGATATCCAATTCATACATTTCAGAAATTTCTATCGCCGTGTTTTTGAAATGTTCTGCCGTTTTTTCACGTTCCGGCAGCGGTACATATTCGGTTTCATTACACAGAATATTCCAAAATTCATCGAATGTCAAAAGTTTTCCGGTGTTTGCAGGACTTCCTGCGACAGCCGGAACTTGTTCACATTTATCGAGGATTTCCTGTGGATATGTTTTTTCGTATATCACTTTTTCCATAAAAATTTTTTCGTCGGCCATAATAACTCCTGTATATTGATTGAGAAGCAAGACGCGTTATTGACGGCTCAGAACCTTCCCTTTGGTGAGTTATTATAACATATATTTTTGAATAAATCAACTCTAATAGAATTGATTTATTCCTTGTGGATGGTTCATACGTTTTCGAATGATATTTATACTATCAGAGTAAGTAACACGCTGATAGGAGTGATTGCGATGAAACTGGAATCCATTGGCAAAAATATCCGCAAGTACCGGAAGATGAAAAAACTTCGGCAGGAAGACCTTGCGGAAAAATCGGGACTGAGTACGAACTATCTCGGTGCAATCGAACGGGGAGAGAAAATCCCGGCTCTTGAAACATTGATCGGGATTATCAACGCGCTCGGTGTGTCCGCCGATATGATCCTTGCGGATGTGATTGATACCGGATATACGGTCAAAGATTCGCTGCTGGCAGAAAAACTGGACAAGATTTCTGCGGAAGATCGTGCGAAGATATACGACGTAATTGATACGATGCTTCGGCATTCCACGCAGATAAAGCCTTGAATAACAGACAGAGCTCATCGAAGCCTTTGAGCGGTTTCGATGAGCTCTGTCTATATTGTAAAGTTATTCCCACAATCCCACGTCTTTTTTCGACTTCATCGCCGACATGAGCCGGGATACGCAGTCTTCGTACCATTCTTCTCCCGCAAATCCCGCGAACGGCTCGGATTTCAGATGATTCAGAACTCCACGGCAGGCGAGACCGTCCAGAGAGGTACTGATGGAACCGAAGTAGCCTTTCATGAAACCGATATCCGCGATGTCAAACGAAGGATTTTCGTCAAACCGTACCGCATGGGCGACCGCTTTTTCGATCGCTTCCTTCATTTCCTTGAAATCTCCGTCACGGTTGCAAATCGCTTCCGCAAGGTCCATGTGATCGCACGCGGAAAGGTAATCGAAATAGCTTGCTTTTTCGGTTTCTGTGAACATTTCCCGGAAATCGGCACACAGCTTTGTGAGCCGGAATCTGGTTTCCGCGTCTCCGTCGTGTTCGCAGCATTTGCCGAGACGGTCGGTAAGCAGTGCGAATTCAAACGCCGTGTGGAACAGCTTGCTGTACAGGCGGATTTTTGCGCCATCGTATTTCCCAAGCCGCATTTCGTAATCGGCCGCCTGAATGTCGTACATACTGTCGTCGAGATAGGACAATGCCTTTTCGTATTCGCCGATACAGCCGTAGGTGAAGGAAATTTTCTGTTTCAGGTCACGGTCTTCTCCCTGATCGGTCATCCAGCAGCCGAGCTTCCGTGCCTTTTCGAGATGTTCGACAGCGCGCAGACCCGTTTCACGCTCTCGGCTGTTGGAAGCCTTTGCGGAGAGCAGACTGCCGAGACCGAGATGGAGATTGCCGTCGTTCGGATAGCGGAGGAGGGCTTCTTCATAGACGGGAATGCCCGCATTGTAGTCGAGATGGCGGAGGTATTGGTTATCCCAGCGGCACAGGTCTTCAATCTCGTCCGGACGAAGCGCAAACCCCATCAGGAAGTCGATGGAAACTTCCAGAAATTCCGCGATTTTCGGGAGGAGAGTGATGTCCGGCAGACTGGCTTCGGTTTCCCATTTGCTGACGGCGGCGGTCGATACACCGGTGTAGGCGGCAAGGTCTTCCTGCGTCGCACCTTTGCGGCGGCGGTATTCATTGATTTTCGTTCCGATGTTCATGATGGTCTCCTTTTGTTGAAGATGGAATTCCGGATTCATGAATCTCTTTTGTTCAGCTGATGGCTATAGTATACCGGAAACCGGACGAAAATGCAATGGAGGCGGATTCGACTTCGGTTGAATCAGAAGTTAACCAGTAGTTGAATCATCGTTTTCTCACATAAATACTCACCGAATACAGAATCGCACTGCTTTCTTCCATTCCCATGAACTTTTCCACAGCAAATCCCGCGCGTTCCATTTCAGTGCAGTACCCCTCGCGGTTTCTCGCACGTGCGGGAACGCAGGGAATCCAGACTTCCTTTCCGTCTGCACCGTCCCTGTATGACCGCAGCTGCGGCGTGGTGTAGTCGTCGCCGGTAATTTCCTTCCAGTGGTCGAACGATTCCACGACACCCGTGTAGGCGTTGTCCCGGTAGGATTCCCGGAAAAACAGCATCGGCGCACCCGGTTTCAGAACGGTGTTGGCATTCGCAAGATACGCGTCCCGGTCGGCATCGGTCAGGATCATGTGGAACCCCATGCAGTCGAGAGCCGCGTCGAACGTTTCCGGCAGACCCGCACGTTCCTTCACCATATCCAGCCGTTCCACCCGCGCATCCGGAAAGTCCCGCAGACGTTCCCGCGCCTTTTCGATTGCCGACGGGGCAATATCGAACCCGCGGTACCGCACGCCGAGCTTCGACAGGATTACCCCCGCCGCACCTTCGCCGCACGCGAATTCCACCACGGTTTTTCCGGCGAGGTCGTTTTCCTCCACCCATTCAGCGAGCGTGCGGACAAGAGTTTCGTCATCGGGGGAATGTCCCCAGAGTTCGATCCCGGCTTCAAACACGCGGCGGTACCGGTCTTCGTACGCCAGATAATACGGTTTGTTCATGAATAACACCACCTTTATATGAAGATTTCTTTGTTGGATTGTCAGTATATCATAAAATGCAGAAAAAATCAACGCCGGAAATCATCTTAAAATAGCATTGAAAAAACGGTCGTATTCTGCTATAATAAGCCTTACGCGAAATTAAGGAAAACCTTAATCCCGACCCATTTTAAAAAGGTTTTTGGAAAGGGTTCGGGAAAACCTTTTTCCTTAAAAAAGGTTTTCCCGAGAAAAATCATCATGTTCAAAGCAAAATCCGAATTTGAAAAGAACTCGTGGCTGCTGGTTGCTTACTGCTGGCTCGCGTATGCCACCAATTACATCGGACGGAAGAATCTGTCCGTATGTCTCGCCGACATGATCGCCGAAGGAGTTACCGACAATGTCTCCGGCGGTACGATCGGCACCTGCTTCATGCTCTGCTATGCCATCGGGCAGTTCACCAACGGCTGGCTCGGCGACCGCTTCCATCCCCGCTATATGGTCTGTACCGGGCTTCTCTGTTCCGGTCTTATGAATGTGTTTATGGGACTGAACTCCAATAACTTCCTGTTCATGATCATCTGGGCGGTCTGCGGGTTCTCCTGCTCGCTGCTCTGGTCCCCGATCATCCGCGCGGTCTCCACATGGACGACGGACGAGATCAGCCATGCGGCGGCAGCCAGCCTGTCCGCGACCATCCCGATCGGTACGATCTGCTGCTACCTCATCTGCGCGGCCGGTCTGAAGTTCTTCAGCTGGCGCGTGTCCTTCATGATGTGCGGCGCGGTGCTGATCGTCATGGCGGTCATTCTGCACATCTGCTTCGGTACGATCAAAAATCACATGACCGAAGAAAACGCGAAGGCTCCCGTTCATCACGACAAGGCGCACCAGACTTCCGCACAGGCGAACATCAAGGTGTTCTGCGCCGGTCTGGTCTTTGCCGCTGTCGGCATTCTCTTCAACGGCATGATCAAGGACGGTCTCGACCTTTGGATCCCGACGGTTCTCGGCGACAAGTTCATCCCGTCCTCGTCGGTTGTATCGCTGATCTGCACGATTCTTCCGCTGCTGAACATCTTCGGCGCGTATGCGGCGCGCGATGTGTTCCACCGCTTCAAAATTGACGAGCTGACGACGTGCAGCGTCATGTTTGCGGTCAGCACGATCTCTCTGGCGATCGTGACGGTGTTCATCCACATCATTCCCGCAAAAACGGCGGAAGCGGTCATCGGTGCGGGCGATGTGATTCTGGCAATTTTCATCACGCTTCTTCTCGCGCTGTCGAGTGCATCCATGCTCGGCGCAAATACGATGCTCCTGACGTTCATCCCGCTGCACTTCGGCAAAGTCGGACGTGCGTCCACGGTAACGGGGATGCTGAACTGCTTCTCCTATGCGGCGGCAGCGGTATCGAGCATTGCGATCGGCTCTATTTCGGAAGTGTTCAGCTGGGAAGTAGTGTTCTGCGTGTTCATCGGTGCGGCGTTCGCGGGAGCGGCGGTCTGCTTCGCGGGACACAAACAGCTCAAGCGGAAAACCGATGAGCTGGACGCGTATCATGGCTAAGGGCTAAGGACTAAGGGTGAATGACTGAGGCTGAATTTCCTGTCAGGCTGACAGACGGGAATTTCAGCCTTGATTTTTTGATCCTGAGGATTAATTTTTTGGAGATTGTAAAGCATAACATTGACATTTGATTTACAATATGATTGAGGATTGACTACAACGATTTTGAAAATATGCAATACAGAGCGGAATCATTCGTAGGGACACGGCGTGCCGTGTCCGTCTATCAATTTGGACAAACGATATTTCGTTGGATATCCATCCAAACCGGATGTTTTATAGAAATATGCTCTGGTCAAATTGTTTGGCGGACACGGCACGCCGTGTCCCTACGAATCGCCATTTTGGGCTTTGCATCTTTTTTGGAAATTATGGTAAGGGCTAAGGACGAAGGGTGAATAACTATGTCAAACTTTATGTCTGTTGGACTTCCCGAAGGGAAGGTCCGTTTGACGGGCGATTTGACTTAGTTATTCACTCTTAGTTTTTAGCTCTTAGTCAATTTTTTCTCTTGACCTTCCTTCCAATTTAATGTATAATATAAATTGTATCATTATGTTTTTTATTAAATCGGATGGATAAACTATGGTTGAAATCACCGGGGTTCTGCCCCATTCGAGAGCGGCGCGCGCCGGTATCCGTGCCGGAGATGTCCTGCTCGAGATCAATTCCCATGCAATAGGCGACGTTCTCGATTACCGCTTCCGCCTTGCCGAGGATGTGGTCATCCTGAAGCTCCACCGCGGTGCCGACCTTCTGGAAGTCAGAATCAAAAAGGACACCTACGACGATATCGGTCTGGAATTCGGTACGCCCCTGATGGACAAAAAGCACCGCTGCGAAAACGGCTGCATTTTCTGCTTCATTGACCAGAATCCGAAGGGGATGCGCGAAACCATCTACTTCAAGGACGACGACAGCCGTCTCTCCTTCCTCCACGGCAACTATATTACCCTCACCAATATGCGCGACGAGGACATTGACCGCATCATTGAAATGCACATTTCTCCCGTCAATGTCTCCGTTCATTCGACCAATCCCGAGCTGCGCGTGAAAATGATGAAGAACAAGCGCGCCGGCGAAGTGCTCCGCTATCTCCGCAAGCTCGCGGATGCGGGAATCAAGCTGCGCGGACAGATCGTCCTCTGCCGCGGCATCAACGACGGCGACGAACTCACACGCAGTATGACTGATCTTGCAGCGTATTATCCCGCGCTTGACAGTGTTTCGGTCGTTCCTGCCGGTCTGACCGCGTACCGCGAAGGTCTTTTCCACCTCGAACCCTTCACCGCCGAGGAATGCGCCGCCGTGATCGATCAGGTCGAATCGTTCAACGCGACCCTTGAAGAACGTCTGTTCTTCGCGTCGGACGAATTTTATATCAAATGCGGACGTCCTCTCCCGGAAGGTGCCTACTACGGGGAATATCTCCAGATTGAGAACGGCGTCGGGATGCTGACTTCGTTCGGCTCGGAATTCGATTTCATGCTGGAAAACCTCCTCGATGACGAAAAACTTGCGAAGCGGGAAATTTCCGTTGCCACCGGCGAAGCGGCGTATGACTTTATCGTCCGTCAGGTCGAAAAACTCACGTCCGCCTGCCCGAATCTGACGTGTCACGTCCATAAAGTGAAAAACAATTTCTTCGGCGGGGAAGTCACCGTCACCGGCCTTCTGACCGGTACCGATTTCGCAGATCAGCTTGCCGGAAAACCGCTCGGCGAAACGCTGTACCTCTCCCGCACGACTCTGCGGGCCGAAGGCGACCTCTTCCTCTGCGGAATGTCCCCGGACGAATTATCCGAAACCCTCGGCGTCAACATTGAATTTATCGAAAACGACGGCAGCGAATTCTGCGTAAAACTGCTCGGTCTGGAGTAAAACAAAAAATCCGCACAAACTCAAATCCACTATTTCAGTATAAAAATTTTTGAAGATGGGCGTAGTTCCGCAATCGGAACTACAGGGGAAGGAACTTTTTTCAAAAAGTTCCTTCCCCAAGAAAATATATTTAAGGAGAAACACTATGGCAAAACCTGTGATTGCGATTGTCGGACGGCCGAACGTCGGCAAGAGCACGCTGTTCAATAAACTCATCGGGGAACGCCGCGCCATTGTTGAGGACGTTCCCGGCATCACCCGCGACCGTATCTACGGCGAGACCGAATGGAGGGGCCGCAAACTCATGGTCATCGACACCGGCGGGATCGAGCCGAAGACCGACAACATTATTCTTCAGAAAATGCGCGAACAGGCGCAGATCGCCATTGATATGGCGGACGTCATCCTGTTCGTCTGCGATATCCGCACAGGTCTCCTCGCCGACGACCTTGACATCGGTATGATGCTCATGCGCAGCGGCAAGCCCGTTGTCCCCTGCATCAACAAGGCCGACAAGATCGGCGATCTGCCTGCGGAATTCTACGACTTCTATCAGCTCGGCTTTGAAATCGAGCCGATCGCGCTGTCTTCCCTCCACGGAAGCGGTTCCGGCGATGTGCTGGACGCGGCTCTTGCTGCCCTTCCGGATGACTTTGACTCCGAAGAAGGGGACGACGATGCCGTTTCCGTTGCCGTGATCGGAAAGCCGAACGCCGGAAAATCCTCCATCGTCAACCGTCTCTGCGGCGATGAACGCTGCATTGTTTCCGATATCCCCGGCACCACCCGCGACGCCATCGACACTACCATCGAAAACGAATTCGGCCGTTTCAACCTCATCGATACCGCCGGGATCCGCCGTCAGGCAAAGGTTGAAGACCGCGTCGAAAAATTCAGCGTCCTCCGCGCGAAGATGGCTGTCGAACGTGCCAATGTCTGCCTGCTCATGGTTGACGCGAAGGAAGGCGTGACCGAACAGGACGAAAAGATCGCCGGCATCGCACATGAAGCGGGCAAGGCGTCCATCATCTGCATCAACAAGTGGGACCTTATCGATAAGGACAACAGCACTACCAACGAATTCAACAAGAAAGTTTACGACGCGCTGTCCTATATGACCTACGCGCCGATTATGTATATCTCCGCAAAGACCGGTCAGCGTGTGGACAAGCTGTTTGAACAGATCAACTACGTCCACAACCAGACCAATATGCGCGTGTCCACCGGTATGCTCAACGACGTTCTCGCTGATGCCGTTGCGCGTGTTCAGCCGCCGTCCGACAAAGGCAGACGTCTCAAGATTTACTATATGACCCAGATTTCCGTTGCGCCGCCGACCTTCGTTATTTTCTGCAACAACGCGGAACTCTTCCACTTCTCCTATCAGCGGTACATCGAAAACTGCCTCCGCCAGACCTTCGGCTTCAAAGGCACCCCGATCCGCCTCATTATCCGTCAGAAAGGCGACGAGGGTGAAGAATAATGCTGCATTTACTTCTTCGGTATGAAGTCGGATTCATGGGACTGATCGGGTATTTCTGGAAAGACATCCCGCTTATCCCGAGTATGCTTCTGGTGCTGGTGTATGTGCTGATCCCGTATCTTCTCGGCAGCATCAACACCGCGATCCTCGTTTCCAAACAGTTTTATCATGACGACATCCGCAAGTACGGCAGCGGAAATGCCGGATTCACAAATGTCATGCGTACTTACGGAAAAAAGGCCGCGATCATTACCTTTGCCGGCGATATCCTCAAAACCCTGCTTGCCATTCTGGTCGGCTGGTGTGTGTTCGGCTATCTGACCGCATACATTGCCGGATTCGCCTGTTTCCTCGGACATATTTTCCCCGTCTTCTACAATTTCAAGGGCGGCAAGGGTGTCCTCTGCATGGCGACCATCATGCTCATGCTCGACTGGCGTATTTTCTGCGCACTTCTCGTGGTGTTCGTCGGAATTGTCATGGCGACCAAGTATATTTCCGCCGGTTCGGTCATCTGCGCGATGATGTTCCCGCTTATGCTTAACCGTATGAACAATACCGGTATTTACATGATCGAATTCGTTGCCATCGCCATTGCGGTGATCGTGGTCATCAAGCACCGCGAAAACCTCAAGCGTATTTTCAACGGCACCGAAAGCAAGTTTAAAATCAAAAAGAGCAAAGAAACCGGAGAGGGCAAATGAGTATGGACAACAAAGAAAAACTCGCCGCTTTCGCCGGACTGACCGGAAAAAGTCTGACCTCCGGCGGACTGGTCAATGTGGTGTTCCATTCTCCCGCATCCGGCGATGCGCTCAAGGCAAAGGGAACACCGAAAACCATCGCGGGGAAAACCGTCCTCCAGATCGAAACGTCGCTCACCGAAGGACGTGTAACTCACGAAAATCTCACGGAAGGGGAGATTGCCTCCGCTCTTCCGAAGCAGTTTGAAACCTTCCGTAAGGCCGACCTCACCGATAAAAACGGGACGGCATCGGTCATGATTTCGAAAAAAGGCGCGGTCACGCTTCTCGAAAAAGGGAAGATCGGTACGGCTGTCGAAAAACCGGCGGCCGATTCCGGCAACGACCGCGAAAAATCCCGTCTTCTGTCGGGAAATGAAGAATTTCTGAAAGCCCTGGATGTCGCCGACAAAAACGGCCGCATCCACGATAAAAAGCAGGCGAAGTTCCGCCAGATCTGCCGGTTTTCCGAGTATATCGCGGAAGCGGCGGCAAAGCTGAATCCGGAAGGAGAACTGTACGTCTGCGACCTCTGCTGCGGCAAGAGTTATCTCAGCTTTGCGGCGTACCATGTGCTGACCGCCGTTCTCGGACGGCAGGTGAAAATGTCCTGCGTTGACCTCAAGAAGAGCGTCATCGACTACTGCGCGGACATTGCGAAGAAGTCCGGCATGGACGGAATGGAGTTCGTCTGCGGGGACATCAACGAGTTTGAGCCTCTGCGGAAGCCCGATCTGGTCATTTCGCTCCACGCGTGCGATATTGCTACGGATATCGTGCTGAACTTTGCCGTGCGGCATCACGCGGAGGCGATCCTGTCCACGCCGTGCTGCCATCATCAGATGAACCGCGAAATGAACTGCCCCACGCTGGACTTCATCGCGGAACGTCCGGTCCTCCGTCAGAAGCTGGCGGACGCGGCAACGGATGCGCTCCGTCTCCTGATGCTCGACGCGGCCGGCTACAGGACCGACGCGACCGAGTTCATTGACCCGGAGGACACGCCGAAGAACATCATGCTCCGCGCACACCGCCGGAAACACTGGCGGGATGATTCCAGGGAAGCGGCGGACAAGCGCGAACGCTACCGTGCAGCGTACTTCTTCATGTACGGAAAAGAAATATGACTAAGGACGAATGGTGAATGGTGAAGGACTGGGGCTGAACTTTACGTCAGACGGACAGACTTGAAATTTCATATAGTCATTCACCCTTAACCATTAGTCCTTAGTCGAAAAAATATATTTTTTTATTGAAAGGCAAACGAATATGGAAACAGCAGAACTTCTCAAAACCATATCCAGAGTCGATATCTCCGCCGATGAGCGTCTCGCCGCTCTTGCGGAACTCAAGAAAAAGATCGACGCAGGCGAAATTCCCACACCCGAACGCGGAATTTTCGTCAACAACCACATCCACACCTCGTACTCGTTCTCGCCTTACACCCCCACTTCCGCTGTGTTCTACGCATGGAAGGCAGGACTGCGTACCGCCGGAATCATGGACCACGACAGTGTCGGCGGCACCAAGGAATTCATCAAGGCGGGCGAGATTATGAATATGCCGATCACCTGCGGGTTTGAATGCCGCGTGAACGTGGACGGTACCTCCCTCGTCGGACGCAAGATCAACAATCCCGACCAGAATTCCTGCGTATACCTCGCTATGCACGGGATTCCGCACCAGAACATTGATCGTGCGGAAGAACTTCTCTCCGGCATCCGCGAAAAGAGAAATCTCCGCAACCGCAAGATGTGCGACAACATCAACGAGCTGGTGAAGGAAGTCGGCATCGTTCTCGACTTTGACGCGGACGTTTATCCGCTGTCCATGGCACACGAAGGCGGCAGCGTGACCGAACGTCATATCTGCTACGCGCTCACCAAGAAGATCACCGGCAAGTATCCGGATCGTGCGGACGCGTGCGATTTCCTCGAAAAGATGACCGGCGTACCGCTCGGTAAGACCCGTGAAAAGCTGATGACCGCTCCCGAAGAATTCTACGAATACGACATTCTCGGCGTTCTCAAGGGACACCTTGTCGGCAAGTTCTACGTCAATGCGACCGACGAATGCATCAACATCCGTGAATTCACCGCATTTGCGAAGGAACTCGGCGCGATTTCCGCGTACGCTTACCTCGGCGACGTCGGCGAATCCCCCACAGGCGACAAAAAGGCACAGAAGTTCGAAGACGATTACCTCGACGAACTGTTCGGCGTACTCCGCGACTGCGGCTTCTCCGCCGTAACCTATATGCCGTCCAGAAATACGAAGGAACAGCTCCGCCGCGTCATGGACCTCTGCCACGCTAACGGTCTGTTTGAAATCTCCGGCGAAGACATCAACTCTCCTCGCCAGTCCTTCATCTGCCAGGCACTTGCTGATCCGGCATACGCACACCTCCGCGAAGCGACCTACGCTCTCATCGGTCACGAAAAGGCAGCGACCGCCAACCTCGGCGATGCCATGTTTGCTCCGGCAAATACCGCATCCCTTGACGAAAAGATCAAGAAGTATGCAGCCATCGGCGGTTACGAAGGTTAATTTCAGTTCCCAATTTTACATTATATAAAGGAGATCAGTCATCATGAGCATCGAAACTCTTGTTGAATTTTCCAATCGTTACGGTAAAAATGCGGCGTTCGTTCTTGCGGGCGGCGGCAATACCTCCTATAAGAACGACGAATATCTCTACATCAAGGGAAGCGGTACCTCCCTTGCAACCATCACCGAAGCTGGCTTCGTCAAGATGGAACGCGCGAGACTTGCGAAAATCTGGGAAAACCAGTACTCCGCAGACACCGCCACCCGTGAAGCAGAAGTTCTCCGCGACCTGATGGCATCCAAGGCAATCGGCGAAGAAGCAAAGCGTCCGTCCGTCGAAACCCTTCTGCATGATCTGTTCCCGCAGACCTACATCCTCCACGTTCATCCGTCCTCCGTCAACGCAGTGACCTGCTGCGCGGGTGCGGAAGCGAAGGTAAAGGAACTCTTCCCGGAAGCCGTATGGGTTGACGAATGCGAACCCGGCTATATCCTCGCGGCAAACTGCCGTCAGAAGCTCCTCGCATATACTGAAGCGACCGGCAAGGCGGCTAACGTTGTCTTCCTCCAGAACCACGGCATCTTCTTCGCGGCAGACTCCTCCGAAGAACTCGACGTTGTTGTTGCTTCCGTGATGGACAAGATCGCGGCTCTCCTCACCGTAAAGCCCGACTTCTCCGAATGCGAAACCGATACCGCAGCGGCTGCAAAGATCGCTCCCGTTCTCCGTATGACCTACGATGCAAACGGCGACGCAGTCGTTGTCTTCACCTGCAACAAGGAAATCATGAAGTACGCGGCATCTGCGGAAGCATTTACAACCCTCCGCGAACCGCTGTCCCCCGACCACATCGTATACTGCAAGGCAGAACCCCTCTTCATCGAAGACTTTACCGTTGCCGGCATTCAGGCGGCGTTCGCTGAACTTACCGCTCGCCGCGGCTTCCAGCCGAAGGTTGTTTTCGCCAAGGGCATCGGTATGTTCACCATCGGCAAGACCGTGAAGGAAGCGAAGACCGCTGCTGCTGTATGGCAGGATGCAATGACGATCACCACGCTGGCTGAAAACTTCGGCGGCGTACGCCACATGGCTCCCGCGATGGTTGACTTCATCGTAAACTGGGAAGTTGAAAGCTACCGCGCGAAGGTAAGCCTTGCAGGCGGTTCCGCGAAGGCTCTCGCAGGCAAGATTGCAATTGTCACCGGCAGCGCACAGGGCTTCGGTGCGGGCATTGCGAAGTACCTCGCAAGCGAAGGCGCATCCGTTGTGATCGCCGACATGAATATCGCCGGTGCGGAAAAGACCGCAGCGGAAATCACGGAAGAAACCGGCGCGGCTACCCTTGCGGTTGCGGCAAACGTATCCGACGAAGACAGCGTCCGTGCGATGATCGAAAAGACCGTTCTCACATTCGGCGGTCTCGACGTATTTGTCAATAATGCGGGCATCGTCCGTGCAGGTTCTCTCGAAGAAATGACCAAGTCGAACTTCGAACTCGTTGCGGCTGTCAACTACACCGCATACTTCCTCTGCGCGAAGTACGCATCTGCTGTTATGAAGCTCGAACGCGCGGCTTCTCCGGAATACATGACCGACATCGTGGAAATCAACTCCAAGTCCGGTCTGTCCGGCTCCAACAAGAACTTTGCATACGCAGGCTCCAAGTTCGGCGGCATCGGTCTGACCCAGTCCTTCGCCATGGAACTGGCTCCTTACGGCATCAAGGTCAACGCTGTCTGCCCGGGCAACTTCCTGAACGGTCCCCTGTGGTCCGATCCGGAAAAGGGTCTGTTCGTACAGTACCTGAACGCAGGCAAGGTTCCCGGCGCGAAGACCGTGGAAGACGTAAAGAAGTTCTACGAATCCAAGGTTCCGCTCGGACGCGGCTGTGAAATCGAAGACGTAGCGAAGGCCGTTCTCTACATCATCGACCAGAAGTACGAAACCGGTCAGGCAGTCCCTGTCACCGGCGGTCAGGAAATGCTCAAGTAATTGATTATAGTTTTTCGGGGGAAACCTTTTTGAGGAAAAGGTTTCCCCCGAACCCCTTTCCAAAACCTTTTTGAACTGGAAAAGGAATGGATTGGGTACAGTTCTTATAGTTGGGGTGAGACTGATAGTTTGGCTCACGGTGGAGAACGGTTTGGAGCCGTTCTTTTTTTCATACGCTTCCGCTATGGTGAAACGCTCTAAATTTCGATTTGGTTAATTGTCCACAATGTTCATTGACATTTATCGTTATTTGTAGTATAATTGTTGTATATGATTTGGCGTGTTCGGGATTTTTCCGGATATACGCCGTTTAAGGAGATTTCAAACCATGAGAGGAAGAAGAAAAACTGTGAAAATATCCGAAGCGGAATGGAGCATTATGAAGGTTCTGTGGGACGGCTGCGCGCAGAGTGACCGCGGCATGACCCTCGGCGAAATTGTTGCGGCTCTTGCGGAAACCTCCAACTGGAGCAATACCACGATCCGCACGCTGATTATCCGTCTGGCGGAAAAGGACGCGGTCGATATCGACAAGACGACCGGTGTTTACAAGTACACCCCCCGCACCTCCAAGGAAGACTGCGTGAAGAGCGAAGTGGAATCCTTTGTGGAACGTGTGTTCGACAATTCTGCCTACAAGCTGATGGCGTCTCTCGTACGCGAAGGACGTCTGACCGAAAAGGAAAAGAAGGATATTATCAATATTTTAAACGAAATCGAAGATTAAGTGAATAGACTAAGGACTAAGGGTGAATGGTGAATGACTATGGTGAAATGTTATGGTATCCGGCTTGACGTACAATTTGGATATAGTCCTTCACCCTTAACCATTAGCTATTAGCTCACCGAAGGTGATAGTATGCCGGAATTTTTAGTCCTGTTATTGATGCAGGTTACTGTTTTTTCGTCCGTTACAGCGTTGATTCTGATCGCGGTCAAGCAGATTTTTTCCTGCCGCATCCCGCCGCTGATCGGTACGATGATGTGGGTCGTCCTCCTTGCAAGGCTGGTCTGCCCGATTTTTCCGGAAAGCAGCATTTCCGTCTACAACTATATCCCCGTCGGGAGGGACATTATGTTCTCGCTGACCTATGACGTCGGCGAACAATTCGAGGAACGGGAAGCGATTTCCGCGGACAGGGAAAATCCCTACGTTCTCCGTGCGGAGGAAGCCGCTGTTGTTTCCGCAGGGGGAACCGGAACCATGGAAGAAGCGGTTACGGCAGAGGAAAGTCATCCGGTACCGGAGAATACAAGCGTTCTGGACTGGTGTCTGACGGAGGAAGCGGCCGATTGTCTGATCCTTGCGGTATACCTTCTCGGGATCGCCGGAACGTTGACCGGGCATCTCACGGTATATTTCCGTGCCAAGCGGAGAGCACTTCTTTTTTCGTTCCCCTGTGAGGACGAGGGACTGTATGCCGTCTACCGGGCGACTGCCGCGTCGTTGGGAATCCCGGAAAAACGTCTGCCCGAACTGCGGATGGGGACATCCTCCATGGTGGTCGGCATCGGCGGCGGACGTTCGTGCATCCTCTGCCGCGAGGAAATCGACAAGCGCGAAGCGGGGATGATGTTTGCCCATGAACTGATCCACTACAAGCATCATGACAACGCTCTGCTCCTCTTTGCGACCGTGATCGCGTGTTTTTACTGGTACAATCCGCTGATCTGGCTGGTCCGCGCGATGCTGCGGGAGGATATTGAAGTCCTCTGCGACTCCCGTACCCTGACGGAATGCGGGATCGTCAGCACCGATTACGCGATGATGCTCTGCCGGAATTCGGCGTTCGGCGAACTGGTTTCCGCTGCCGGATGTCAGATGTCGGCGAGCGGACGGCATCTCAAAAACCGTCTCCGCACAATTTCCCGGCGAAGCCGGAGCCGCAGAAGCCGTAACTGGTTATCGCGGGCCGGATCGCTTCTGCTCTGTACGGTCATCATGATGCTGTGTCTGACCAATCCCATCGTATCGCAGAGCAGCGAATACTCGGTTTATATCGAAAATTATGCCTCCCTGACCGGGGAAGACAAGCGTGCCATGCATTTTCAGAACGGCGTGACCGTTTCGATCTATCTGGAACAGATCGGCAATCTCCTTGCGGAGAAGACCGATACGGATATCTGGTCGCGGATCGGGGGGAATCTGGAAACGTTCAAGCGTCTCTGCGCGTCCAATGACGAACTTTCGCCGGAGATCAACCGGGAAGTTCAGAAAATGAAAACGGACGAACTTCTGACCTCCAAAAGCTGTGCAATCCTGTCCGAAGGCGTGATTACCCTGCTGTCCTCGGAACGGGAAGTGAGCGCGGAGGAATTTCCGCTTCTGCCCGACGTGATTTCGGTGACGGATATGGATCGTCTTCTCGTGAATCTGACGGAGAGTGAAGAAAACGCCGTATTGTCGTGCTATAACCGCGGCGTTCGCGGGGCAGACGTACAGTTCGAGAGGATTTACACCAGCGCGATGATGGAACTGATCCTGTCGCGTATCAACGACGAATGGGTGAAGCTGAAACTCAGCGGATTTTATCAGAAAATCGAAAGCGAACGTCCGGCGTCGTATGCGCTGAGTACAGCTCTGCTGGATATGCTGAACAAAGCGGGGGCGGACGAGGATGTCTACGTCCTTGACCCGAGCACCACCGAAGCGGAAGAAAACGTCCTGCGGGAGCTTCTGCGGACAGCGTCTGCCGGAGAAGACGAGGAAGTCTACTACCGCAAGAGTGCGGAGGACGGATGCGACTGGAAAACGGCGGCGTTCCTGTTCTACCGCGCGGGTTACACCCACGAAGAAATGCTCCGGAATTATGCGGAAATCGGCGACAACTACACGGAGATTGCCATGAATGCGGTGGCGTATCCGGTTGTGCGTGACGCGAATGCGGTCATGCTGACGGGGACAGCCACGGAATCCGCCGGAGATGCGATGCGGCACATCTATTCGCTCGGGATTCTCGACGCGGAAGACGGCGTTCTCGATACGGGTCACCGGCTGACGCGCGGCGAAAGTCTGGAAGCGGCGTACCGGCTGGTGTATTCGGCAGTGGAGCTTGATGTGGATGTGAACTGAAGAAACAACAAAAGCACGTTCCCGTGAGGGGCGTGCTTTTTGCATGGGATTATTCGCGGATTTGGTAGAGGTAATAGGTGTCCTTGTTTTTGGTGTACACTGCGATGGCATTTTCGTTGTTGGTTACGGCGTAGAAGGGAGTGCCGACAGAGCAGTACGGCGAGGCGTTATCGGGGACAGTGTATTCTTCAAAATTCCGGATTTCGGAAGGAACGGAATTTTCAATATAACCGAGTAACTTTCCGACATTTTCGAGCGGAACGGTTGTTTCACCCCAGTCGCCTTCGTAAGTTTGACCGTTGTATTTGACAAAATCAATCCATTCCACCATGGCGAGCTGTCCTTCTTCCGGTTCCGGTTCTTCCGTGATGGTTTCCACAATCGGCGGGGATGCTGTTTCGGCAGTTTCGTCCGCAGTATGAGTGCAGGCGAGCAGGCAAAGGATGATACCGAGAACGATCAGCAGCAGTTTTATCATGAGAATACCTCCGTTCGTCAAATTTTGTCAAAAAATTCATTTACCTATTAGACGTACGGACATCGCAGTTTGTTCCATGATTTCCGGAAAAAATTACACAAATTTTCAGACTATAGTTTGTTGAAAATGATCGCCCAATAATTGCTTTTATATTATTTACAAAATACTGATAATGTGTTATCATTAATCATAAACTACACGGGATATCCGGGAGGGCTTTATGACGATCCAACAGTGCAAATATATCCTTGCCATCGCACGTCTCGGCTCGATGAACGAAGCGGCCAAGGCTCTTTTAGTGTCGCAGGCGAGTCTTTCGACGGCGGTGCGGGAACTGGAGAACGAATTCGGCATCCACATTTTCGACCGCTCCAACAAGGGCGTACGCATCACGCGCGAAGGCTCGGAGTTCATCCGGTACGCGCGGCAGCTTCTGGCACAGTACGAAATCATCACCGACCGCTACGAACGCGACGACAAAAAGACCGTCCGCAATTTTGCCGTCACGTCCCAGCATTACGACTTTGTCGCGGAAGCGTTCGTCCGCTTTATGAAAAAATTCAGTTCAGACTATCATCTTTCCCTCAAGGAAGCGCGCACCATCGAGGTTATCGAGGATGTGAAGAATCTCAATTCCGACATCGGTATTCTCGCCTACCTGAAAGCACCGGCAGGCGGGTATATGGAACGGTACCTCAAGCGGAACGGTCTGGAATTCCGGCAATTGTTCGAAACCTGTCCGCACGTTTTCATGGGGCGGCACAATCCGCTTGCCTCCCGGGAAAAGCTGACCCGCGAAGACCTGACGGAGTACCCGTACATCACCTACGATCAGGGGGAAGCGGGACCGGTGGAATTCTCCGAAGAACTCTCCGAATACAGCCAGTCGAAGAAGCACATCCGCATCAACGACCGCGCGACGCTCATGAATCTGCTCCTCAGCACAGACAGCTACACTCTCGGTACGGGGGTCATGACCTCCGACCTCAACAACAGCGGCAGCGTGATCGCCATTCCGCTCCTTTCCAGCGACATCTACACGGTCGGCATCATCAACCGCGCGGATGTCGGACTCAGCGAAGACGCGGAGCGGTTCATCAAGATTCTGTACGAAACGGTCGGGAACCGGTGAACGAACGATTTTATTATTTTAAATAAATGAAAAGGAGAACCATCATGAAGACGAAACGAACCCTCGCATGGATTCTTGCCCTTTTGATGCTTGCTTCCTCGCTGGCGGCGTGCAGTGCTCCCGAAGAAGCGTCGGCAGAGGAAACCGGCGCACCGTCGGCAGAAGCGGAAACGGTTCCGGAAGAGGCGGAAACCGAAGACGTGGACAGCCGTGCGTCGCTGTCGGACAATCTTCCGGAAGGACTGGATTACGAAGGCTACGAATTCCGGATCTTCACTTACTCGCCGACCGCGTATGAAGTGGAGGAACTGACCGGCGACGTGGTCGAGGACTCCAAGTACGCGCGGAATCTGGACATTCAGGAACGATTCAACGCGGTCATCAAAGCGATCGCAACGCCCGGGATCGCGGAGCTGGATGCCGGTCTGAAGGCGAGCGTCATGGCGGGCGACCATGCGTATGACATTGCCATCCCGCACCAGATTCAGAGCGGCCCCGGCTTCATCAACGGAGATGTCATCCGTCCGTGGAACGACGTACCTTACATTGACGCGACCCGTCCGTGGTGGAACCAGACGATCAACGAAACCATCCGGATTCTCGACCAGCAGTATTACATAGCGGGCTATATCACCATGCCGACGCCCTTCTGTATGTATGCGAACAAGGGTCTTCTGGCGGATTACGGCTACGAGGACATCTACGGCATCGTAAAGGAAGGCACATGGACGCTTGACAAGCTGGCGGAAATCACGTCGAAGGCATACGTTGACCTTGACGGCGGTGGTACGGTCGATACGACTGACCAGTACGGCATCAGCTTCAACAATGACAACACGACGCTGAACTTCATGTACTCGTCCGGAATGTACTCGGTTATCATCGACGAAACGACGGGTATGCCGGTTCCGAATGTATTCAACGACAAGATGATCTCGCTCATCGACAAGATGTACAATCTGATCTACGAAGGAAACCAGACGCTGTTCACGACGTACAACACGCAGAAGGAACAGGGCATCGGCGGCTTCCACGAAGGACGGATTCTGTTCCTCTGCGGCGGTGTCGGCGACCTTGCAACGCACCGTGACGCGGACATCGACCTCGGCGTTATCCCCTATCCGAAGTGGGACGAAGCGCAGGACACCTACCACACGCACGTTGACGCATGGAACGGTATGCTCTGCATTCCGAAGACCGCGCAGGACAGCGACCTCGAGCGCACCGGCGTGATCGTCGAAGCGATGGCGGCCTACACCTACAAGTTCGTCATCCCGGACTACTACGACGTTGCTCTCGGCACAAAGTACGTCCGCGACGAACAGTCCCGCGAAATGCTCGACCTCATCTTCGACGGTGTCGTCTACGACTTCGGCTACATCTTCGACTCCTGGAACGGCTGCACCTGGACGCTCCCGAACCTCATGACCCAGAAAAAGACCGACCTCGCCTCCTACTGGAAGGGCATCGAAAAGAAAGTCAACAAGTTCTACGAAAAGCTCTACAAGTCCGTTGAGGAAAACGCGAACGGCTGATTGGTTTACAGGGGGATGTTTTCTTGGGGAAACCTTTTTGAGGAAAAGGTTTCCCCAAACCCCTTCCAAAACCTTTTTAGACTGCGGTTGCCATTTGGTTACTGCAGATTTTTTCTTTTTGGGGGTAAAGAGATAAGGCGCCTTTGTGCAGCTGACAGCGGGGGCTGTCTCCAATGCATACGAATATGGTGAAGCGAGCTCGCAGGGGCCACCGAGACCCTGCTCGCCGTAGCCGTGGAGTATGTTTTGAAATCTTGAAAGGGTTTTGAATTCAGCTACATGGTTAGTCTGACATATAGGAAACCTGTATGGCGAGTCTAAATCGAAGGTTTCCTTCACGGCGAGGGAAGTCAGGGTGGCAAGGCGTGAGCCTTGTCGCGGCCCCTGACTTCCCCAGAACGATTTTGAAAGAGTTTCAAACCAACGAAATGTCAGCGGATTGGGATATCCAAAATGGCTACGCACAGACCCAAGAAAATCCCTTATAAAACAAAAAATCTGCACAGTACCAAATCACTGTAGCAGACCAAAAAGGTTTTGGAAGGGGTTTGGGGGAACCTTTTCCTCAAAAAGGTTCCCCCAACGTATCCCCCGAACGAAAAATCAATGTTACGCTTCAACGCCAGCGTATTCGAGCAGACGCTTTTCGGCTGCGGCGCACCAGAGGTTGCCGGCTGCCTTGCAGAGAACGTCGAGATCCGCGTAGAGAGCACCGAGAGCGGTACCGGCGTTTTCTTCCGCAGCCTTGCCGAAGTCTTCGACAGCGGTGAGCGGGAGATCGACGTGGGTGTAGATGAGCTTCTTGGCACCCTTGATCTTGGTGAGGTTGAGGGTGGTGTCCGCGCAGGCGTTCAGACCGCCGATGTGGGTAATCATGCCCGCCGGATTAATCAGCTTCTTTTCCATGAGGGCGATGGATTCCTTCATGTCGTCTGTGTTGCCGCCGGAGGTGCCGACGATGTGGGTTGCACCGTAGTGAACGTTGTAGAAGTTGAACATTGCGGAGAACGCGGTGTTGGTCGGGCCTGCGAAGAAGTTCAGACAGCCGTCACGCGCGAGGAGAGCATCGCCCATTTCAACAACGGACTGAACCGGCGCGTAGACGAATACGTCGTTGAAGCCTTCGCCGTCCGTGAAGGAACGGAGGTATTCGGTGGGATTTTCAATCGTCGCGGTGTTGATGTAGTGCAGCTCAACGCCGTACTTTGCTGCTTCTTCCACGGTGAGCAGTTCTGCTGCGCGTGCCAGTCTCGCGTCGTCAATGTCCGTTACGATCAGGAGCTTCGGAGCGCGTCCGCCGTGAACCGCGTAGTCCGCACAGCCGAGACCCATCGGGCCTGCGCCTGCCAGAATCGCCATGTTGCCGCCTTCCACTACGCCCATGTCGTGAACGTATACGCCCGGACGGGTGTGGTAGTTTGCGTGGTAGCCGCCGACGATGCAGCTCATCGGTTCCGCAAGGCTGCCGTAGAAGTATGCGTCGCCGTCATACGGGAGCAGACAGTCGCAGAGCATAACTTCTTCCGGAATGATGACATAAGTAGCTGCGCCGCCGCAGTACTTGTAGGAGTAACCGGGGGAAGCGAGAGAACCCTTGTAGTTGATCGCGGGCTGGATGACGAACTTGTCGCCTGCCTTGAACTGGTCAGCCCACTTTGCGCCGACCTTTACGATCTTGCCGCAGAATTCGTGACCGATGATAACCGGATTTTCCGCAACGTCGTCCGGAACTCTCTTGTGGTTGGAGCCCTGGGATGCTGCCTTATAGGAAGACATGCAGATACTGTCGGAAATGACGCACGCGAGAATTTCGCCGTCGGTGATTTCCGGAAGTTCGAATTCTTCCATGCGAAGATCCATCTGACCGTACAGTCTTACAGCCTTAGTATTCATGAGATTTCTCCTTTGGTTTGAAGATTCAAATTACAGATTTATTATAACACGTTTTATAATTTCCGTCAATCCGGAAAATTCAACAAGATTCCACTTTGGAAATGTTGGATGTTATGAAACTATCAAAAATGTGAAGTGTGTTAAATTTAAAACATACTTCACATTTTTCAATTACAAATAATTTTGTCTCCACATCCCACTGTGCCGAGGTAACGAGGTCGCGTACGATTTTCTTGGAATTTGTATTCCAGAATTTGATGCACCGGAATTGCAGAAACTATATTTGTCTCATTCCCTTCCCAAAAAGGTTTGGAAGGGGTTTGGGGGAACCTTTCCTTAAAAGGTTCCCCCAAGAAAAATTACCGTCTCTTCGGTTCGATGAAACCGATCTTGCGTCTTACCTTGGACATGGTGCGCGCGGCGTCGCGGCCTGCGGCTTCGGCACCCTTGGCCATGACGTCTTCGAGGTAGGCCTTGTCTGCGGAGAGACGGGCGAATTCCGCCTGAACGGGAGCGAGCGCGTCCGCGCAGGTTTCGCCGACCGCGAGCTTGAAGTCGCCGTAGCCCTTGCCTTCGAATTCGGCTTCGATTTCGTCTTCCGTCTTGCCGGTGAACGCACCGTAGATGGACATCAGGTTCATGATGCCGTCCTTGCCTTCGCCGCGGCGGATCTCACAGCCGGAGTCGGTTACGGCGCGCTTGAATTTGCGGATGATGGCGTCCTTCGGGTCGAGAATGCGGACAACCGCGTTTTCGTTTTCGTCGGACTTGGACATCTTCTTCGTCGGTTCCGCGAGAGACATGATCTTCGCCGTGGTCGGGGGAATGTACGGTTCCGGAACAACGAACGTGTCGCCGTAAATCTGGTTGAAGCGGGTCGCAATGTCGCGGGTCAGCTCGAGATGCTGCTTCTGGTCAACGCCGACCGGTACCATCTCGGTCTGGTACAGCAGAATGTCCGCCGCCATCAGGGACGGGTAGGTGAACAGCCCCGCGTTGATGTTGTCGGCGTTCTTCGCGGACTTGTCCTTGAACTGGGTCATGCGGGAGAGTTCGCCGAACATGGTGTAGCAGTCGAGAATCCATCCCAGTTCCGCGTGTCCGGAAACGTGGCTCTGTACGAACAGCGTGTTCTTTTCCGGATCAAGACCGCACGCAATGTAGAGCGCGAGCGTTTCGTAGGTGCGCTTGCGGAGGTCTGCCGGAACCTGACGGACGGTGATCGCGTGTTCGTCAACTACGCAGTAGTAGCAGTGATAGGTGTCGGAGAAATCCGCAAAATTCCGGATTGCGCCGAGGTAGTTGCCGATGGTCAGCACTCCGGACGGCTGTACGCCGGAGAATACAACTTTTTTATCCTTGTACATAATATGAAAATTCCTTTGTGTTGGGATTGGTGGGAAATTATTCGCCGATCAGGTCTTTCAGAGTTCTTTCCATCATCTTGCTGATGACTTTCTTCTGGGAGGCGAAGGTGGAAGCGGGTTCCTGACCGTTCAGGACGATGTTCTGGACAGCGGTGGATGCGCCGAAGGAGAATGCGTGTTCCAGTTCGTAGGAACGGTTGTCGATGACGAGGTCGAGCATTTCGATGGATTCCTTGTCGCGGAGATACTTCATGGAGAGCGCGGTTTCGTAGTATGCCGGACGGAGAACTTCACGGGACTTCGCGGACATAGCTTCCAGAATGAAGGAGCTGTCGTCTACGCTGCCTGCGCTGATCGGAATGGTGGCGTAGGAACCAACGAACCATACGACGTTGCGGTAGTTTTCCTGCTGTTCGTCATACTTCGGGCAGGGAGCGATACCGAAGTCGGTTTCCATTTCGCGGAGACGGATGACCATCTGGAGGTTGGTGATCCAGAACAGACCGCGGTTTTCTTCAAACATCTTGGTGGTACAGAGGTGGTAGCCTTCGCTGCCGTAGTTGTGGTAGTTCAGGGAGACGTTGGTGTCGTTCATGAACTGGGAGAGATCCTTCAGAATGCCGTATACGCGTTCGTCGCCTTCAAGAGCAAAGACCGGCATATCGTTTTCGTCCTTGTCGATGAGGTGGTAGCCGGAGGTTACGAGCATCGCGGTTGCGTTTTCGTTCTGGGTCAGGTTGGCGATGGAGTCCTTGGAGTCGAGGTCGCCGTCACCGTCCAGGTCGATGGACGCGCCGGTGCAGAGGGTCTTGTAGGTGTCGAACGTCCATTCGTCGTTTGCTACATAGTAGTAGGGAGTTTCAAAGCCGTGATCCTGAAGCACCTGAAGGTTAATCATGGTACACCACGTTGCGTCGTTGTTCAGCGTGCTGATGTCACCGGAAACCATGTAGAGCTTGTTCGCAATGCTGAGGTCGGCGATGGAACGCTGGTCCCACCATGCACGTTCAAGGTTCATGTGGGTCGCGTCTGCCATGAGGTCGGTGAGATAGCCGTTCTTGAGGAGAACACCGGCCTGATCGAGCGGGGGCATTGCAACGTCGTAGGTGGAGTCGCCCGCCGTTACCGCGTTCTGGATGGTCGGAACGAGAACGCCGTTGTCGCATTCGACTGCGGCGATATTTGCATTGTAGGTTTCGCCGACGTAGGAGTTCCGGTTGAATACCGCGTCGTTGAGAACTTCACCGGTCAGACTTTCGACCCAGATGCTTCCTTCCGCCCAGTCGGTGAAGGATGCCTTGGACTTGGTTGCGAAGGTAAAGGTCTTGCCGTCGAAATCCTTTTCGCCGAGTTCGGGGTCGAAGGATTCGCCTTCCTCTTCTTCAGCGACGACTTCGTCACCGGCAGAGGGAGTTTCAACATCGGATGCGGTGGTTTCACCGGCGGTGGGAGCGGCGTTGTCGGTGCTTTCCGAGCACGCGATCATGGAGGATGCCAGCATCAGCAGAGCGAGCATCAGACAGAACTTCTTTTTCATGATGAGAAGAATCTCCTTTGATTTTTAAGAATATATGTAAAAATGTTGGGAAACGGGATCAGGTATTCTGCTCGGCGCGAATCCGGCGCAGACGTTTCATCACGTCATTTCCGCCGCGTCCGAACAGATCGTGAAGAAGGGCATATTCCGCGTACAGGCGTTCGTAAACCGCCTGATTTTCCGGAATCGGACGGTAAACCCTGTCCGACAGACTGCCCATGGCATTTGCCGCATCGTCAAGGGAATCGTAACCTCCGGCTTCCGCTCCTGCCGCACACGCCGCGAAAATCGCTCCGCCGAGGGACGGACACTGCGCGGAACCGGCAATGCGGAATTCCAGACCGGTCACATCCGCGTAAATCTGCATGATGAACGGATTTTTGACGGCGATTCCTCCGGCTGCACGGATTTCGTTCACGGGAACGCCGTGTTCGCGGTAGTTTTCGATAATCATCCGGGTTCCGTAAGCGGTCGCTTCCACGAGGGCGCGGAACAGGTCTTCCGGACGGGTGTTCAGATTCATGCCGATGAACAGGCCGGAGAGGTCGAAATCGGCTAAAACGCTGCGGTTGCCGTTCCACCAGTCGAGCGCGAGAATGCCGGACTGTCCGGGCTTCTGTGCGGCGGCTTTTTCGGTGAGCAGGGCAATGGGGGAAAGTCCGCGTTCGGCGGCTTCGTCACGGTATCCGGCGGGACAGAGATTGTCCGCGAACCACGCGAAATGGTCTCCGACGCAGGTCTGACCGGCTTCGTAGCCGTAAAATCCGGGGATCAGACCGTCTTTGACCACGCCGCAGATTCCGGAAACGGGAAGCGGTTCTTCGGAAACGAGCATGTGAACGCTCGAGGTTCCCATGACCATCGCCATCTGACCGGGAGCGGTCACTTTCAGCGAAGGAGCCGTAACGTGCGCGTCGGAAACGGCAGCGGCAACGGCAATACCCGCACGCAGACCGAACCGTGCGGCGGCCTTTTCGGAAAGACGTCCGGCGAGGGTACCGACAGGGGTGACGGAACCGGAAAGTTTGTTCTGGAAAATATGGGCAAGACGCGGGTCGAGTTCGTTCAGAAAATCGGGAGAGGGATACGCGCCGTCCTGATACAATGCCTTGTAGCCGGTGACGCAGGAGTTGCGGGTGAGATTGCCCGTGAGCTGCCAGACGATCCAGTCGCCGGCATCCACGAAATAATCGGCGGAGTCGTAAACATCGGGAGCCTTGTCGAGGGTTTCCCAGACCTTCGGCAGCATCCATTCACTGGAAACGCGGCCGCCGTATCGTGCCAGCCATGCTTCGCCGCGCCGGACGGCAAGATCGGTGATGCGGTCGGCATACGGTTCGCCGCCGTGATGCTTCCACAGCTTGACGTAGGCGTGCGGGTTGTCCGCGAAGCGTTCGTCGGGGAGGAGGCAGAGGGGCGTGCCGGTTTTGTCCGTGGGGATGAGGGTGCAGGTCGTGAAATCCACGCCGATGCCGATGATATCGTCGGCGGAAACACCGCATTTGTCCAGCAGGGCGGGAAGAATGTGATCGAGAGCGTCAAAGTAGTCCTGCGGATGCTGGAGGGCGAAATCCGGCGGGAGCTTGACCTTGCCGTGCGGGGTGACGAGGGTCTCGTCCATGACGGCATGAGGGTAATCGAACACGGTGGTGCCGATTTCCGCCCCGTCGGACGTTCTCACCAGGAGGGCACGCGCGGAAAGGGTCCCGAAATCGAGACCGATGGTATAGGACATTCGTTCCATAGTGATGAGAGAATTCCTTTATTAGATAATAGTCCGGATAACATTATACTCCATTTTTGTATAGAAGTCAAGGAAACCGGAAAGAAACTTTTTTGAAAAGAGAAAAGCAACTGAAAACAGTTGCAAAAAACAGGGGGATGTGATATACTATATATTGCAAACGAATGGAGGATGGGATTGTGGGACAAAAAGAAAAACTGATCCGCCGCCTGTTGTCGAAACCGAAGGATTTTACTTTTGACGAAGTGGAAACCCTTCTTCGGTATTTGGATTATCATAGGTCGGATAAAGGAAGAACCAGTGGTTCGCGGGTTATGTTTACCAGTGAAAAGCACGCGCCGATCATGATGCATAAACCGCATCCGCGGAAAGAATTATTGGAATATCAGATCAGGCAATTGATTGAGATTCTGAAACAGGAGGGATTGCTGTGAATAATACAATGGAATACAAGGGGTATCTCGGCAGTGTGGAATTTTCCGAGGAAGACGGAGTTTTTTACGGAAAAGTTATGGGAATCCGTGCATTGATTTCTTATGAAGGAACGAATGCCCGCGAATTGGTTGAGGATTTTCACGGCGCAGTGGAGGATTATCTGGAATTGTGTGCTGCGGAGGGCAGGGAACCGGAAAAAGCCTACAAGGGCAGCTTCAATGTCCGGATTTCGCCGGAACTCCATAAGCAGGCGGTGATTTTTGCGGCGGCGCATCAGATGTCACTGAACAGCTTTGTAGAACACGCAATGCGGCTTTCGCTTGCGGAACAATAATCGAACGGGAGTCAAAATCATGAGCGTAATCTTCCTCACCGGGGCACCCGGTACCGGCAAATCCACCGTTGCGGCGATGCTTCACGAACGTCTGAAATGTCCGTGGTTTGAGTTCGGATGGATTCCGGAGTTCCGGAACCTCAATCCGCATACCGAAATTTCCTATGAGGACGAGGAACGGATGTCGTTTGAAAATCTCATGCTCGTCACGGAGAATTATCTCCGGCACGGGTTTGAAACCGTGATCCTGACCGACATCCGCGAGGAATTCACGGACGAAGTGCGGGCAAAATTCGGCGATCGTGTGTGGGTGATTGTCCTGTACAGTACGTCCGACGAGGTGATCCGCGAACGGGTTCTCGGACGCGACAACGGGAACGAATACCGTAATGCCGACGAAGCCGTCGAAATCAACCGCCGTTTTCTCGAACGTGCGCCGCGCGAAGGTGAAATCCGCGTCCGCTGCAATGACGTGACTGCGGAGGAAGTCGCACAGTGCATTCTCGATGCCCTTTCAATAGCAGAAAAGCCGTTACAGATGTAACGGCTTTTGAACGTTCAGAAGAGTTCGTCAAGCAGGCGGTAATAGCGGAGAAGTTCGCGGTCGGGCGTGATTCCGAGAGCGTCGAACAGCCGGTCGGGATCAAAACCTTCGCGGACCCTGCCGCCGTAGGAACCGTTCATGTTCCACGTCAGGCTGCGGTGACAGAGAGAAATGTCCTGATACGGGTCGGCGATTCCGCTGTCCCCGAGGTCGATGAAGCCGGAAAGACGGCCGTTTTCCGCGAAAATATTCGGCAGACAGTAGTCTCCATGGGACAATACGGGTGTTTCCGATGGACGGTTGTCGTACAGCCACGCGAGCAGATGTTCCGGAGAGGCGAATCCGCCGGGGCCGAACGTTGCAGGATCGACGGCATTCACGTCCACCTGACCGTTCACGACATGACGTTCCGCCGCCATCAGATGACGGTCGAGACGGCTGTCGCACGGACATCCGGAAATATCAGTTTTCCACAGGATGTGCATCCCTTCCGCGAGGATTTCAAGAAGAACGTCCGCGTTGTCGAGATATTCGTCCGCGCAGGACATTTTCCCTGGAACGCGCGACATCAGGAGATACCGCATCCCGTCGGAAACCTGCGCGTGAAGCACCTGCGGAGCGGGGAGATTTTTCGATGCCATCCACGAGAGCATGGAGACTTCGCGGTCGTGCGCGTCGGAGTATGCGCCGATTTTCAGCACCATGTCGTCGAAACAGAGTACCTGAGAGCCGGACATTCCCACGTTGTCAAGGGTGTACGGACGGTCTCCGAGGAGAGTCCGGAGTTCAGTCGGAAGGAACATTATTCTTCAATAAAATTCTTAATCATTCGTTCGTAGGTCTTGTCCATGACCTTCTGCTTGGAGGTGAATTTGGAAGCATACGCGCCGGGATCCTTGAAGAGGTCGGAAAGCTGCCATGTCCAGCCGTTCCATCCGCAGTAGAGGTACGCGAAGTCCATGACGCGGCTGTCGAGGACAATCTGCATCATTTCCACGGATTCTTCGTCGCGGGCAACCTTGGTCTGGAGCGAAACGTCAACGAACGCGGGAACGACGTTGTTCGTGGAGTACGCGGACATCGCTTCGATCAGCGCGCCGGTCATTTCGGGATTCTTGATGACGACCGGAACGGAAATGCAGTTGCATCCTGCGTCGCAGAGGGTTGCGTAGGATTCCTGTGCGGGATCGTTCTTCGGAAGGGGAAGAACGCCGAACGTGCCTTCGAAATCGCGTGCGTGACCGTAATAGTGGTGGAGCTGCGCCGGTGCGAAGACTGCGATCTGCTGCATCATCGCGTACAGCGGGTAGCTGTGGCCGTTGAAGACGGTGCTTCCCGCCTGATTGTTCAGTTCGTAGAACTTTTCGGCAACTTTCTGGGCTTCTTCGGAGCCGAGCAGATGTTCCATGGTGTAGTCTTCGTTGATCTTCATGAACCGCAGACCCGCACCGTAGATGAGAGCCGCACCCTTGCATCCGTCGATGCCGTTGGAACCCATCGTGAAGCCGTAGCGGTCGCCTTCGTCGCGCACACCGTCGCCGTTGATGTCGATGTAGATTTCGGAAGTGATTTCCTTCAGCTTGTCAATCGTCCATTCGCCTTCGCGGACGAGGTCATAGAGATTTTCGATGCCCATGTCCGTGGCGATGTCCTTGTTGAAGCACATCGACCAGGTCTGACCGACGTAGCTGATGCAGAGGTCGCTTACCATCAGGTAGAGCTTGTCGTTCAGGGACGCGGATTCGATAACGGACGCGGGATACCATCTCTGGGTAAAATCGAGGTGGGGAATCTCGCTGAGGTTCATGTAATTCCCGTTCAGCGCGTCCGACGAGGTCTGGGCAAGCTGATTGAGGATGATATCGTAGGCAGGGTCGCCTGCCTGAACGGTCGCCTTGACAGTGTTGGAAACCGTCGTGTAGTCGGTGGCGAGTGGTTCCGCGAAGGAGACGTTGAAGCGTTCTTCCATTGCGGCGTTCCGGTTGTAGATCGCGTCGTTGACTACTTCGCCGGTGATTTCTTCGCTGGCAATGTCGCTGCATCCGTCGCTCTTCTGTCCGGCGATGGTAACGGTCTCGCCGCCGAAATCAAGTTCCGGAACATTGTCGGTGAGAACTTCTTCGGTTTCCGTCTCGGTTTCTTCGGCGATCACTTCGACCTCGGAGGAAACCTCTCCGGAGGTGGGAGCCGTCTCATCCGAACCGGTACCGGATTCACTGCACGAGGTCAGAACCGGATTTGCCAGCATGAGCAGCGTCAGAAAAAAGGAAAGTTTACGCAGAGCAGTTGTTTTCATAATGTAGTTTAACCTTTCATGGAAAATCCCCTGTCCATTTATATGAAAAGGTTTTTGGAATGGGGTTACAAGTTGCAAAGCAACTTGGGGAAACCTTTTTCCTTAAAAAAGGTTTCCCCGAAAAATTTTATTCACTTAAATCGTTCTCTTGAACTGAGGACCGTAGGTGGCGCAAGCGCGGTAGTCTGCGCCTTCCTTGTCCATGCCGAATGCGTTCCATGCAGCCGGACGGAAGATCTTTTCGGTCGGTACGTTGTGCATTGCAACCGGGATGCGGAGGATGGAGCAGAGGGTGATGAGGTCTGCGCCGATGTGGCCGTAGCTGATCGCGCCGTGGTTTGCGCCCCAGTTGTTCATGACGTCATACGCGGTCTTGAACGGGGAGCCTTCCTTGCCGTCGCAGCGCGGTGCGAACCATGTGCACGGCCAGGTGTAGTCGGTTCTCTTCCAGAGAGTGTCGGTAACTTCGTCGGGAAGATTTACGGTCCAGCCTTCGGCGATCTGGAGAACCGGGCCGAGACCCTGTACGAGGTTCAGACGGATCATGGTGCAGGGCATTTCTGCCTTGGTTACGAAACGGGAGGAGTAGCCGCCGCCGCGGAAGTAGCCGAGGTCAGCGAAGTTCCATGTGGTGTTTTCCATGATGGCCTTCTGGTCCGCTTCGGTTACGTTGTACCATTCCTTGATGAGGGCGTTGCCGTTTTCGTCCTTTGCTTCCGCATTGGCGTCCACGCAGCACGCGCCGGAATTGATGAGGTGGATGAAGCCGCCGTTTTCGAGGGCTACGCCGTCTACGTCATAGCCGGTCGCTCTCTTGACTGCTTCGGGGCTCCAGTAGGTACGAACGTCAGCGAACATCTGCGGACGGTTGGTGAGGAGCTTCATGAAGAGCATGCCGAGACCGTTGAGAACGTCGTTTTCGGTAGCGAGGATGTAGGGTTCGCGCGCGCCGTTCCAGTCGAAGGAGGAGTTGAGCATTGCTTCCGGGAAGTCGCAGTTCGGATAGAAGTCCGTCCACTGTCTCTGACCCTGGAAACCTGCGGCGATGGCGTTGTGGCCGACCATTTCTTCTTCGCAGCCTTCGGGGAGGTTCTGGTTGCCGTTCATGAGGTCCTTGATGATGACCATCATCTTAACGACGAATTCCCACTGAGCGTCCTTTTCTTCGCGGGACTTCTGCATATCTTCGGGGTTCTTGTCGAAGCCTTCGATTGCGTTTGCCTTGACCCATGCCATTGCCTTTTCGAATTCGGCCTTGTCATAGATTTCTTCGGTCATGCGGCGGATGATTTCCACTTCGTCAACGGATTCGACGCGCATACCGAGGTATTCTTCGATGAACTTGGAGTCGATGATGGAGCCGCCGATGCCCATGCAGATGGAGCCGATCTGGAGGTAGGACTTGCCGCGCATGGTCGCAGCAGCAACCGCCGCGCGTGCGAAGCGGAGCATCTTTTCCTTGACGTCTTCGGGCATATCGGTCACTTCGTCAAGATTCTGAACGTCGTGACCGTAGATGCCGAACGCCGGGAGACCCTTCTGCGCGTGGGTAGCGAGAACGGAAGCGAGGTAAACCGCACCGGGTCTTTCGGTACCGTTGAAGCCCCATACCGCCTTGATGGTATTGGGATCCTGGTCCATGGTTTCGGAGCCGTAGCACCAGCAGGGAGTAACGGTGATGGTGATGTCAACGCCTTCCTTCTTGAACTTGGAAGCGCAGGCAGCAGCTTCGCCGACACGGCCGATGGTGGTGTCCGCGATGATAACCTTCACGGGTTCGCCGTTGGAGTACTTGAGATTTTCGGTGAGGAGCTTCTGAGCGGCCTTTGCCATGGCCATGGTCTGGTCTTCGAGGGATTCACGAACCTTCAGGGGGCCGCGTCTGCCGTCGATGGTGGGGCGGATACCGATTACGGGATAATCGCCGACAAGTCTGGATGTTGCCATTATGATAATTCCTTTCGAGAATAAGATTTGGGATTTTTCTCGGGGAAAACTTTTTTGAAAAAAAGATTTTCCCCGAACCCCTTTCAAAAAACTTCAGACAAATGAATTGACAGGGGTTGTCCAATGTTTTTGAAGAGGGGCGGACGAATCGCTTTCTGTAGGGAATTATACCATGAGTGACGGCAAAATGCAATGCGTTTTTATGAATTTTATATT
>SVQN01000074.1 GCA_015065295.1 Oscillospiraceae bacterium
CAGTCAAAAACCGGCGTGGGAAGTCAGGGTCTTGGCGGAGCCTGACTTCCATCTCCACTACTTCGTAGAGATTCAAACCAGCATCATGTCAACAGGTCTAACAAATTTCAGCTTCACGAACCGGTATTTTCAAAAAAATCCCCTCTCCACCATATCAACCAAACAAACCGGCTACCACAGTATAAAGTTCTTTGCACAGCTTTCTTTCAAGAAAGCGCGTTCCCCCTGTACAAACACCCCGCACTTACAAAATTTTATAAGAAAAAACCGGCTGAAGGAACAGCCGGTAAGAAAGACTTATTTGAGCAGATCGGAAACGCGGGAGTCGCCGTAGACGGATTCCCAGTCCTTGGAGAAGTCGTCGATGGCGTAGTAGGTCAGCGGATGGTAGATGAGCATGTCGAAGAGGTCGGGATTGATCGTGATGGCGTGTGCGCCGCTCATGGAAACCTTGTGAACCTGTTCGACGGTCTTGAAGCTGGCCGCGAGGATTTTGGTCTTGATGTCGTAGTTCTTGAAGATGTCGGAGATTTCTTCAACTACGCGGACACCGTCGGAAACGATGTTGTCGAGACGGTTGATGTACGGAGCAACGAAGTCCGCGCCGGCCTTGGCGGCGATGAGTGCCTGCTGCTGGGTGAAGATCGCGGTCATGGTTACGCCGATGCCCTTGTCCTTGCAGATGGAGGCCGCGCGCAGACCTTCTCGGGTGATCGGAATCTTGATGTAGAAATTGCCGCGGACGACGTTCTTGACCATTTCGGCTTCACGGACGATATCGTCGGCTTCGGTGGCGGTTGCCTGAACATGGAGCATCTTGTCGTCGCCGATGATTTCGCGGATGGAGTAGAGCAGGGTGCGGAAGTCGGTCTTTTCACGGGAGATGATCGTCGGATTGGTGGTGACACCGGATACCGGGAAATATTCGCTGCACTTCTTGATGGCGTCGAGGTCGGCTGTGTCGATGAGATAAAGCATATCGTTTGTACTCCCTTATTCTTTTTATTATTTCTTTTACGGGAATATTATAACACAGTTCACATCGTCCGTCAAGCGCACGGATTGCCGTAATTTGGCGGAAAATGCGGGGATTGTTGGTGCAGATTCACAACAATCCCCGCACATATTTGGTGGATTCAACAAGAAATCCGCAGAAACAAACGGTTTGTTAAGAAAGGGATATTTATGTGAAAAATGTGAAAACTTACGCTTTGTTCACAAAATTATGTGCATAATCCCGCGCGAGTTCCAGCAGACGAACGGCGTTCTCATCCGCGTCCTCCGGAATGTACGCCGCATTCCGCACATCCGCGCCGCAGATCGTCTCGATCCAGATGTATGCCGCGAAGCAGCGTCCGACGGGGATGGACAGATGGAACCCGTCCCGGTTGAGCGATGCGCCGCCGCTGCTGTAGTCGAACGCCGGAACCTCCTCGCGCAGTCCCTGTACCGCGTCGCCGACGGGGATGATGTCCGCGCCGATCTTCTTTGCGGCATGGAGATAAGCGTCGTGCAGCAATTCATACATCCGACGCTGATCGCTGCCGTAATCCGGGAATGCGCCGTGATTGCTGTCGGTTTCGTATGCCCATGTTTCGTGAACCATCAGCTTTACTTCCGGCTGTGCCGCGCGGACTGCCTCCGCCAGGGTTTCGATGTAGGGGAAGTAGGTCGGCAGTTTTCCGCTGAAATGGCTCGCCTGCTGGAGCGTGACAACGTCATACGCGCCGTCCTTCAGCAGATCGTTCACGGAAACCATCTTCCCGACCGCTTCGCCGTTGATTTCGAGGGAGTACGCCTCCGCGCCGGACGCGAGATTCGCCGCGTGCGTTTCCAGCGAGCATCCGCCGATGTAGAGATTCACGCATTCCCAGTCAATGCCCATGGAAGCCGCGATCGGGTGCAGATACCGGCAGGCGTCCTGCGAAAAGCTGTTGCCGATGGATAAAGTCCGAAGTTTCATACAAAAATACCTCCGTGTGGATTATTTCAGAATCGTTTCGCCGTTTTCGACGGCGGACAGAAGCGTCCCGTTTTTGTCGTAGACGAGCTTGAGCGTGAAGAAATCACAGCCGTTCTCGATCTTCCGCAGGAACAGAAAATCGCCTTCCCAGAGATCGAGTTTGTAAATGTCCGCTTTCGGTACCCAGACGAGTTCGCCTTCGTCGCAGTCTCCGATTTCGCCGGAAAAATCGCTGCATTTGTACAGGAACATCTGTTCGCATTCGCCGTTTTCGATCACAAACGTGACCACGGAATAAAAATCCAGATGACCGAGCGTCAGACCGGTTTCCTCGAAAGCTTCGCGGCGGATGCAGTCTTCGGGGGATTCATCCTCCAGAAAACCGCCGCCGATGCCGATCCATTTGTCGTGGTTCATGTCGTTCTTTTTCTTGACGCGGTGCATCATCAGATAGCAGCCGTCCCGTTCGATGTAGCATAAGGTGGAATTCCGCATGGCAATTCTTCTTTCGTGTGTTTTTCTTCATTATAATCATAAGAGGCGGCTGTGTCAAGATTTTCCGAAAAAATTGACACGGAATCCCGGACGTGCTATAATAACAAATAGGAAGAAAAACGAACGTAAAGGAGAATTTCCATGTACAAGATCACCGAACTCTGCGGCGAATCCTATCGCCCGTATCCCGAATGCAAACTGGATGTTTACCTCCCCGATCGTGACACGGCGGAAACTCCGCTGTACATCCATTTCCACGGCGGCGGACTGGAGAGCGGTTCCCGTCGTGACCGGTACGTCATCGAACTGGCGGAAAAATACGGAATTGCCGTCGCCAGCGCGGACTACCGGATGTATCCGAAGGCAAAGTTTCCGGATTTCATCGAGGATGCGGCGGCCGCGTGTGCGTATGTTATGAAAAAGATGGAAGGAAAGTACAAAACCGTGATCGTCGGCGGTTCCTCGGCGGGGGCGTACCTGTCGATGATGCTGTATTTCGCGCCGGACTATCTTGCCGCTGTCGGACTTCGTCCGGAGGATTTCGACGGATTTATCTTTGATGCCGGTCAGCCGACGACGCATTTCAACGTCCTGCGCGAACGCGGTCTGGACTCCCGTGCGATCCGTGCGGATGAGGCTTCGCCGATGTATTTCATCGACCGGACGATCACGAATCCCGCAGAGAAGCCGCCGGTACTGATTCTCAATGCGGAAAACGACATGGAAAACCGCCGCGAACAGACGATGCTGCTGATGGGCGTGATGAAAACCTTCGGCTATGCCATGAACAAGGTGAAGTATATCCTCATGGACGGCTGCAGCCACTGTGAATACTGCAGCAAACGCGGTGCGGACGGGGAAGTGATCGTGAATCCCATTCTGGCGGAATTTATCGGCGGCGTATGAGAGAAAAATCCGTTTTTTTCACACAGACTTCACACATAAATCCCCAGACTGTGCTATAATAATACGGTATGCAAAATTTACAGGAAAAGGATTATCAATAAAGTGAAAACAATCAGAACCACCGCGCTGGCAGCGGCACTCGTACTGTCGATGCTTCTTGCCTCCTGCGGAACCGCGCAGCCCGGATTCAGCGTCGGAACCATCGACGAACAGAAGCTCGCCAGCAGCATTGCGGATGTCACTCCCGTGGACGCCGATCCGTACGACTACATGGCAAACGACCTTACCGGCTTCATTAAGCTGGGCGAATACACCGGTCTTTCCGTAACCAAGGAATCCGACATCCTCACCGACGAGGAATTCGAGGACGAAATCGACGCGATGCTCGACAGTTATTCCTACTACGAAACCGTGACCGACCGTCAGGTTGAAGAAGGCGAAACTGTCCTCGCCGACTATTCCGGCTATCTCGACGGCGTACAGTTCGACGGCGGTACCGCGACAAACCAGACCATCACGGCGGCCTCCGGAACCGGCTATATCGAAGGTTTTGCGGAAGCGTTCATCGGACAGATGCCGGGCGTGGAATTCGATTTTGACGTGACCTTCCCGTCCGACTACGGCAACGCCGACCTCGCGGGCAAGGAAGTTACCTTCGTCTGCACGATCCACTCTATCCAGGGGGACGAACTGATCGTTCCCGAACTGACGGACGAATTTGTTTCCGAAACGTTCGGCTACAATAATGTGGAAGAATTCCGCATTCTGTTCCGCGAATCGGTGGAAAAGCAGAAGGCATATTATGTGGAAAGCAATATGTATTCCGAACTCTGGATGCAGGTTGTGGACAATGCGGAAGTGCTGGGTTATCCGGAAAACGAGGTAGAGCGTGTCTACGGCGATTACCGGATGATGTACGAAGAATCCGCCGGTTATTACGGGATGGATTATGAAACGTTTCTGACAAACTATGTCGGCATATCGGACAGCGATCTGTACGCGGAAAGCGAAAAGTATGTCAAGGAAGACCTTGTCATGTACCAGATCATCAAGGAACTGAACTTTGAACTGACCGATGATGTTTATACCGAAGGAATCGCGTTCTTCACGGAATACTACGGTGCAACTGAAGAGGAACTGCTGTCCTACTATGGCGAAGACACCCTCCGCACCACCATTCTCTGGCAGGAACTGATGAAAAAAATCGCTGAAACCGCCGTAATCACGGAAGGGTAAACGAACTAAGGGCTAATGACTAAGAGTGAATGACTAACAAAGAAAAACGATGTTTTTGCATCGGTTTTCTTTATTTCAGCGGATAGATGTAAAATCAAATCCCAGTCATTCACTCTTAGTCATTAGCCCTTAGTCATCTTATGTTTCCATGTGCCGAAGTAGAATTTCGGCAGCTTCAGCATCCGCTTGAACCGCCACGGTTCGCAGAGAAGACGGTAGAACCACTCCAGACCGAGCCTGATGAAAATTTTCGGTGCGCGCTTGACGGTTCCGGCGTATACGTCGAGGGAGCCGCCGAGACCGAGAAGGGCGTTGACGGTCGTCAGCTTGGCGCGGTTTTGGTAAATCCACTTTTCCTGCGCCGGTGCGCCGAGACAGACGTAAAGCACGTCCGCGCCGGATTCGTTTACCTGTGCGATGACCGCGTCGTTTTCTTCGCCTTCCTTTTTGAAGTAGCCGTCATGGGTTCCAGCGAATTTGATGCCGGGGTATTTTTCGGACAGTTTCTGTGCAGCCTGTTCCGCAACGCCCGGCTTGCCGCCGAGCAGGAAAACGGTGTGCTCGGTTTCCGACAGCCGCTTTATGAACGCTTCACCGACCTCGCAGCCCGCGATTTTTCCGGCTCCGAAGGGGGTACCGAGAATTTTCGCCGCCTTGACAACGCCGATCCCGTCGGGAATAATCAGCTCCGCAGAGTTGATGACCTCGTACAGCTCCGGTGCTTCGATGCACGCCTGCACGATTTCCGAGTTCGGCGTATACAGCGCGGTCTGACGCTTTTCACGCACACCCGCAAGCAGCGCGTCCACGGTACCGTCCAGCGTTGTATTCTGGAAATTGACTCCTCTCACGTTGATGAGAGAATTTTTATTTTCAGCCATATCCTATCCCTTTCCCAGATGAAAAGTTTTTGAAGATGGGGTTCGGGGAAGGAACTTTTTTCAAAAAGTTCCTTCCCCGAGAAATTCAAATTAATTATTCAGCAACTTCGGAAAGGTAGTCTGCAACGTCGCCGACGGTGATGAACTTGTGGATGACGTCGTCACCGATTTCGATGTCGAATTTTTCTTCGCAGAGGAGAACGAGGTCAGCCAGTTCGAGGGAATTGATGCCGAGGTCGCTCACGAGTTCGGATTCGGGGGTGATATCTTCCGCCTTGATGGAAAGTTCTTCAACGAGAAGTTCCTTGATCTTTTCGTACATGATGTGTTGACTCCTTGATGTGGTGAAATCATAATTGGATAATGTATACAGGTACTATTATAAGTATATTCCACGTCCGTGTCAAGCATTTTTTAAGATTATTTTCAATTTCTTGCGGGAATCATCTTGAAATCGCGGGGAATATCCGCTATAATAGAAGAGAAAGAAACAGCTACGGCTGAAATATGATTTTTCAAGGAGAATTCAATATGAAGACAAGTGTATCTTCCTACAGCTTCGGCGGATACTTCGGATCCCTCGGCTATCTCGGCATCATCGACAAGGCAAAGGAAATCGGCTTCGACGGTATCGAATATACCGACGGCGCGTACATGAACGAAGCGGATTCCGCGAAGAAGATCAAGGAACGCTGCGCGGAACTCGGTCTCGAAACCGTTGCTCTCGCAGTCGGCGCAAACTTCCTCGCTTCCGACCTCGACGGCGAAATCGCAAGACTGAAGAAGATGGTTGACTACGCGGCAGAAGTCGGCTTCAAGATGATGCGTCACGACGTTGCCGGCGGTTACGGTCCCGACAAGAAGCACTCCAGAGGCTACGACAACGCACTCCCGATCATCGCAAAGGGTGTTCGTGAAGTTACTGCTTATGCAGAACAGAAGGGTGTCCGCACCATGACCGAAAACCACGGCTACTTCTCTCAGGATGCAGCACGCGTTGAAAAGCTCATCAACACCGTTGCACACGACAACTTCGGTGCACTCGTTGATATGGGTAACTTCATGTGCGCGGACGAAGACCCGAGCCTCTCCGTTTCCATCATGGCTCCCTACGCATTCCATGTACACGCGAAGGACTTCCACTTCAAGTCCGGTATGGACGTTAACCCCGGTGCAGGCTGGTTCCAGACCAGAGCGGGCAACTACATCCGCGGCGCGATCATCGGTCACGGCGAAGCAAAGATCTACCAGAGCATCCAGACCATGAAGAGAGCCGGCTACGACGGATTCATCACCATCGAATTCGAAGGCATGGAAGACAACCTCAAGGGTATCTCCCTCGGTCTCCAGAACCTCAAGAGATTCATTGGTTAATCAAATAGAGTTTTTCGCGGGGAACCTTTTTTAAGGAAAAAGGTTCCCCGCACCCCTCCAAAAACCTTTTTGGACTGGAAAAGGTAATAAAAATATAGAGAGGCTATAGTATCAATGGATGCAAAACAACAAAAGAAGCGGAAGATGCTGATCGGGATCATCGTGGTGACACTGCTCGGCGCGGTGAGCTGGATTCTGCTGGAGAATCCGCAGATGTTTGAACGGAATACGAAGAACGACAAACCGACATCAATGTACTCGGATACGCTGTACAGCTACAGCTTCTATCCGACCGACTATGACCTCGACCCCACCAAGGACGAACGGTATATGCAGTACGACCGCTACGTCTATTACAAGAACGGTGCCGTTTCGCAGGCGATCCTCGAGGGCGAGGAAGAAGCGTACGGTCCCGCTGTGAAATTTTTCACCGACTATTTCAAGACCGTCATCGCGGGAGACGCGGAAACGTACAACACCTATTTCACCGAACGGTATTATGAGGATTACGAGCCGTACGTCCAGTTCGCACCGCAGATGCTGTACAACATTCAGGTGGAACAGCTCAGCGAAGTGATGAACAACGACGGTACGTCCGAATGGACGTTCAACGTCACCTACATGATCCACCGCAACGACGGGACGTTCCGGAACGACCTCGACAGCGATTCCTCGAAGAAGCTGTTCTTTGAACTGATCGGCTACCCGGACGGAACCGTGAAAATCGACAATATTTCGTATTACAAACGCTAATTTATCATCAGGAGAATCCTATGCCGCCGCTTTCCGTTTTAATCAAGCCTGCGTCCGGTCTGTGCAATATGCGTTGCCGGTACTGCTTCTACAACGACGAAACCGACCACCGCGAAGTTGCGTCCTACGGGATCATGTCGGCGGAAACCGCCGAAATCCTTGTGCGCCGCGTGTTCGAGTATGCCTCCGGACAGGTGACGTTTGCCTTTCAGGGCGGGGAACCGACGCTTGCGGGAGCGGACTATTACCGCGCGTTCACCGGATTCGTTGAGAAATACAATGTCAAAAAGATTCCGGTGAATTACGCCATGCAGACGAATGGTTACCATGTGTCTGACGAACTGTGCGGGATTCTGCGGGATCATAAATTCCTCGTCGGGGTATCGCTCGACGGAAACAGCGCGGTGCATGACGAATCCAGACGGGACGCCGCCGGAGAGGGGACGTTCAAAAAAGTCAACGAATCCATCCGGAAGTTCCGGGAATACGGGATCGACTACAACATTCTCACCGTCGTGACCGATTCTGTGGCGAAGAACATTTCGCAGATTTACAATTATTTCCGCAGCAAAAATTACAAATACCTTCAATTTATTAAATACATCGACGGACTGGAATGCGGCGGGGATTCGTTCGCGCCGTCCCAGAAGCGGTACGCGAATTTCCTGAAAACCGCGTTCGGCTACTATTACGACGATTTCATGAACGGCAAGTACACCAGTGTACGCGAGTTCGACAATTTTGTCATGCTGGCGTCCGGACGTCCGGCGGAATGCTGCGGGATGAACGGGATGTGTTCGCAGAATCTTGTTGTGGAAGCGGACGGCGGCGCGTATCCGTGCGACTTCTATGTTCTCGACGAATGGCGGCTCGGGAACATTGCGGATTCGTCCATTGCGGAACTGTACGCGACGGAACGGGCACAGGAATTCCTGCGGCGGTCACGGAGCATACCCGAAAAATGCCGTACCTGCCGGTATTTCCGGCTGTGCCGCGGCGGATGTGCCCGATACCGGGAACCCTGCACGGCGGACGGACTCGGGGAATTCTCGTATTGCGAAAGCTACCGCGAATTTTTCGACCATGCCGCACCGAAAATCGCGGAACTGGCACGGTATGCGTCGAGAAATGTAAATTATTGAAGAAAAAACGGTTGTTTCTTTGAACAGGAACAGCCGTATTTTTTGTTCTTGTGTTCCGCTATTGAAAAAAGCGAACGCCTGTGATATAATAAGCCAAACGGAAATCTTGAAAAGGAGACACAACAATGTTCGACAAAACCAAACTTTGTGAGCAGTTTGAAAATCCGCCCCGGACGTTCCGCGTGAGTCCGATGACACACGGCTGGGCGGAGGATTACCGCGCACAGATGGATCAGGGCGTCGCTTACGGTTACGGCGGCGCGGTCACAAATGTCCCGTTTGCAAACGGCTTCACGTCGAATCCGGCGAATATCGAGAAATTCCGGGATATCCTCGCCGCGATGGACGAAAAGGGGCTGGAATTCTGGATCTACGACGAAATGGGCTATCCGAGCGGACAGGGCGGCGGGATGGTTCTCGACGGACATCCCGAGCTTGCCGCAAAGGGGATCTATATGCACCGCCGGATTGCCTACGAACCGACCCACGCGAAATTCCGTCTGGACGACGAATCGGATAAAATCGTCTGGGCGGCAAAGTATCCCGTGGAAACGCCCGGCATCCACGAAAGTTATGTGCAGTTCGGGCAGATGATGCCCGTGGAATTCACGGCGGATTTCGTGGAATGCGACCTTGCGGAAAAGGAAATTCTCTACGTCTTCTGTGTGAAGGATGCTTACGCCGGATCGCACAGTACGCACAACGTCAGTTCGTTCCGCAAGAATATCAACATTCTCGACAAAGCGGCGGTACGTCGGTTTATCGACCTGTGCTTCGAGCCGATCGCGCAGGCCATCCCCGATGCGTACTCCCGTGCGGTGAACGTGTTCACGGACGAACCGAGCCTGCACGTCATGTATGTGCGCGACTACGAAACGTGGCCGTACGCTCTCGCTCCGTGGGTGGACGGTCTGTTTGAAGCGTTTGAATCCGAATACGGTGAAAGCCTTCTTCCGAACCTTCCGCTGATCTTTGAAGGCGGCGCGAATGCGTACCCGGTGCGCGTGAAGTTCTACGAACTGATCGGCAAACTGGCGGCGGAAGCGTACTCCGGACAGCTTTCCGCGTGGTGCGAAGCGCACGGATGCGGGTTCTCCGGTCACTACCTTCTCGAAGAAAACATTTCCCACCATGTCAAGCAGTACGGCGATTTTGTCCGCGTTATGCGGGCGGCATCCTATCCGGGAATCGACATCCTGAACTGCTATCCCGAAATTTATCCGTACAACGTGACCCGTTACGCGCAGATGGCAGTGCGGAAAAACAACACCAACGGCATGATGGTCGAAATCTGTCCGTTTGCAAACGTGGACGAATTCAAAAAAGACCCGCTGAACAACATGACCGCCGTAATGGGACTTCTGTACCTCGGCGGTGTCCGCGTGACGAATTCCTACTTCAACGGCTACACCAACGAAGCGGAAACCCGCTGGTTCAACGAATATGTCGGACGTCTCCGCGCAATGCTGGACGGACTTCCGAACGACTGCGGTACGTTTATCTATTACGGCATCGAAGACGCACAGGCAAAGACAAAGCCGCTGTACTGTTCCGGATGGAACGACGGCGACACCCTCGCGCAGGACAGTACCGAAGCGATCACGACCGCGCTGAACGAAAACGGCTTCGACTATTACTTTATCGACAGCGAAGACCTCGCGGAAGCGGCGGAAACGCTGAAAACCGCCGGAACGGCATCAATTTCCGGTCATGACGTGAAGACGATCCTCATCCCGAAACTCGACGTAATCAAGGAATCGTCTCTGAAATCCCTCGCGGAACTGGCGGAAGCGGGAATCCGCGTAAAGTTCATGGAACGCGTACCGGCTTCCCTTGGGGAAAACGATCTGTCCGCACTTCCGGAATTCGAGAAGGTCACGGTCGGCGATATGGTGGATACACTGTACGCGGACGGCGGCGTTTTCAATGAGAAAGTCTCCGGCGCGACCGTCCTCCGCGCAAAATTCATGCGGGACGGCACAACCATCCGTATGCTTGCGAACAAATCCCGCGCGGATGCACAGCTCACCTACAACGGTGCGTCCGATGCGGAACTCTGGAACCCCGCGGACGGCAGCGTAACGCCCGTCAAGCCCGGCGAAACCGTCACGGTTCCGGCAATGCGCGCGATTTTCGTTTTATATCAGGAATAACAAGGAGAACATTATGGCTGTAAAAACTGTATATACATCCGGTGCGGACGAAAAAACACCGTCGCATCCGCAGTATTTTTCGTGGATCAACAATACCAACGAGGGCGCGACCGAAGAACAGACCCTCATCAACATCAATTTCTTCAAATACCTGCGTGACAAATACGATATGCAGCTCGATATCTACGCATGGGACGCCGGCAACCTCGACGGTGCGCGCGGTACCTACGCGGATTTCACCAAGGGAAAGCTGCAGAAGCAGTACCCGAACGGCTATGGCCCCGTTGCGAAAGCGGCCGCAGAGGCAGGACTCCGCATGGGCGTCTGGGGCGGTGCGGACGGCTACGGCGACACTCCCGAAGAAGAAGCGGCGCGGAAAGAACTGATCGTTTCTCTCTGCCGTGACTACGGTTTTGCTCTGTTCAAATTCGACACCGTCTGCGGCAGCCTTCGTCCGGAAAAACGCGCTGTTTTCGCGGAAACCATGCAGGAATGCCGGAAATACGTTCCCGATCTCGTCCTGCTCAATCACCGCAATGATCTCGGCGAAGCGGAAATCTATGCGACCACGTTCCTCTGGGGCGGTGCGGAAACCTACGTCGATGTCCATATCGCCAATCCCATGACCGCGATGCACAACCGCGCGTTCCTGTTCAACCGCGGCCATGTTCCGGGACTTCAGAGACTCACCGAAGACCACGGTGTGTGCATTTCCTCGTGCATCGACTATTTTGAAGACGACCTCATCTATCAGGCGTTCAGCCGTTCGCTGATTCTTGCGCCCGAAATTTACGGCAATCCGTGGCTCATGCGCGACGACGAACTGCCGATTCTCGCCAACATCTATAACCTCCACCGCAGGTACAACACCATTCTCGTGAACGGCATGGAACTGCCCGATTTCAAGGGAGCCAGCACGGTTGTCCGCGGCGACGGCAAACGCCGGTTCCTCACCACCGGCAACGCGACATGGGAAATGCAGACGTATTCCGTCACGCTTGACGAATCCATCGGGCTGGAGCCGTGCGAATCCGTTTCTGTGGTGATCCGTCATCCGTACGTCCAGTACAAGGGCGATTTCAAGTACGGCGAAACCGTCGAGCTTCCGATGGCACCGTTCCGTGCGTATCTCGTCGAAATCTGCGACAGCGTACTTTGCGACGACGAACCGACCGGCGGCGCGTATCAGGTCATCCGCTCGAAGGACGGCGTGACGAAGGAAATCAAGCTCGTGCAGGCGGACGGCGATGTTGTTACCAAGAGCGGAAAAACTCTCTACACCGGCGAAGCGTTTGACAAAACGGAAGCAATTCCGCAGTATCTCGGTACCGCCGAAACCTGTGATATCCCTGCCGATGCGGAAGCTCTCTACGAAGCGACCTGTTTCGCGCTCGATAACGATTCTCTCGAAAAACGTGCTCTCCGCCGTTCCGGTGCAACCGCGATTCCGGAAGTGCAGGCGGCGCGTGACGCGTTCTTCGGTCAGCGGACGTACACTCTGCGCGGCTGCGACAGCGAATTCCTGTTTGACAAGAATCCCGACACCTTCTTCGACGGCAGTTCCAAATATTACGCGGGCGGTCTCCGCATCGACGGCGGCTGTATGCGCGTTGACCTCGGCGAACCTGTGGACTGCGACGCGATCGAAATCGAATACTACTCCACGAACGGACAGACTGTCCATCAGATCAAACTTCAGCAGGCA
>SVQN01000075.1 GCA_015065295.1 Oscillospiraceae bacterium
AAGTTCTTTCCACCTGCCCCACCAACTGGGGTCTCACGCCCACCGACGCTCTCCAGTGGCTCCGCGACAACATGATGCCTTACTACCCGCTCGGCACCTACAAGGACACCGAAGCGGTTCGTGACGACGCGTAAAGGAGGAAATAAGCAATGACGACAACTATGATTTTCGCCGGCAGCGGCGGTCAGGGTATCCAGTTCTCCGGCAAGCAGATGGCAAAAACCGGGATGTACATGGACAAGAACGTAACCTTCCTCCCCTCTTACGGTCCCGAAATGCGCGGCGGTACCTCCAACTGCACCGTCATCGTTTCCGATGAAGAAATCGGTTCTCCGAGCGTTTCCAATCCCGATCTGCTCATCGCCATGAACCTTCCGTCGTTCGACAAGTTCGAACCGATGGTCAAGGCCGGCGGCACCATTTTCTGTGACTCCACGCTGATCGACAAGAAGTCCGAACGTACCGACATCCAGGCGGTTTACATCCCGGCGACCGGTCTTGCAAACGAAAACGGGCTCGGAGGCTTCGCAAACGTCATCATCCTCGGCAAGATTCTCAAGGAAACCGGCATTTTCGATTACGAAGCGTTCACGAACTTTCTCGTTTCCAGCATCCCCGCGACCAAGGCGGCACTGATCGAAAAGAACAAGAAGGCTCTTGAACTCGGTTATACTTACGAAGGTTAATTTGAAACATAAAAACGTCCGAAATAAACATTCGGACGTTTTTTACATTCAATCAATATGGAGTTTTTTCATGAAAAGTATTAAAATTATGCTGTTAGGCATCGCTATTATGATCTTTACAATCGCTTTACACTTATTCCTTGTGGAAGGCTTATTAACCGACTTGATCGTGATTATTGGTTTTCTTTTTGTCATTGCCGGATATTATTGGAAAGACGAAAATTGATATTATAACGTGGGTTCGATAGAAATTCCAATAGGTTCATCGTAGGGCGGGGGTTTACTCCCGCCGGAACGGAATATCCGGATTTCTTTGCGGCGGGAGCAAGCCCCCGCCCTACGGATTTGATCGTTTTCTTATCAAATTTTTTCTCAGCGAACTCACGTTATTATAGAATTCAATAAAAAAGGGCGTGTATCTTGTGGGAGACACGACCTTGAAATAATTTTAGGGATTCGCCAAAAATCATTTGTCTGCACCGGAATTCGCTATTACAAACAGTAAGCCGATAAATCCCAAGATTCCTCCAATCCACCACATGGCACCGTCTGCTGGTATGGCAAAAATCAGTCCCAACAAAAGAAATGCAAATCCCACATTTTGGTTCTTCATGTATGATTATTCCTTATAAAATTCCTCTTCCACACGCGCGCACAGCCAATGATATACCGGAAGATGCAGTTCCTGCACGCGGTAGGTCTCCGTGTCGCCGACGTGGATGATGCAGTCCGCCAGCGCGTCCAGCGCGCACGGCTTTGCTCCTGTGAGTGCGATCACCTTCACGCCGATCATTTTGGCAATTTTCGCGGCGTTCACAACGTTCTTCGAGTTGCCGGAGGTGCTGATGGCGATCAGGATATCGCCCGGCTTACCGAGCGCGAAGATGTTCTGCGCGTACATCATGGACGCATCCACGTCGTTGGCAAAGGCGGTCAGGAGTGCCGACTGCGAGTGGAGCGATACCGCCGGAAGTCCGCACTGGAGATTGTCCGCTAAAAAATCCGCCTGATCGGGATAGGCTTCCGCCAGTTTTGCACGGAAATCCACATCCACGGGACGTTTTTTGAGGAAGCCCTTCATCAGTTCGCCGACGATATGGTCGGAGTCCGCCGCACTGCCGCCGTTGCCGCAGGTGTAGAGAACGTGTCCGTTCTTGTAACAGTCGATGATGAGGTTTGCCGCATTTTCGACAGCTGCCGCGCATCCGGAAAGTCCGGGATAACGTGCGGTAAGTTCCTTGATTGTTTCCATAATTGTCCTCTTTTCTTATTCTGTAACAATGGATTGTGCGAGAGCCAGTGCCGCTTTGTCGCCGAGGTCTTCGGCAAGTGCCGCAGGTACAACTTGTACGGCGTCATACGAAATAGGGAGACATTCGCGGCGCATGACTTCGTCCATCCGTTCGCGGAGGAGGTTCGCCGAACGCTGGAAGATCGAACCGATGACGATTCTCTCCGGATTCAGGATGTCCACGAGAATCGACAGACCATACCCGAGCATTTCCGCGCAGAGTCCGTAAACTTCAAATGCCGTTTCGTCTCCGGCATCAGCGGCATCGGCGATGGTCTTCGCGGTCACAGTGTCGAGTTCGTCAAACGATTTGCAGTAACCGGTCGTTTTCCCGGACTGGAGTTTTTCGACAGCTGCCGTTTTTCCGAGCTGGGCAATGCCGCCGCCGCTGGCAAAGCCCTCGAACGATCCGCGTTTGCCGTAGCCGACCGGTCCGAAGCGGTCGAGACGGATGTGCCCGACTTCTCCGGCGTTTCCGTTCGCGCCGTTGTAGATTTTTCCGTCGATAATGATCCCCGCGCCGAGACCGGTTCCGAAGGTCAGGAAGATCATGTTTTTCGTCCCCTGTCCTGCACCGTAACGCCATTCCGCGAGGGCACAGGCGTTCGCGTCGTTGCAAAGGACGGCGGGAAGATTCAGACGTTCGCGCACCATACGGACAATTTCAATGTGATCCCAGCCGGGAAGATTCGGCGGCGAAAGAATCACGCCTTCGTCCGGATCGAGCGGACCGCCGCAGCTGATGCCGACGGACACCGGATGATACTCCGCCGCATAGTTTTCGGCAATTGCAAAAATCTGTTCGAGTGTGTCCGTCACGTTTTTGGTGGGGATTCTGGTTTTGGCGATCACATTTCCGCTTCCGTCCCCGATGACAACCGCGCATTTCGTACCGCCGATGTCAAATCCCATGAAGAAATTCATTTTAGTCACCTGCCTGTTTTATATTATACATCCGCCTGAACAGGCGGTTTTTTGTCATGGAAATCAATTTCTTTCCTTTTATTATAATTATAGCGGTTCCCTGCGGTTTGTCAAGATTGATTTTTCATTTTCCCCTGTTTTTCAATGCGATATCTTGAAAAAATCCGCCGGGTATGCTATACTTGTATCAAATTTATATGAGAAAGGAATTTCCCATGAACAACAAAGCCTACATCGACCGGACCTATAAGAAGTTCGACTCCGTCATGAACATCTATGCCCGGTATCTGTTCAAATCCGTTGCGAAAACCGATGCGGTTCTCGCTCTAGAAACTGCCGATCATCTGCGTCTCCCGCCGGATGACTCCGCAATGACCGAAATCGCTCCCGGTTACATCTGGGGCGGCGAATACTCCAACATCTGGCTGAAGACCTCCATCACCGTTCCCGCAGAAGCGGACGGCGAAATCCTCTGCGCTATTCCGGATGTGAATGCCGTTGAAATCCTCTGCTTCAAGAACGGCAAGCCCGCCGGCATCATCAACTCCAAAAACCGTTTCCTCGGCGGCGACCATTCCTTCATGTTCGTGGACGCGGAAGCAAAGGCCGGTGAAACCATCGACCTCGCGTTTGAATGCTATGCCGGTCACTTCTGCGCTGGTACGCAGCCCTACGACAACTACGGCCGTGACGAAGATACCGCCGATTACAAGCGCGCGTACAACGGCATCCGGTTCTGCACGCTCGACAAGGTCGTCCGCGACTGCCTGTTCGATCTGGCAACCGTTCTCCAGATGGCACGTCTCCCCGGCGAAAACTTCCTCGCCATGAAGGCACACGAATGCCTGATCGCGGCATTCCCGTACCTCATTCAGGATCCGCAGCAGGTATCTGCCGACGAGATCCGCGAATCCTGCGCGATCATGAGCGAAAAGCTCGCTCCCGCACTGGAAAAGTCCCACGGCGACGCTTCCCGCGGCAAGATCGGCGTGATGGGACACTCCCACATGGACACCGCATGGCTCTGGCCGGTTTCCGAAACTGTCCGCAAGTGTGCGAGAACCTATTCGCAGGCACTCACGCTGATGGATATGTACCCCGAATATACCTTTATTCAGTCCTCTGCCCTGCACCTCGACTGGATGCGCGAATATTATCCCGACATTTTTGAAGGCATCAAGCAGCGCGTTGCCGAAGGCCGCTACGAACCCAACGGCGGCGTCTGGGTCGAATGCGACTGCAACATTACCGGCGGCGAATCCATGGTCCGTCAGTTCCTGTACGGTCAGCGGTTCACCCAGCAGCACCTCGGCTACCGCTCCGACGCATTCTGGCTGCCCGATACCTTCGGTTACAACGCAGCGATCCCGCAGATCATGCAGGAATCCGGCGTAAAGTATTTCTACACCACTAAAATGAGCTGGAACGACCTGAACCAGTTCCCGGCAGACACCTTCCGCTGGCGCGGGATGGACGGCACCGAGGTCATCACCCACCTCAACCGGATGCACCTGATGCCCGACGTGTCCACTCTGACCGGCGCGGTCGGCGAAATCCGCGACAAGAAGTCGAACTACCAGCGTCTCGCGGCGTACGGCTTCGGTGACGGCGGCGGCGGTCCGACCTACGGTATGCTCGAATTCCTCAAGCGTGTGACCGATGTGGAAGGTATGCCGGAAATCAAGCCGACTACGGCATCTGAATATATGCACACCCTCGAAGACCGTAAGGACAAGCTGCCCGTGTATGACGGCGAGTTGTATCTCGAATTCCACCGCGGTACCCTTACCCAGATGCACGACATCAAGAAGAACAACCGCGTTGCCGAAACTGCCCTCAAGACGATGGAACTGATGAACGTTCTCTCCAACGAAGAAGTGAACGCACGCCGCGACGATCTGTACAAGGTACTGCTCAAGAATCAGTTCCACGATATCCTCCCCGGCACGTCCATTCCGAAGGTCAACGAAACGGCAAGAGCGGAAATGACCGCCCTGATCGAAGAAACCAAGGCGATCACCGACGCATACGCCGCAAAGCTGACCGAAGCGGCCGACGGCAAGGTTTCCGTATACAACCCGCTGTCCTTCGACCGTTCGGGTGTCATCGACTTTGACGGTGCCATCGGCATTGCCGGCAAGCCCGCACAGGTTTACACCGATGTGGACGGCAACGAAAAGACCGCCGTTCAGGCTATCGTTCCCGCGATGAGCGCACTGACCTTCGACGTAACCGAACCGGCTCCGGCAGAACGTGTCTTCAAGACCTTCGAAGTGGAAGACGGCGTACTGACCACTCCGTACTACAAAGTTAAATTTGACGAAAACGGTTATATCTCCTCCCTGTACGACATCCGCGTGAACCGCGAAGTCAAGCGTGCGGGCGGCGCATCCCTCGGTACGCTCTGGCTTGCCGAAGATATGCCGACGGCATACGACAACTGGGAAATCGAAGACGATATCTTCCTGAAGATGCAGCCCGTGACCGCGCTTGTTTCCAGCGAAGTCGTTTCCGACGGTGCGGTCGAATACCGTATCCGCAATACCTACAAGATCGGCCGCGCGACCACCGCTGTCGTTGACACCGTGTTCTACGCAGGCGATCCGCGCATCGACTATCAGATGAAGATCGACTGGAACGAACGCCGTCACCTGCTCAAGGCCGGCTTCGATGTGGATATCCGCGCAATGACCGTGAAAAACGAAATCCAGTTCGGTCACGTTGAACGTCCGACGACGAGAAACACCTCCCTCGAATCGGCGAAGTTCGAAGTCTGCAACCACAAGTGGTCCGATATTTCCGAAAGCCGTTACGGTGTGGCTGTCCTCAACGACTGCAAGTACGGTATTTCCGTGGAAGGCTCCGATATGCGCCTGACGCTCCACAAGGGCGGCTGCCGTCCCGACACCACCGGTGACAAGGGCGTTCACTATATGACCTACTCCCTGCTCCCGCACGTCGGCGCGTTCTCTGCGGAAACCGTTGTTCAGCCTGCATACATCCTGAACACGCCCGTTGTCAAGGCAGACGGCGCAATGAACGTTCCCCAGCTCTGCAAGATTTCCGCTCCGAACGTGATCTGCGAAGCGGTCAAGAACGCGGAAGATGTTCCGGGTGCGTATGTACTCCGCCTCTACGAATGCGAACGCAATCTCACCAACTGCAAGGTTGCCCTGCACGGTGCAAAGCGCGTATACCGCACGAATATGCTGGAAGAAGTCAAGGAAGAACTCACGCTGGACAACGGTACGGTTTCGCTGACCGTCAAGCCGTTTGAAATTGTAACGCTTCTGGTGGAAAGATAAGAGGGATTTCATGGAAATCAAAACCGAACTGCACTGTCACAGCCGTGACGCGTCGGGATGTTCCAGCGAATCGGCGGAAGGCATTGTGAAGAAATATACGGATGCGGGCTACACGACGGTTTGCCTGACGAACCACTTCTGCCCCGCATCGAACGATGACGACGATGCCGCATGGGAAGCAAAAGTCGATAAGCTGTACCGCGCATACGATATCCTGACCGAAGCGGCGGGAGACCGGCTGACGATCCTCATGGGGATGGAACTCCGGTTCGCGCAGAACTCGAACGACTATCTGGTGTTCGGATTCGACCGGGATTATCTGATGAATCACCGTGATATCCATAAAATGGGCATCGGGAATTACATCAAAATGGCGCGTGAGGACGGTCTTCTGACGATTCAGGCGCACCCGTTCCGCACGGGCATGACCGTGACCGACCCTCGCCGCGTGGACGGAATCGAAGTGTTCAACGGCCATCCGGGACACAATTCGCATAACGATGTTGCGGAACTGTGGGCGACACAGGCAGGAGTAATCAAAACCTCCGGCACCGACCACCACAATCCGGATCATCTTCCCGACGGCGGAATTCTCACAGACGAACCGATCACCTCGGTCAGCCAGCTGATCGACACCCTGAAATCCGGCAAGTATACGCTGATTAAGTAAAAAATCCCCTTTTCCAATTCAAAAAGGTTTTGGAAAGGGGTTTGGGGAAAACCTTTTCCTTAAAAAGGTTTTCCCCAATTCTCTTTTTTCACGACTCCAGCTGTTTGCCGAGAAAACCGGCGGCGGTCTGGATGAGCTTGGCCTCCAGATCGGGCGCGATGGGCTTGGCATCGCTGTCGGGATCGGTAACAGATGCGACACAGCCGGTGAGGTCGCCTTCGGTGATGATGGGCATGAGACAGCGGATCGTCAGGCTGCCGCCGTCGGTCAGAAGGACGGGGTCTTCACCGGCAGCGTAAAACTGACGGTTTTCGACGATTTTTTCGGCTTCGGCGGTGAGTTTGCGGTCGGTGTACTCCCGTTTGGGAATACCGGCACAGGCAATCACCGCGTCACGGTCGCAGATCACGACGGAGATACCACAGGTTTTGGCGAGGGTTTCGGCATACTGGGAGGCGAACTGCGCGAGTTCGCCGATGGGGGAGTATTTCTTGAAGATGACTTCGCCCTCGCGGTCGGTGTAAATTTCGAGCGGGTCGCCTTCACGGATACGCATGGTACGGCGGATTTCCTTGGGGATAACGACCCGACCAAGGTCGTCGATGCGGCGGACAATTCCGGTTGCTTTCATTTTCTTGTTTCTCCTTTTGCATACATTTTTGCCTGCGGGATTATTGTCTGCAAAATTCACGGGATTATACGATACCGTGACGCTTTGGTTTTTGGGCATTTCTGGAGGTTTCCGCTGTTTTTTTGATTATACAGACGCAGTCGTTTCTGAATCCTGTCATTGATTTATTTACGGAAAACTGGTATAATATATCTATCCTCTTTCTGCCTCAAAGGAGGTCAACTCAATCATGGAATATATTCTAAAACATTTCGATACACCCCTTCTCCGCTTTACAGCAAACGCGGACTCTGCCGATCCGGAGTATCGGATCACATGGTTCGATGAAGCACATAGAAAACTTCTCCCGGGGGACATCAATACCGTTTCCGAAGAAGAACTCGATCGCTGGATTCGACATCGAACGATTCCCAAAAACCGTGCCCATGTCCACGATCTGCTGGCAAAATGCGGTCTGAACATCAACCGCCCCATGAAGATCGTTGCAATCTGCAAGGGGCTTTCTCTGAACGACTGCTACTGGGTCACTACAGAAGATTCCGGTGACACGTTTGATCGTGTGAATCTGTACGACAATCCGATCAGCAATGTCCTTGCCAGCCTCGTGTTCACAGGATACGGTAGCAGTATCCGTTCTTCTCTTCTGTCCAGCCCCGAATTCACCACAAACGGAATGCTGCCGAAGTGCTGGCGGCGAATCGGCGGCAAGATTTATCTGTACAAAGGCGGTACATCCGGTGCGTCCAATACGGGGAATGAGCCGTATTCCGAATTTTATGCCGCACAGATCGCGGAAGTGATGGGAATTACTGCTGTTCCCTATAATCTTTCCAAATGGAAAAACATCCTTTGCTCGACCTGTGAACTGTTCACCAGCAAGGACTATGCCTATATGCCCGTTGGTCGGATTATCCGTTCTGGGGGTATGAGAATGGTCAGGGAGTATTATCGGTCATTGGGTGAACCGTATATATCTGCACTGAACGATATGTTTCTGTTTGACGCGGTGATCTGCAATACCGACCGCCATTTCGAGAATTTTGGTTTTCTTGTAGATAACCATACCAACGAAATCGTCGCTCCTGCACCGCTGTTTGACCATGGAAATTCTCTGTTCAATCTTGCGGGTTATGCAGCATGGGAAAGCGATGAGGCACTGGAAAAATACGCGGCAACTCTGCGGCCATCCGTGTATGACGACTTTATTGAGGAAGCCAGAGCGGTGCTGACCGTGCCGCGGAAAGAAAAGCTGCGGCATCTGCTGGAATTCCGTTTCCGCCGGCATTCGCGGTACAATCTGCCGGCAAAGCGGCTGACGATGATTGAAAAGCAGGTACGCAAACGTGCGGCAATGCTGCTGGAATAAAAAATTATACAGTTGTGGAAAATACAGGCAGGTGAACCCTTCGCGGACTCTCCTGCCTGTTTGATATTCTCACGATTTCTCACGTTCCATTTCCCTGCGTACTGTCACTTCACGGTTGTGTTTCAGCATAGCTGAAGTATTCTCTTCCAGATTTTCTTTGCCTGAACGAAAGATCACCGGCAGATATTTCTGCGCACTCCATTCCCGGATCAGCGGCTGCAGGGATGCCATGTAGGCAGTGTTCTGCTGGTCCTCATTCGTCAGCCAGACTGTGAGGATGCGTTTCTGTTCATTTTTATATACAACCAAATGGATTCCTCCTTTATGTTTTTCTTTCTACTATTGCCCTGTTATCAGAACAGATATACAGTTTTGAAACGATCGCTGTACTTCTGTATCAGCTCCGGCGAGAGAGATGCGAAATCGTCGTCCGACAGTCCAGCAACGAAGAAGGTACCTGCGATGATGTCGTAGAGGTTGCCTTCGTCGTCGAATAGCGGACGGTTCAGGGGCAGGCCGAGCAGCTTGCCTTCATCGTTGCAGATCAAGGCGATCGGATCCTCCATTGAGGGATAGATCGCCTGAATCGTGCCGCCGACGAGTTTCTGATAGGCAGAAAGGTCAGCGGGAATTTCGATCGATTTCGGGGCTTCGTAAGGGTTCACCAGTAAAACGGTGATGGTGGGTGTGTTCATGGTATATCCTCCGGTATATTGTATTCAGGCAGACGGCTGCTTGTTTCAAAGCTATACTATCTGCTTGAACTGCGGGAGTTTTACGATTTAGTCTTCGTCGTCCTCCCATTCATCATCATCTTCATCAAAATCATCCTCGTCACACCAGTCATCGTCATCCTCGCAATCATGCTCATCACGCAAATCGTCATCATCTTCATCGAAATCATCATCGTCATCCTCCAGCAGGTTTCCAAGCGGAAACAGCGGCTTCAGAAAACCTCTGTAACTCCTGTCAAGGCGGGACATATGGCAGAGATTCGTAATTTCAAGAACACTGACCGGATGAGGCGCACCATATCTAAGATTTAACGGGTTGATCACGAAATATGCAACACAGTATTCACGATCCTCCTTAAACAGTCCGAAAAAGTTCTGGTAATCACAGAAATAATCACCGATAAGATGTACAATACCTGTAATTGTATCCAGATCGGCCGGGAAATAATCAGAGCCTCTGAAATTCACTGTAATAATGCAGGCCTTGATCTCCCCTTTATAGCCACATTCGTCCTGTTCTTTCTCAAACCACTTGGAAATACATCCCATATGAGGATGTCCGATGACATTATTTGCTCCACTGATTACACAGTTCTGAAGCATCCTATCGTTAAAAAACTCGTCTAACTTTCTGAGGCTATTCACATTCCAATTATTAATGCGAATCAAGAATAGAAAAAGATCCAAATAGCAGCGGAAAGGCGAGCAAGGACAAAGACATAAAGCCCGGCGGAAGAACGGACTTTGGAAGCGTGCTGTAAATCAAAATGTTCGCCGAGCCAGTTGAAAAACGACTCAATCCCCTGCCGTACCGAGCTGACTGCCGATGACCAGAGGTCACGTCCGGCACGGAGAAATTGCGACACGGCTTCCGCCTCTCCTTTTACTTTTTTGTACGGAGTCAGAATCCAGACGTTCTTCTGTGTGAGCTCTTCCTTCAGTTCGGAATCCACATAGGCTTTGTCTGCAAAGATCAGCCGGTTATCCAGTGCCCGAAAAATCTCTTTCATTGCGGGAAGATCATGGACATTGGCAGCAGTAATAGTGTACTTTTTTAGTACTATTTTAGATACAGTTGTCTGATCGCTTTGAATGTTACGCCGCGAGACAGACATTACTGTGGAACTTACTTTGAGAATTTACTTCCGTACAGATTCTTCCGCAACTCCTGAAAAATCCTCTTGACTTCCTCACATTTTCTGATATAATTATTTTAACCGAGTGTCCGTATTCTCAGGACATTTCCCATGTACGAAATTCACAAAACTCTATTTCAGGAGGATTTTCATGACTCTTATCGACAAACTGAAGCGGCTTCAGTCCGTTCACGGCACCAGCTACTGGACACAGCGCACTTACGCCGAACTGGCGTATATGGCCTGCCTCTCTTCCACCCGCGGCGGATGCTTTGACGACCGTCTTTCCGGTGCGCTCGACGCGCTCATCGCCGGTCTGAACGAAAACGGTACGCTCGTCAAGGCAGACGTTCTTGCAATGGAAGAATCGCTCGCCGACCTTTCCGCAGACGCAAAGTCCCTCAAGGTATACTGCGTTGCTCACGCGCACATCGACATGAACTGGATGTGGGGCTTCCAGGAAACCGCGTCCGTCACCGTGGACACCTTCCGCACCATCCTCAACCTCATGAAGGAATACCCGGACTTCACATTCGCACAGTCGCAGGCATCCACCTACCGCATCATCGAAAAGTTCGCGCCCGAAATGATCGACGAAATCAAGGCGCGCATCTACGAAGGCCGCTGGGAAATTTCCGCGTCCGCATGGACCGAAACCGACAAGAATATGCCGAACGGCGAGTCCCTCTCCCGCCATATTCTCTACACCAAGCGGTATCTCTCCAACCTCTTTGACATTGATCCCGACTCCATCCGCATCGACTTCTCTCCGGATACCTTCGGTCACAACTGGAACTGCCCCGAAATCGACCGGAACGGCGGCATCGACTACTACTACCACATGAGAGCCAACGACGATCAGCCCGATCTCTACCGCTGGAGAGCAAAATCCGGCAAGGAAGTCCTCGTTTACCGTGACTCCAAAAGCTACAACGGCAGCATCGGCGTCTGCGAATTTATCGACACGCCTCTCTTCTGCCAGAAGAACAATTCCCATGCGAACCTGTTCCTCTACGGTGTCGGCGACCACGGCGGCGGTCCCACCAGAAACGACGTGGAACGTCTCATGGACGACATGACGTTCCCGCTTTACCCGACGCTGGTCTTCGGTACCCTCCACAAGTTCTTCGATGATGTCAATACCATCCGCGAAAACTTCCCGATCACCGACCGTGAAATCAACTTCGTTTTCACCGGATGCTACACCACTCAGACCCGTGTCAAGATGGCCAACCGCATTGCGGAAGACCGTTCCTATGAATCCGAATTCTACGCGGCGGCTTCCACTGCCCTGACCGGCGCGCCGACCCGTACCGAAATCTTCAAAAACTCGTGGGAAAACGTTCTGTTCAACCACTTCCACGATATTCTTCCCGGCTCCGGCATCATCGAAACCCGCGAATATGCGCTCGGACGTTTCCAGGATTCTCTCGCCGGCATCAACATTTCCGCCAACAGCGCACTGCGCGAAATCGCGGACAGAATCGACACTTCTTCCGTTCCCTTTGACGAAAACAACTTCACGAATTCCGAAGGCGGCGGCGTTGGCTTCGGCGTGGAACACAGCCGCGGCTATCAGTTCCCGCAGACCGAACGCGGACGCGGCAAGACCCGTGTGATCCACCTCTTCAACAGCACCATGTACGACCGCGAAGAAGCCGTTGAAATCACCGTATGGGACTACCGCT
>SVQN01000005.1 GCA_015065295.1 Oscillospiraceae bacterium
TAAGTCGGGTTGGAGCCGTCTGCTGCCTTACCGTAAAGTTCAACTTCGGCAACGTCGCCGTGGTTGGTGTAGTTGATGTAACGGAAGTAACGGTAACCGGTGTTGTCCGCTTCTTCGAGTTCGTCGGTTACGTCGATGAAGGTAACTTCGCCTGCTTCTTCAACGCTCATGTAAAGCATAACAGCGTCGCTGAAGTCTTCTTCGTTCGCGCCTTCGATGGTCGCGCCGTTGAAACGTGCTGCCCATGCGTCACGCGGATGGATGATCACCTTGGTGAGGATCATTTCTTCGCCTGCGTCGATACCGCACCAGCCGTCGCCGGTTCCGAGCGGGTCAAAGAAGGTATTTACGTCGCCGTCGAATGCTGCGTCACGGCCTGCCGCTGCGTTGCCGCCCCAGCCTTCTTCAAGACCGATGCGTTCGCCGTTGATGAGAACGGAGCCTGCCGGAATTTCAGCCGCGGATGCCGGGTATGCTGCGGGTGCGGTGGATACTACGGTGTCCGCTGCCTTACGAGCGACAACTTCCCAGATGGAGTTGCCCCATTCGGTGTTTCTCTTGGTGCAGTTGATCTTGATGTAACGGGCGGTTGCGGGTTCCCATTCGTGTACAACGATGCAGTCTGCGGACGCGGGGGAGGTACCCTTGGTGTTGCCGGTTACGGTTGCGCGAACGTCCCAGGAAGCAGCGTCAGAGCTGGTTTCGATGGTGTAGTCCTGAGCGCAAGCGGTTTCCCAGTGGATTTCAACGTAGCCGATCGGGAGGGGCTGGCCGATGTCGATGATGATGTGTGCGTCGTCGGAGGTGTTGGAGGACCAGCGGGTAGCGAGGTCGCCGTCGATGGCAGCTTCGCCGAGGTTTGCGCCTTCGGTTTCAAGACCGGAGATTTCGGTGATGGTTGCGCCGAGGCAGAGGTTCTGGAGTTCGCCTTCTGCCTGTGCCGGTGCTGCGGGTGCTGCAGGAGCTGCTTCCGCTGCGGGAGCTTCGTCAACCGCTACGGCAACGTCTGCCTTTACGAGTTCAACCTGACCGAGCCACATGGAGTCGGACCAGTACGGCATGCCGTTCCATTCAACCCAGGAAGTCCAGGAGTCGCGGGCAGCGTCGCCGTCGATGTCGTTATTGAAGGATGCGTTGTAGCCGATAACCGAGCCTGCTGCGGGAGTGAAGTCGGGATCCATCCACGGCATAGCGATTTCGAGGACGTAGGTACCGTCGCCGTTGATCACAGCCGCGTGTTCCTTGATGGACGTGGGAGCCGCTTCATTGCCGATGTAGTAACCGCCTACGGTGTTGTAGGGGCTGAGAGAGATCTGATAGTCGCCCGGGAGCGGGTAGCCCATTTCATCGGAGAAGGTTTCGGAAACCCAGAAGTCGATGGAGTCGGTGCCGGACGGATTTGCTTCCATGAGGGTGGTGGGGTCATTGACTACGCCGAGGTAGTAGATGCAGTCTTCGTCCCAGAGGATCTTGGTGTAACCGGAGATGCCTTCGCCGTCACGGTCGCCGGGGTAAGTGGATTCCTGAGCTGCGGTAGCGTCCCAGATTGCGTCGATCTTACCGTCGATCACGGGCTTGATGCCTGCGTAGTTGGCGATGGAATCATATTCGGTTGCCGGGAGACCGGAAGCGGATGCGGAAGAACCGCCTGCTGCGGGGAGAGTGCCTTCCGGAATGCCGAGACCCTTGGCAACAACGATGTTGTCAACGGTGCCGAGGATGGAACCGCCGGACTTGAGGCAGATTTCGGAATAGTCTTCGGATGCCCAGGTGAACTGATCCCAGCCGGCTTCGTCGGTACCGGAAATCAGAACGCCGTTCATATAAACTTCAACATAGCCGTCCGTATTGGAAACGCGCATTTCGTAACGGATGGTCTGACCTGCGATAACGTTCTTGGTGTCGTCATAAGCGAGACCGAAGAGACGGTTGGAGATCGCGCCGTCATCCTTGGCGGTGAAGAGCGGGAGACCCTGATAGCCGCCGCTGGTGTCCATGTTCGCGCTCCATGTGCCGACGAAGCGGTTCTGCCAGTCGGCGTAACCCTTCATACGCATGTGGAGGGAGTTGTAGGTGTTGCCGACTTCTCTGTCATAGTTGAGAAGCATAGCAAGGTAACGGGCGGTATCGCCGGATTCGAGAAGGGTGAAGTCGTAGCCGACGGTATAGTCGCCCTTGTTGACTTCGTCCATGACGGATGCGGGAACAACGACGGTATAGGAGTCGTTGCCGCCGAGGTTATCGACGGTGAGCGCACCGTTTTCGACGGTATACGTCGAAGTGTTGGTGGTAAGGGATTCCACGATTTCCCAGCCGAGATCGTCATAGGAAGCGACGTTATCGAATGTCTGGAGATAAACGATATCGCCGTCCGCCGCTGCGGTGGGAAGAACCATGGTGCCTGCTGCGAGAACGGCCGCGAGCAGAACGCTGAACAGTTTCTTCATAAAAATGTTCTCCTTTTCTGAATTTTGGTTTACTAAAGATAAATAAATGCGGGATTCCCCGTAACCCCGGCATTTAATAATTAAGTAGACGTATGTATTATATACCATCCCGGAAGAAATTGCAAGCGATAGCGGAAAATTCACGAAGTTTTTTCAGACAAAATGTATAGGTTTTCGAAAAAATCGGATTTAAAATGCCTTAATTATCCCAAAAAGCACAGTAAACAAATATGAACCATGGGTTAACGACAAGTTTCGTTATTAGAGTGATACCCCAAAAATGCAAAACAAAAAATGGCGATTCGTAGTCCGTCGATCAATTTGGGTAAACGATATTTTGTCGGAAATCCATCCAAAATCGGACGGTTAATTGACAAAATATGCTATGTTCAGACCCTTTGGCGGACACGGCACGCCGTGTCCCTACGAAGGATTCGCGCTGTATTGCATATTTTTATGAAATTGCTGTAATTTGTATTTATGTAAAAAAGACGTGCCGCAGCACGTCTTTTTTGATGGTATTCCGTTATTTCGCATTGATTACACAGCCAGCCGCCGAAAACAGGACGATCACGGCGATGATTACACCGAAATCGAACGTCTGCGGGGCAAGTGTGGAAAATATGGAGAGAAATACAAGCATGATGTCGTGTCCTTGAATTTGTAAAGATTTAGTCAACAATCGGGATAGAAATTGTACGATAAGTGTCAGAAGCAGTTTTTAGCTGAAGTTTAATGTATGCCGCTTTGCCGCTACCGACCAGCTGAGAGAGATACTCGCCCGTGAGCATATCATAGATCGCACTGTAGTTATACTCATAACTTTCATCTTTTGATACAGAAATGGTTGTCAGTATCTGTTCAATTATTCCAGCTTTCAGTGTGATGGTTACCGTCCCGTCATAATGGGAGATGAATTTCAAAATATGATTGTTGTAATCGTCTTGCATGGACGTATGTTCCAGACCTGTCTTGTTGGTTGTGGAACCATCGTCTTCTTCCCCTTTGTCGGAAGTACGTTCATCAAGGTCAACGACCACAGGCGTGAGATACACTTCCTTGCCATCGGCATTCGTTACCTTGATACAAACGACCAGATAACTATACCCATCGTCTTCATCTACAGGGATTTTAATTTCTTCGCCGTCGTCGCAGTTTTCGTAGTCATAATCCGACGCATCTTCATAACGGGATTCAAACTTATCGCTGTTGACCGAGGAAGTATTAGAGAAGTACCAGTAAACCTTACCGTCGATGTCGGTCGTAACAACAACTTCATCTGCGGTAATAGAATCTACACTCAGACCGGTACCGCCCGCAGTACCTTCTTCGATGTCAAGAACAACCGGGAAACAGAACTTGCGAGTATCCTCATTATCTTCGGGAAGGAAAGCGAGAACAATATAGGGATAATCGTCGAGGATATCTCCATCAAGTTCAAATTTATCAAGGCTACCTGCACGAACCGTTTCTGTGCTGTAATAACGAGCATCGTCGAATTCTTCCTCGAACTCAGAAGCCGCGAGGGATAATTCGGTCTTTGCGTAGAAGTACCATACTTCACCTGCAGATTCAGTCTTGAAGTAAACCGCATCGTCAATGATGTACGGAGCTATAATAAAGCCAGTATTAAAAGTTGTATTCAAATCAAATACATAAGGAGTGTACTCTGTTCCTTGATTATCAATAAACATCAAAACCATATATGGATAGTCTGATGCATAGCTCATATTGTATTCTATCTTTTCCCAAACATCGTCTACGTCAATCGTATACTTATAGCGGTTTGCGAGAGTATCGTAATGTTCGCGGAATTGAGAACTACTTAACACTGTATCACTCTTACTGTAGTAATACATGACTTCGCCGCCATCCTCAGTGCGGAATTGGATAGTGCCTTCATCCACAATCTCCGGAAGATTACGGAAGCCGGTCTGGTAGTTGATATTCAGCGCGATGGGCTGCATATAGTAGCCGTCGGAGTTCCTGAGCGCAATGATAAGGTACGGATAATCTTCACTTTCGTTCACATCGTAATCAAAAGTATCCACCTTGTTCTTGGTTACGTCGATATACTTTCCTACTTCTGCTTTGTTATATTCACCTTTGAAATCATCGGGTGCCGGAAGATCAGATGTCTCAGAGTAATAGTAATATAGCATACCCGAAATACTTGATTTAAAAGATACTGTTCCAACATTCTTCAAAGCTGGTTTATCCACAAAACCATTATCCCCTACCGGAAGAATCACCGGCACATAACAAGCGTTATTCTTGTTCTTTATCATAAATGCAACATATGGATATTCCTCAAGATACGAACCTTTTAATGCAAAAGAAAGAGTTCTTCCCGAGGAAATAATTGCGTTTCCGCAATGAGTTCCCGCTGTCTCTGCATAAATTTTCTTAAATTCCGCCGCAGTCAATTCTTTTCCGTCTTTCAGGTAACACCAGTAGATTGTTCCCGCCTGTGCCGCTATAAACTTAATTGTCGTTTCATCCGCAAGATACGGTACAGTAGAAAATCCGTTCCCCTCCAGATCATCAGCAGATTTATCCGAAGTATCCACCGTCACCGGTGTATATTTCTTCCCTGTTTCATCAACAAACCGGAACACCATATACGGATAGCTTGCCGTATACGCTTCCTCTGGATTCATCGTCTCATACATTCCGTTTGTCTGTATCTCGCCTTTGTAATTCGCCGAAATATAGTCGTAATTGGCTGAGAATTCGTCTGTGTCGGGGTTCTTTCCATCCTTGCTGTAGTAATAATATACCGTTCCTGCAAGTCCCGCCTTATAGCCAACTGTTCCATCCTCCACAATCTGCGGATTTACCGAAAAACCGGTCTTTTTGGAATAAAAATATTCTCTCTCCGATTTCCATCCGTCCGTATACCGAGCAAGACGCATTCCGTCCTGCCGTGTCAGATATCCGTCACCGTCAACGTCCGCTTTATCAATATCAAACGGAATTTTTTCTCTATAATGTCCGGCAAAATACCGTTTCAGAACCGCGCTGTCCTCTTCCGTGACATCTCCATCGTTCGTCAGGTCACCAAGTACAAAAGGAACTGCCGCCGCAGACGAAACAGCGAGGGAAAATCCTAATACCACTGATACAAATCCGGTTAACCAAGATTTTTTCATAAGTCCTATCCTTTCCCATCTGAAAGTTTTTGAAAAAGGGGTATGGGGAAAAAACTTTTTGAAAAAAGTTTTTTCCCCATGAATCATCCTTTTACCGTCCGATATACGCGCCCCACGCGGTTTTTCCGTCCGCGTCGATGACTTCCACGCGCACGAACGTTTCGTTCGTCATCTTGAAGCTGGATTCCGTGATCCCGTGACCCACGTCCGCGCGATGGCCGCACCACGCCGTATCCGTGAAGTACACCACCGCTTCCGCCGGCGAACAGTGAACCACCACGGTGTCGCCGTCCTTCTTCACGTCGATGAACGGCCCCTGTGTCGCAAAGAACCGTCCCGCGCGGATCGCTTCCAGAATCGCTTCTCTCGTGCATTCCTCCGCCTGCACCATGATATAACTCAGGCAGGCTTCCTTTTCGTACCAGTGCGTGTCGTCGGTCGCCACGGGACTGGTGAAATATCCGCGCGCCGCCATGAGGTCGAGGACAATCCCCGAATACGGACGGCAGTTGCGCGGCAGGTCGGATACGGAATTGAAAATTTCCGTCACGTCCGCGCCGAACAGCGGGGTCACTTCCCCGTCAATCACGGGAAGGAGCTGTTCGCAGGTGTTCATCGACCACGCGGGATGCGCGAGGCTGGCAATGCCGCCGCAGCGGTGGATTTCACGGATGATCGCGTCCGGCGTCATGCTGCGGTCGCACACGGGCGTTTCCGTACAGCCGAGCGAGGTGATATGGAAAATCCCGTCGCGGACATTGCGTCCGACGTCGTATTCGCATCCGGCGAGCAGGAGCATTCCGTCGTCGGTGACTGCCGTTTCGGACACCTTCCAGTGGTCGGTCAGCGCAAGAAAGTCGTAGCCGTTCTTCCGGTAAAGCGCGATCGAATCCTCAGGGGACATCCGCCCGTCCGAAAGCGTGGTATGGGTGTGGATATTTCCCTTGAACCATTTGTTTCCGTTGGAATCAATATACATAGCTGAAATTCCTCTGCATTATGACAATTTATCTTTGATTTTCCGGTACAGCGCGGCAATTTTCTTCCGCAGGAAGAACGATACGATAATCGCCACGGCCACGCAGAGGAAGAAAATCACTTCGCTCCACGGCCGGTCCGCCGCCCATTCCAGCCCTGCAATTTTGCAGACCGTGTAGATGATGCACATGACCGAAAACGCCCATGCGGTCGCCCAGATCCGTTCCATAAATCCGTCCCCCTTTCCGGAAAGTTTTTGGGATGGGATTTGGGGAAACCCTTTTTGAGAAAAGGGTTTCCCAAAGAAAGTTCATTTCTTAATACGTCGGGGTGTCAAGCCGCCAGCCGTCCTCCGTGAGAACGAGCGTCAGCTCCACGTCCTGATCGTACGCGCCGTCCATGTACGTCGGGACGCTTACGGTCACGGAATTTCCCTTTTCCTCGACGACGGTGAGTTCTGCGGTTTTGTATTCCCGTCCGAGGGGATAGGCGTCCTCCGCGAGGTCGAGACGGACGGTCAGCATTCCGTTCTGCTCGAGATACCGCGCGTAGGATGCACGCACATTGAGCAGAACAGGCTGGCTGTAGTCGCCTTCGATTTCCCCGCCGGCCTCGATGTATTCGCCTTCCCCGAGGTCGGCTTCCGTGGTTTCTTCGGTTTTCTCGGGAGTCGTGTCGGAAGCGATGCCGGCAAACGCGAGTTCATAGAGATACGCCGCGTATTCGTCGGTGAAGACCGCTTCGGTCGCGGTTTTGATGTCTTCGATGCTCGAATACCCGCAGTCCGCGGCAACGGGATGGTAATTGAGGGACTTCACATTGGCCGCGAACGTACCATAGAGCCTGTCGATCAGGGCCTTATCCTCGGTCGCGGGCAGTCCCTCTCCGAAGTAGATTTCGTTGAGTTCAAACGACGGCGGGAGGAGCGTGTCAAGGGCACTCCGCAGTTCCGCCGGATCGTATTTGCTGCCGCCACAGGAAGACAGCGTCAGTGCGGCAAGCGTCAGCAGGAGGGGAATGTGTTTTTTCATATCGTTTTGATCTGTCGTCTTTCCCCCGTAGGGACACGGCGTGCCGTGTCCGTCTATCAATTTAGACAAACCGAATTTTGCAGGATATGATCCAAATTCAAATCCTCCATTTACAAAATTTGATTTGTTTGAAATCCATCAAACGGACACGGCACGCCGTGTCCCTACAGTATAGAAATTCTGTTTTGATTATTCGTTCGTTTCTGTTTCCGGTGCAGCTTCCGCCGATTCTTCTGCCGGAACGGGTTCCGTTTCCGCAGGTTCTGCTGCTTCTGTCTCTGCAGCCGGTGCTTCTTCTTCCTTTTCCTTTTCGGTCAGGGCAAAGTTCACCAGCTTCGCGCCGTCGGAGAGCTTCATCACGATAACGCCCGCCGCCGGACGTCCGTACAGCGGAATTCCGTCCGCAGGGGTACGGATGATCGTGCCGTCGTTCGTAATCATCATGATGTCTTCATCCGCCTTAACGACCGCGATGCCGCAGAGGAGACCGGTCTTGTCCGTGATCTTCTGCGCGATCACGCCCATGATGCCGCGTCCCTTCGCTTCGAATTCGGATGCTTCCATCCGCTTGCCGAAGCCGCCTTCCGTGATCGTAATTAGCTTGTTTTCCGCAGCCCACGCTTCGTCGCGTTCCACAATGCACGCGCCTGCCACGAGGTCGCCGTCACGCAGAGAGATACCGCGGACGCCGCCCGCCGAACGTCCCATGCAGCGTACCTGATTTTCGTCAAACCGTGCCGCATAGCCGTTCTTCGTGGCGATCATCACGTCGGACTGTCCGCGCGTGTGCGCGACGAACTTCAGACGGTCGCCGTCGTCGAGAGTCAGCGCGATCTTACCGCCCTTCCGCTGAATGCGGAATTCGGACAGCTTCGTACGCTTCACCACGCCGCGCTCCGTCACCATGACGAGGTAGCCGCAGTCTTCGGAATCCATTTCGCTTTCCAGATCGGGTACGGACAGCATCGCCGTGATCTTGTCGCCTTCCGCAATGTCCGCGATGTTGACGATGTTCGATCCCTTCGAGGTGCGTCCGGCTTCCGGAATCCGGTAGGCTTTCATTGAATGAACGCGTCCCGTGTCGGTGAACAGCATCAGGTACGAATGCGAGTCCGCAACGACCACGCGTTCGATGTAGTCCTCTTCCTTCGTCGCCATGCCGATGACACCGCGTCCGCCGCGCCGCTGTGCCGAGTATACGTCGGACGGCTGACGCTTGATGTACCCGTCGTGGGTCAGCGTGATGACCGCATTGTGGCGTTCGATGAGGTCTTCGAGCATGATTTCATTTTCAACTTCTTCGATATTTGTACGGCGTTCATCACCGAACTTGGCCTTGATTTCCGTCAGTTCGTCGCGGATGATCTGACGGATGCGCGCAGGATCGGACAGAATCGCACGGAATTCTTCAATCGCCGCGTACAGTTCCACGAGCTTTGCTTCGATCTTCTGACGTTCCATGCCGGACAGACGGCCGAGCGTCATGGCAACGATCGCCTGCGCCTGTTCTTCCGACAGATCGAACCGGACGCGGAGATTTTCTCTCGCCGTCGGCTGGTCGGCGGACGCGCGGATGATCGAAATAACCTCGTCAATGTGGTCGATGGCAATCTTGTAGCCTTCGTTGATGTGCGCTTCGTGGAGTGCCTTGGTGAGGTCGTACTTCACGCGGTTCGTGATGACCTCTTCCTGATGCTTGACGTATACGCCGAGAATCTGACGGAGGTTCAGTACCTTCGGTTCCCCGTTGACCAGCGCGATCATGATTGCGGAGCAGGTGTCCTGAAGCTGCGTGTACTTGTACAGCTGATTCAGGATGATCTGACCGTTCGCGTCACGGCGGTATTCGATGACAATCCGCATACCGTCGCGGCCGGATTCGTCGCGGATGTCGGTAACGCCGTCAATGACCTTCTTGTCTCCGCGCACCATCGGAACCATCGACTTGATGAGTTCGGATTTCTGCACCATATAGGGAATCTCGGTGATAATAATGCGGTGGTGTTCTTCTTCAACGTGCGCCTTGGCACGGACCATGATGCGTCCGCGTCCGGTGGAGTAGGCTTCGTAAATGCCCGCCGTCCCGTAAATCGTCGCACCGGTCGGGAAGTCGGGGCCTTTGATGAACTGCATCAGTTCGGAAACGCCCGCGTCGGGATGATCCATGAAATAAATCGTACCGTCGATGACCTCGGAGAGGTTGTGCGGCGGAATATTTGTCGCCATACCGACCGCAATGCCGACCGCGCCGTTGACAAGCAGGTTCGGGATGCGCGCAGGGAGAACGGAAGGTTCGCGGCGGGTGTTGTCGAAGTTCATATCCCACTTGACAACATCCTTTTCGATGTCGCGCATCATTTCGTCGGCGAGCTTCGACATTCTCGCTTCGGTGTAACGGTAAGCAGCGGGGCTGTCCCCGTCGATGGAACCGAAGTTCCCGTGCCCTTCGACGAGCATATAGCGGTAGGAGAACGGCTGCGCCATGCGGACCATGGTCAGGTACACAGCGGTGTCGCCGTGCGGATGGTAACGGCCGAGCACGTTACCGACGGTCGTCGCGGACTTGCGGAAGGGTCGGTCGTAGGTGAGGTTGTCCTCGTACATCGCGTAGAGGATTCGCCGCTGACCGGGCTTCATGCCGTCGCGCGCATCCGGAAGAGCGCGTGCCACGATAACGGACATGGAATATTCGATGAAGGACTTGCGTACTTCCTTTTCCATGTTGATCGGCACGATCTTCTGATCCGGAAATTCGATATTGTAATCGTTGTTTTTAGCCATATTGTATCTTTCTCTGTTATTTAAACATTAAACGTAAATATAAATCTGTTCGATTCCTGAAAATTACGGCTTCACCCGTAGGGAGCGGCGCCCTCGTCGCTCCGTCTATATTCCTCAAGCAAACAGAATTTTATGGATAAAACGTCAAAATATAACGTCTGTATTACAAAAAATATAATTTTTCTTAATCGTTCGACGGAGCGACGAGGGCGCCGCTCCCTACGGTCAGCCGTAATTTAATAGAATCGAACAGATTTTTCACTTATCCTTCCACATACTTCGTAGCGGCATCGGACGCCCGCTGTACGGCATCCTCATTCCTCATTCCGCAGACGAACTTCGCATATACGAACGTCCCGAGGAACGTGTCGCCCGCACCCTTGATGCGTACCGGCTTCACCTTCCGCGACTTCGCCGTAAACTGTCCTCCAGCCCACGTTATCATGGAACCGTCGCCGCCGAGCGTCGTAATCACAGCCGTTTTCCCGCCCGTCTTTTCACAGACCGCGCGCGCGTTTTCCGCCGGAGCTCCTTCCGCCATGCCCATGTCGGCACACAGCTTCGCCAATTCCCCCGCGTTCGGCTTGATATAATCCGGCGGACAGTCGGAACCCACCGCCGTCTTCAGTGCTTCCCCGTCACAGTCAATGACGCAGACCGCACCCTTTTCCTTCACTTTCGCGCAAAGCTCCGCCGGATAGGACTTCGCTACCCCCTTCGGACAGCTTCCGCATACACAGACCACGTCGCCCGCTTCCACGGCATCCAGAATCCGCGCCTCCGCCTCTTCCAGATCCGCCGCCGTCATTTCCGCACCGGGCGCGTTGATTTCACAGTCCTCGCCCTCGTCCGGAATCGCAGATACGTTGATTCTCAGAGGCGCAGCAATCGGCAGACGGGTCACGTCCATGCCTTCGTCCTCCAGCATCGCGCAGAACATCCCGCCGGACGCGCCGCCCACGGGAGCAACGGTCACAAGATTCACATCATGCCCGCCCGCCGCGTTCAGAATCGCACGGGAAACGTTGATGCCCTTGCCGCCCGCCGTCAGAACAAACGACTTCGCACGGTTCAGTCCGTCCGAAACCGGTTTGTCAAGCGCGTAGGTCACATCAATCGCCGGCGCAAGCGTTATCGTAAGAATTTTCATAGGAAAGCCTCCCGGATCAGCCAATCGTGTCGAGGTTTTCGGCGTATTTTGCGTTCTGTTCGATGAATTCGCGTCTGGGTTCGACCTTGTCGCCCATGAGGGTGGAGAAAATTTCGTCGCACGCCATCGCGTCTTCGATTTCGACCTTCAGAATAGTACGCTTTGCGGGGTCCATAGTGGTGTCCGCGAGCTGTTCGGCGTCCATTTCACCAAGACCTTTGTACCGTTCGATGTCGATATTGCCGTTCCCCATTTCGGCAAGGATGCGGTCGCGTTCTTCATCGGAGAAGGCGTAGCGTTCGGTCTTGCCGCGTCTGAGGCGGTAGAGCGGGGGCTGTGCGAGGTAGACGTGTCCGTCCTCGATGAGCTGTCTCATGTGGCGGAAGAAGAACGTCAGGAGCAAAATCCGGATATGGGAACCGTCCACGTCCGCGTCGGCCATGATAATAATCTTGCCGTAGCGGAGCTTTTCGATATCGAAATCCTCCCCGATGCCGCAGCCGAGTGCCTGAATGATCGGGATCAGCGACGGGTTGGAGTAGACCTTATCGAGACGGGACTTTTCAACGTTGAGAACCTTCCCTCGGAGAGGCAGGATCGCCTGGAATTTGCTGTCACGGCCGCTCTTTGCGGAACCGCCTGCGGAGTCCCCTTCCACGAGGAACAGCTCGGTCAGCGCGGAGCTGCGTTCCTGACAGTCGGCGAGTTTGCCGGGGAGGGTGGAGCCGCCGTCGAGAACGCCCTTGCGCCGGGTGAGGTCACGCGCCTTGCGGGCAGCGTCTCTTGCTCTCTGCGCGGCGAGGGATTTTTCGACGATGGCCTTCGCAACGGAGGGATTTTCTTCATAGAATTCGGCGAGTTTTTCGCAGACGATATTATCGACGATGCTGCGGACTTCGGAGTTGCCGAGCTTCGCCTTGGTCTGGCTTTCAAACTGCGCGTCGGGCAGCTTGACAGAGACAACGGCGCAGAGGCCTTCGCGTGCGTCTTCGCCGGAGAGATTTTTATCGGAATCCTTGAGCGCGCCGGACTTGCGGGCGTACTCGTTGAGCACCTTGGTGATGGCACTCTTGAATCCGGCCTCGTGGGTACCGCCGTCGCTGGTATTCATATTATTGGCGAAGGTAACGATGGTTTCGGTATAGCTGTCGTTGTACTGCATCGCCACTTCGGCGGTGATATCGCCTTTTTCGGCCTTCATATAAATAACGTCGGGATGGATGACATCGACGTGCTTCGCCTGATTGAGGTGTTCGACGAAGGAACGGATACCGCCTTCGTAATAGAGGTCATACTCGAGGTATTTGCCGTCGGTATTGACCTCGCCTTCCGCGTCCTCAAAGCGGACTTCCTCGACGGAGGTTTCGTCGGGGATGACCTCGTTGGGGTCAACAACCGCGTCCCCTTCGGCATCCTCGGCGGCGGCAACCTTGAGCAGCCGTGCGATATCGGGGTCCTCGTGGGAGGTATCGAACGCGAACTCGTCGGTTTCGGCTTCGAGTTCGCTGCGTTCGTCGCGGAGGATGATGCGGATGCCGGCATTGAGGAAGGCCTGTTCGCGGAGCCGGATGAGGAGCATCTGCATATCGAACTCGGTGGTATCGGTAAAGATTTCGGCGTCGGGCTTGAATCGCACATAGAGGCCGTGCTTTCCGCCGCTGCTTCCCTCGCATGCGAACGGGCGCGCGATATTCCCGCGTTCGAACCGCATGGTATACCGCTGACCTTCGTAGCAGTTATCAATCTCCATCCATTCGGCGAGCGCATTTACGACGGACGCGCCGACGCCGTGCAGACCGCCGGAGATTTTGTACCCCTGACCGCCGAACTTGCCGCCGGCATGGAGCACGGAGAAGACGACTTCCAGCGTGGGTCTGCCCATCTGGTGGTGAATCTGGGACGGCACGCCGTACCCGTTATCCTGCACCGACACGCTTCCGTCGGGATACAGCACGACTTCAATCTTATCGCACCGTCCCGCCATCGCCTCGTCAATCGAGTTATCCACGATCTCATACACCAGGTGATGCAGACCCTTCTGCGACGTCGTCCCAATGTACATCCCGGGACGCTTCCGGACCGCCTCCAGCCCTTCCAGCACCTGTATCTGATTCTCGTCGTACACTTGTGTTGTAATCTTGTTATCCATGTATTCTATCTATATCTTCTTTCAAACAAAATATCGTTTTCTTCTCTTGGGGGAACCTTTTTGAGGAAAAGGTTCCCCCAAACCCCTTCCAAAACCTTTTTGGGCTATTATCAAATATAGTATGTGCAAGTTTTTGCTTTTTTAGGGGATTTTCTTGGGTGCCTGCGCTGACATATTGTTGATCCCATCCGCTGACATAACGTTGGTTTGAAACTCCACGAAAATCGTTCTGGGGAAGTCAGGCTCCGCCAAGACCCTGACTTCCGTTGCCGGAAGGGATACGTCAATGAAGTGCGTCACGTTTGAATTCAGCTACATAAAGGAATCCCCCGCACTCCTTGGCTGACGCCGTTCGTGCTTTTCAAAGAAAACTATATGTCAGCCAACCAAACTATCGGAAAGCGCGGACGGCGGGCGAGCCAAGACGCGCGGAAACCCAATAAACCGTAGCTGAATTCAATAGTAGCGTACTGAATCACGCAATCGAAATATGGCGTGGGAAATCAGGGGGGCGGTCCCTGATTTCCCCAAAACAATTTTCGAAGAAATTAAAACCAGCCCCATGTCAACGGGTCGAACACTCTTAAACCGTACTCCACGGAGTATTTCAAAAAATCCCCTTCTCCACCATATCAGCTGCACAAACCGGCTGCAGCAGATTAAAGTTCTTTGCACAGCTTTCTTTTAAGAAAGCGCGTTTCCCCTGCACGCTACCCTCCGCACTCACTCCCCCTCAGCCCGGGACTTCAGAGCCGAGGTAGAAATATGAGTAAACACCACCCCGTCATCCGTCAGAACGAAGGAGCGGGGGAGATCGTCGCCGGCGGTCAGAGTCAGACCCGCCTTGTCGCAGCGTTTCAGAAAATCTTTCGTTGTGACGGAATCCCATTTGCCGTCCATGTCGAAGAAACCGAGGACGGAACGGTCGCGGATCAGACTGCCTGCACCAATGTGTATAAACATACAGCCTGTTCCTTATTTATTCATGCGGGTCGGCATGACGAAACTGATGAACGAGGACGGGTCTTTTTCCTCATCTTCCGAATTTTTGTTCGCGTAGTCGGCGGCCGCATCAAACTTGCGTTCGCTGAAGACCGTTTCGTCCGGACGCGCGTCCTTGAAGGTTGTACCGCCCGCGGGCTCGATGACAGCCCCCTTCAGCGATTCGTTCAGACGGATACGCAGCGTCTCACAGTTTGTGGAAGTTGCCTTGAGAGCATCCAGCAGGTAGCGTCCGTCGAAGCCGATCGAGATGTCCGCGCCGCCGACCGCTGCCGGAACACGTTCGCGGACCGAGCCGCCCGCCGAAACAGCGGAAAGAGTGACAGCATTGTCACCGATGTCCAGACGGATCGGCGATTTGCCTGCGCCGCCCAGTTTGTATTCCGTCACGATGGACGCGCGTTCCACGGCACTGCGGAGATCCGCCGCCGAAACGTAAACTTCCGTCCGGTAGGTATCCGGGAAAAGGCGTTCGTAGTCGATGTATTCCACATCCAGCATCCGGGTGAAGAAGTGGATTGTGTCAATTTTGAAAATAATGTGCTTGCGGCCGACCATCATGGTCACTTCGTCTTCCGTATCGCGGAGCATCTTGGTAAGCTCTCCCAGGAATTTTCCGGGGATCAGAATTTCCGAATCTGCGCCGCCGTTCGGAAGCGGGCATTTTGCCGCCGCCAGACGGAAGCCGTCACAGCCGACCACAGTCAGTTCGCCGTTCCGGATCTTGAAAAATGCGCCGTTGAAGGCCGCGCGGGTATCGTTCTGAGCGACCGCGTACACTGTCCGGCTGACCAGCTGTTTGATGATATACTGCGGGATACGGTAGGTATGTTCGCCGACAAACTGCGGCATGGACGGAAATTCCTCGCCGGGTGCCGCCGTAATATCAAAAGAAGACTGGCCGCCCGCGATGTGAACGCGTCCTTTATCATCAATTTCAATCGTAATGCTGCCGTCCGGCATGGCACGGATGATCTGAAGAATCTTGACCGTGTCAATGACAAACATACCGGTTTCGCCGATTTCGCATTCTACGGATGTGCGAAGACCTTTTTCAAGGTCGAAGGCGGAAATACGGCAAAGATTCGGGTTGGGATCCTCTACTTCTCCGAGGCGGGGATCCGGCGGGCATTCAAAAAGAAGACCGTCCACCGAAGCCATGGTGTTTTTGGACTGTGAGATACCTGCGGCCGGAGTCAGCGCGGCAAGCAGTTTCTGCTTATCAAATGTAGCTTTCATATTCGGCTCCTTCGCACTCGTCCGGCGGGTTTTATCAAAATGTTTCACGTGAAACATTTTTGATTTATTTTATATCGGTAGAATCACGGGAGATTCACCTGAAATCCGCAGCGAGTGAGTGTACTATGAGTGTATTTGTGATTATTTATACAGCTTATTTATTTAATGTAGTGAGTTTGAAAAAATGTGAGTGTGTTGTAAGATTGGCGGGTGGGTTGATTGTGCAGAGTGCAGATTTTTTTCGGCGGAACTGAATTTTTTCTTCTTATTTGCTTTTTTCCTGAAATTTGGGTGTATTTTCCGTTTAGAGGATGTACGTCCGGCGATGTTGGAGAGTTTTCGGTAAAGATAGAGTAAGAATTATATTGATATATAAGTTTTCAGTAGTAGTGGTAGTAGGAACTGTGGGGTCTGTGGAAAACCTGCTCCAGCGCACGTTTCTGTACGATTTCTGCCGTTTTTTCTCAGATTTTTCTGAAAAAAAACGTATTTTTTTAATTTAACCGTTTTTTCGGCCGATAAAATGGTGCTTTGGTTTTGTGGACAATTCTTGGAAAGTTCTGCGCTGTTTGTGATTCCGGCTCGAAAAAATGGGTGTATATTGATTGAAAATGCTCCGTTTTCCGCATATTTGGGTGTATTTTTCGGATACGCAAAAATTTTTTGTTTTCCAATGGCGTTTCCAACGGAAGTTTCCTGCCGGGAGCGATTGTTGAGAACCGGTCTTTCTCCGCCCGGGAAGAATCGAGCCGGGACGGTAGATAAGCATTTTTTGTGGAAAAAACGACGGTTTTTCATGAGTTTTCCAAAGGCTGCGGAGTCTTTTCCGAAAGCATGAACTTCGTATGAATTTTACGGAACTGAAAAAGCAAATTTCCGCGATTTCGGCGAATTTCGGCAAAAAAAATGAACAAAAACATTGGAAAATAGCGGACAGAACCAGATATCCACATAGGTTTTCAACAGCTTGTGGAAAACTGTTTTGGAAACTTTCCACCGCCGCAGCTGACAAAATATGGTTATCCAAAACCATTGGAAAACTTCTGTGGAAAGCGGGATACCGGCTGTGGAAAGGTCGGAAAAAGAGCAAAAAAGAAGAATCGCCCCTTTCCTGCGCGGAAAAGTCCACAGGAATCCACAGAAAATCCACAGTTGGAATCCGTGGAAAACCATCGGATTCCTCAGCCGCGCTTGATCTCTTTGGTGATCTCGTTGATCGTTGCATCGAGAATCGGATCAGACGACAGTTCGGTTTCCACGGCATTGATGTTGGAATGAATGGTACTGTGGTCGCGGCAGAAGACGACGCCCATCTGGGGAAGAGACATATTGGTCACGGAACGGACAATGTACATCGCCACATTGCGGGCCGTCTTGATCTTTTTTGTGCGGGACGTGCCGAGGATATCCTCGACCTTGACGGAATAATGCTTGGCAACACAGTCAATGATGCGGCTGACCGTATCGGAAACGGGTTCGGCATCGCGGAGATATTCGGGAACCGTCTGAATGACCATTTCCATCGTCACCGGCTGACCAGTCAGAAGGTTGGAAACCGCGAGCTTCTTGATGACGCCTTCCAGCTGACGGATGTTTTCCTGAAGATTCCGTGCCAGAAAATCCACAACATCGGTCGGAACATCAATGTGGTTCTGACTGATCTTGTTTTTCAGGATTGCCAGGCGAAGCTCATAGTCCGGCGGCTGAATGTCCGCGAGAAGACCGGCTTCAAACCGGCTGCGGATGCGTTCTTCGAGCGAAGTCAGTTCACGCGGCGGACGGTCGGACGTAAGAATGATCTGCTTGTGGTCTTCGTATAACGCGTCGAACGTGTGGAAGAATTCCATCTGGGTTCCTTCCTTGCCGGCGATGAACTGGATGTCGTCGATCAGGAGCATATCCGCGCTGCGGTATTTCTGACGGAAGGCCTGATTCCAGCCGCGCTGGATGGCCAGAACGAGCTGATTGAGGAATTCCTCGCCCTTGACATAAACGACCTTCATGCCGGGTTTGCGCTTGAGAGCGCGGTTGGCGATCGCGTACATAAGGTGGGTTTTGCCGAGCCCGGACGGACCGTAGATGAAGAGCGGATTGATCTTCATACCGACATTGTCCGCGACATTGAGCGCGGCGGCATGGGCAAAGCGGTTGGAGTTGCCCACGATAAAGTTTTCAAAGGTGTAGTCTTCGTTGTAGGTCAGACGGCGTTCTCCGCGGGATTCGTCGGGAGAGTTGGAGAATTCCGCGAACTCGACTTCGGTGACGTCGGCACTGTCCGCAAAAATAGAGACGGTCTCATTGCCTCTGCCTTTTTCCTTGTCGGAGTCGCGGTTCCGTTTGAGTTCGGCCTGACTGGGACTGACAGCAGCCAGCGGAAGCTGTTCCGCGGACGGCTTTTTTGCTCTGGGATTGTCTTTTTCTTTCTCGCGTTCCCTCACGATTTTGAGGGGGGAAACGACCGAGCCGTCGTCGGGGATTTCGGGAGCGAGGGACTCGTCCACTTTGATTTCCACGACGGGTTCATAGCCGATGGCTTCGACGAGCGACTCCACGAGGAGTTTCCTGTAATTTTTTTCAATGATGTCGCGCTTCAGTTCTTTTTCGCACACGAACACGGCGCGTTCGGCATCGAGGTAGGACATTCCCATCATGCCGAACCACAGATTAAACGACTGTTCACTTGGGATTTTTTTCTTCAGGTTTTCGCTCACCATCAGCCAGATTGAGGACAGATCCATATCGTTCTGCAATTCCATACTGCCTCCGGAAAGTATGTTTTTATACATTAAAATATATACCGATCTATTATATCACAAAACGGCGCATTTGTCAAGGAATATGGAGAAACACGCCTCCGGCGGGGAAGGAAGAAAAAAGTACCGTTCCGGTACTTTTTTCAATTTTATGTCCCTGCGCGGGACGGCGCATAAAGGGGCTCAGACGCCGCCCCTTTATGAATTCCCGGCTTGACGTTCGGGGGACTCGCCCTTAAGGGCTCAGACATACAGCGGTGTTCACTCAGCAGATTGCACGGAAGAACAGAGATTTCGTTTCACTAAAAGGTGGAACTGACATTTCAGTTTTCCCTCACGGCTATTTCTACTGAACGAACAATTTGGACAGATTTGCACATAACCTTGTCTCTTCCTAAAAATCTGAATGCGGGCAAACCGCTGTCTGTCCGAGGCCTTAAGGGCGAGTCCCACGAACGTTTAGCCAGGAATTCACAAAGGGGCGGCGATTGAGCCCCTTTGTGCGCCCGTCCCGCGTAGGGACATAAATTTTGAAAAACGCCTTCAGGCGTTTTTCTTCCTTCTGCCCCGAAGGGGCACTTTTCAGGCATTTTGCTGTTCCATAAAATAAAGAAAATTTCCGAAACCTATTGACAATCCGCGGTGAATTGTTGTATAATTACCGTTGTCTATCTGCGCATTGTGCGTAAATTGGTAAAACAATTTTCTTAACTATGATAAGGAGGTGTGAATATGCTCAGAACATATCAGCCTAAGAAGAGACAGAGAAGCAAGGAACACGGTTTCAGAAAGAGAATGGCAACTGCTAACGGCAGAAAGGTTCTCAAGAGAAGACGCGATAAGGGTCGCGCTCGCCTCACCCACTGAGTCTCAGAGTGTCCGGCCTATATCCATAACCTCCGCTTTCTTAAGCAAACCCTGTTTGCTTTTCGGGAAAACCGGAGGTTATCGTTTTATCTCCCCCTTTTTCCGCCTGTTTCGGACAAAGGGGACTTTTACGGAATTTTTTAACCAATGAAATTCTACGCAATTACCGAAAATCACCTGTACCGCAAGGCGTATAAAAACGGAAAGCGTTCGTCCCCCCACAGCATCTCTGTCTATGTGCTGCGCGACCGGCACGCCGCTCTCCTCAAAAAACAGAATCCCGAGAAGAAAACCATCAACCGCATCGGGATCTCAGCCTCAAAAAAAATCGGAGGTGCTGTACAGCGCAACCGCGCAAAACGGGTCATCCGCGAAGCCTACCGCCAGATAGACAAAGAAACCGGTATACGCACAGGCTATCTCATCGTGATCGTCCCCCGTACCGAATGTACAGTCCTGAAAATGCAGGATGTAAAACGCGACCTGCTCTACGCCCTTGCCAAAACCGACCTGCTTGTCAAGTCCGACAAACCGGAGGACAAGCCGCCGAAAACCGGACCGGCTGCCCCCGCACCCAATACCACCGACACACCTGACGTTCCGAAGGTACCGGAGACGGATTCCCATGATTCCGATGCGTGACCTTATTTTTCCGGAACGGGTACGGCGTGTCTTTTCGCGCGCCGTGATCGTTCTGCGGCACGTCTGGCTGGTTCCTGTGCGGCTGTACCGCCGTTTCCTTTCCCCGCTCAAACCCGCGTCTTCCTGCCGCTTTACGCCGACCTGCTCGCGTTATGCTGTGGATGCCGTCATGGAATGGGGAATCGTCGCCGGTACTCTTATGTCGGTATGGCGCATCATGCGCTGCAATCCCTTTTCCGCCGGCGGATATGATCCGGTTCCTACAAGACGCGAGGTCTGGGAAAAACTGCGGCGGAAACATTAAGACGGTTCGATTGTCCGGAGATAAAGTTCTTCTTTTTCTCCTTTATCGAGGAGTGCAGTTACTGCGTAACTGCCAAGAAGCAAAAAGAGGAACTCCTTGGAAGTCCAGAGAGTTTCGCGGACTGCGGTCCGCGACTTAGGGCTCTGCTGAAGATCCGAAGGATCTTCCAAGAACCCGCGACCTTTTGAAAAAGGTCGATCAAAACTTTTCGTCTGGGTCAGTTGAAATCGTTTGTGAACCCGTTACCCTATTGTCCGTAAAATCTGCACAAACTTTGTTTTATAACAGTTTGAAAAGGTTTTTGGGAGGGTGCGGGAACCCTTTTTCCTCAAAAAAGGGTTCCCGCGAAAAAACATCATTCCCCCGGAGAACCACATGGAAAGTATTTTTGATATTCTGTATATCCCGATGGGATATCTGATCCGGCTGGCATATTCGCTGACCGACAACTATCTGCTTGCCATCCTCCTGTTTACGTTCGTTATGGAAATCATCCTTTCCCCCTTCGGCATCAAACAGCAGAAAAATCAGGTCAAGCAGGCTTCCCTCGCTCCCAAGATCGCCGCGATCCGCAAGAAATACGCCGGACGCAACGACCAGGCCACCCAGCAGAAGATGCAGAACGAACTCATGGATATGTACCAGAAGGAACATTACAACCCGGCCGGCGGCTGTGGTACCCTCCTGATCCAGTTCCCCATCATCATCTGCCTTTACAACGTCGTTATCAATCCCCTCCGTTATATCTGTAATGTTCCCAAGGCGGAAATCGAAGCACTCAAGACCTTCCTCACCGAGTCCGGCGTGACCCTCGATATCCGCAACGAACAGATTGCCATCATCAACCACATCCGCGAGAATGTGCAGAGCTTTACCAGCATCGCGCCGTCTCTCGAAAATGCGGTCATCCCGAACTTCACCGTCGGTCCGTTTGACCTCTCCCAGATTCCCGAGATTTCCTTCAGCCCCTTCAACTGGCTGATGCTCATCCCGGTCATCACCTTCGTTGTGATGATCCTCTCCCAGAAGATCACCCAGAAGTTCACCTACCAGTCTCCCGAGTCCGCAGACGCGCAGAACAGCGCATCCATGAAGATCATGATGTGGACGATGCCCCTTCTCTCCGTTTACATCGAATTCCAGATGGCGGCGGCAATCGGCGTATACTGGATCTTCCGAAGCATCATTTCCACGCTCGAACGCATCCTTTTCAGCAAGCTCTTCCCTGTGCCGAAGTTCACGGAAGAAGACTACAAGGCGGCGGAACGTGAAGCGAACGTGAAGGAAAAGAAGCCGAAGAAGGAAAACAAAGCCCCCGTCCGCAGCCTCCACCACATCGACGACGAAGAATACATCGCCCGTCAGGAAGCGAAGGCAAAGGCTCTGGAAGCCGAAGAAGCCGCCGAACGGGAAGCCGCAGGGGAAACCACCGAAGCAAAGAACGGTGCCGCTCCCATCAAGAACGACGACAAATCGACCTACAAGAACAAGAAATAAGCAAGCAAACCTTTCAAGGAGACAGTTCCGGCGGGAAGTTCCCCGTTCCGGAACGAACAGCAGAACATGAACGAAACGTATCTCATTATGGCGAAGACCGTTGAGGAGGCGATCGCGATTGCAAACCGCGAATACGCCAAGGACGGCAAAGAAGTAAGCTACGAGATTCTCGAAATGCCCAAGAAGGGCTTCCTCGGTATCGGTGCGCGTGACGCGAAGATCAAGATCACTGTGACCGAATCCGAATCCAGCAAAATCGGTTCCGAACTCAGCTCTCTCGTCGCCGATCTCCGCGGCATGAAGGTTCACACCAACCGCGGCGGCAGCGAAGCCGAAGAAAAGCCGAAGAAGCAGAACCCCGGTCAGGCTCAGAAGAAGCAGAGTCAGCAGGGTCAGAATCCGCAGAAGAAGTCCGGTGAAAAGCATCCGGAAACTCCGGCGGAAAAGCAGACGGAAAAGGCCGGAAACGCACCCAAGGCAAAGCAGCCGCAGAAGCAGAATCCTCCGAAGGCCGAACAGAAGCCTGCGGAACCGAAGCAGAACATGCCGGCAGACAAGCAGCCGAAGCCCGCGGACTCCAAAAAGCCGCAGGAACCGAAACAGAATGCACCGAAGCCGGAACGTCAGCCCGCTCCCGCAAAGACCGAAGCGAAGCCTGAAAAGCAGTCTGACAAGCCGCAGAACAAGCCGGCGGAAAAGCCCGCAGAACCCAAGAAGCAGGAACCGAAGCAGCCGAAACCGGAAAAGCCGGCAGAAAAGCCGGTCGAAACGGTTGTTCCTACAGAAGTCAAGCCGGAACCCGTTCCTGCAGAGGTACCCGCAGTAGCGGAAGAACCCGCAGCGGAAACTGTGGCTGAAATTGCCGCAGAACCGGCAAAGACCGAATACAAGTCCAATCTCCGCAATCAGGCAAAGCCTCAGCGCAGACAGAAGGCTCCGAAGTCCGCGAATGCCGATGCCGTTCCCGGCGCGGAAGCAATCATCGCAGCACCGATGGGTCTGACCGACTTCACCCGTGAAGAAAACGGTGAATCCTTCGGCAGCGGTTCCGGAACACAGTCCGGCGGCCGCATGAGCAACGACATCCGCAAGAAGCCGCGTCAGCCGAAGCCCGCGAAGACGGAAGAAACCGCTCCCGCAGCGATCGAAGAAACGAAGATCCCCGCAGAAGAACCGGTTGACGTTCCCGTTGACGCGGCTGAAGAAGCTGGCTGTGACGCACCGGAAACCGAAGCGGCAGAAGCACCCGTTGTTGAAGAAGACCGTCAGAAGGTCGGCGTTACCGAAGCGGAAATGCAGTACGCACTCGACTTCACGAACACGCTTCTCAAGAACATGGCAATCGGCGCGACGGCAAGCCGCGTGGAATGCCCCGAAGGCGAGGAATATATCATCGAAGGCGACGCCAACGTCTACCCGAAGATCAACATCGACGGCGACGGTACCGGCATCCTGATCGGTCATCACGGCGAAACCCTCGACGCGGTACAGTATCTCGTGAACCTCGCGGCACTCCGCCAGTCCAAGCAGAAGGGCGGCGACTACGTCAAGATCGTGGTTGACATCGAAAACTACCGTGCAAAGCGTGAGGAAACCCTCCGCTCCCTCGCACGCCGCATGGCAGCCCGCGCAGTGAAGTACAAGAGAAACGTCTTCCTCGAACCGATGAACGCGTACGAACGCCGCATCATCCACAGCGAGCTGCACAGCTACGAAAACGTCTCGACCCACAGCGTAGGCGCAGACAAGAACCGCAAGATCATCGTCACCTACGAAGGTCCGGACAAGGCACCGCAGCAGCCGCGCAAGGAACGCGAACCCCGTGAGGATCGCGCAGAACGCGCAGAAAAGAAGCCGAACGAAAACCGTGAAGGCAAGCAGGAACGCAGCGGTTCCGCAAGCCGCCGCGGGGAAAACCGCCGCCCGAAGAAAATCCAGAAGATGCCCATCGAAAAGCTCCCGGATTTCCTCGCCCCCGGCACCACCCCCGACGAAGACCGGTTCATCGAAATTGAAGATTAAATGAAAAATCGGGGAAAACCTTTTTGCAAAAAGGTTTTCCCCTGAGTTTTTGCGGAACAAATACTCAGCCCTTCTCCAAAAAACTTTATACTGGAAGAGGGAAAGAGTATGTGCAGACCGATGCGGAAGGTCTGTATTTTTTTATTTTTCGGCAGAGATTGACAGTATACGGCAGGATGTGGTACAATAATACGGCAATCGAAAGACGGCAGGTTGTTCCTCCGGGTTACATAAAGAACCCGCAAAGGAGGTGACAACATGACAACTTTGGAAGTGCTTGCACTTTTGAATCTTCTTGTCGTTGTTATCTTTGGAATCATTGACATTATGATGAAAAAGAAATAACCGCCCCTAACACAGAACGGCATTCCTCGACTTAAAATCGACAAGGGAACGACCGCCAGGACCAGTGGCAGCCGTCTTCGATTGCATTTATTATACCACAGATATCCATGTTTGTCAAGGCTCCCGTTGACAAATCGGACGGTGTGTGATATAATCAGCTCAAACAAAGCCAAAGGAGGCGATCGTATGAAACATACAACCGAATACATTGCAGGTATATCGCCGATATGCTTTTGTTTGGTGCGCGGTGAATAAAACGCCCGCCCGTAAATTGAGCACGATCCTTCGGTCATTCTCCGCAGTGTATTCGTTTTTTTGCGAATTCATCGGATGAATGAACGGAGGTATTTTTTATGCAGAAATTATGTGAACTTATTGATTCCCTCGACGGCAAGCCGCTGACGAAGTATACCGCGCTCTACGGTCACTACACCCGCGGCGATATCGTCTACAGTATTGCCAATGTCTTCGGCGGACAGGTCAAATCCTGCTCGGCCGAACTGATCTTTCCCATGTCTCGCCTGTTCGGGGACTATCCCGTTGCTCCGCGTGACCGTATTGCCGCATCCGCGTACCTTCTGCGCGAGTTTTCCGTCTGCGCCGCTCTTGCCAATAACACAATGGAACAGAGCGAATCGAAGGTCGAAAAAGGAATGTTCCTTCCCTATCGGTACGGTCAGCGCGTTCTGGAAACGTCTGCCGTCCGCTGGGATGATGCGGCGGAAACGGTGTCCGTCTCCCTGACCGTCCGCCTTCCGCTGAACAAACCGCAGTACAGCGGCGGGAAATCGCTTGCTGGACCGACCGTTACGCTGGCTTCCAAAAATCACGTCATTTCCGCCCGCGCTGTCCGTCTGCTGCTCACGAAGAATCTCCCGCAGCTTGCCGAAACCTTTCTCGGACAGTTTGACATGGACGGCTTTCTCGAAGCAGTCCTTCTGTACCGCGATCAGTGCGCCATCCGCGCATGGCTTGCGAAAAACGGGTACGTTTCCTTCATCGGGAACGGCGCGATTCTTCCCAGACGCGGAAAAACGGACTTCAAAGAACCGAAAAACGCCGTTCCCTTCCAGTCGCCGCCGTCGATGGAGGTGGAAATCCCTCTTCCGTCCGGCTCAGCCGTCCGCGGGATAGGGATTCCGTGCGGCGTGACCGTCATTACCGGCGACGCTTACCACGGCAAAAGTACCCTTCTCGATGCCGTATACAGCGGCATTTACAACCACATCCCCGGCGACGGCCGCGAGTACGTCATTACCGACGATACCGCGATGACTATCCGCGCCGAGGACTGCCGCAGTGTCCGGTGTACGGATATTTCGTTTTTTCTTAAAAACCTTCCCGTTGCCGTCGACCCGCGAACGTTCACGACCGACAATGCCAGCGGCTCCACGTCGCAGGCGGCGGCCGTTGCGGAAGCGGTGGAATCCGGCTGCCGGCTGATGCTGTTCGACGAGGACCGGAGCGCGAACAATTTCATGTATAAGGACGCGGCGATGCGGGCGGTCATTCCGGAAGCGGCGACCCGTCCATTTACGGACAACGCGCGGATGCTGTACCGGACGTTCGGGATTTCCTCCGTTCTGGTGGTCGGCGCGTCCGGCGAAGCGTTCGGAATTGCCGATCATGTGATTCTGGTAAACCGGTTTGCCGCGTCGGAATACACGGGATATATCAGGCAGGATGTGCCGGATTCCCCGGAATATCACCCGGCTGTGCGGACGTTCGACTTACGTCGGCTGCGGGAATTCTGTATGGATCGCAGGCTGACCGTGCAGGATACCGGGACAGTGACGGTCGGCAGAGAACCCGTGAATCTTGCGGATATCCTCCCGCATGCAACGCGCGGTCAGTTGGATTTTATCGTATCGTTCCTGTATTTTCTGACGGTCATGGAACGTCCGAATACCCGTATCCTGCGCGATGCCGTAACCGGACTGTATCGAAAAATTGCCCGTAACGGGATAAATATGATCCGTCAGGACGGACTGTGCGGCGCGTCCGCGATGGAATTCGTCCGGATGCAGGATATGCTGGCGATTCTGTACCGTCTGCGGTGCGTGGAATTCCGCAGTCCGGCATCTGAGAAAAATCGTTGAAAAGCATAGGACGGCAATTGACAATATCTGAGGGATTGTGGTACAATAGAACGGCGATCGAAAGACGTTATGATGAAAAAGAAATAACCGCCCCATGACATAAGAGCGGCGATTCCTCGACTATAAATCGTAAGGGAACGACCGCCATTGCCGTGGCAGCCGTCTTCGATTGCCTTTATTATATCACATCCGAACAGATTTGTCAAGTTTATAAAAAGGAAACACAGCCGTTATGAATCCACTTTCCTCTACCATTGCCGCCGTATCGACTCCGCGCGGACGGGGCGGCATTGCCGTGATCCGTATTTCCGGGAGCGACGCCGTTTCCGTTGCGGGACGGATGTTTGTCCCCGCCGGAAAAACCGCCGTTCCTGATCTGCCCGACCGCTATGCCGCGTTCGGCGATATCCTCGACCCGGACGGTATCCCCTGCGATACCGGGATCTGCACGATTTTCCGCGCGCCGAAATCCTTCACGGGCGAAACCATGGTCGAAATTTCCTGCCACGGCGGGATTTCCGTGACCGAAACCGTTCTTCTGTCCGCGATTGCCCACGGTGCGGTCATGGCGGATGCCGGTGAATTCACCAAACGTGCCTTCCTGAATGGCAAACTGTCCCTCACCGAAGCCGAAGCGGTCGGCGGCCTCATCGACGCGGATACCGCCGAAAAGATGAAACTGGCCGGAGGTGCCGTCCGTGGAAATGTCAGCCGGGAAATAAAGAGGCTCTCCGATTCCCTTCTCGACGTGATGACGGCACTGTACGCCGCGATCGACTATCCGGAGGAGGATGTAGGCGACGAAGGCGAACGTCAGATCGGAGAGGTTCTCCGTACGGTCTCCGGCGGTGTCAAACGCCTGCTGGCAACGTATAAAACCGGGCGCGCCGTCCAGTCGGGCGTGAAATGCGTCATCTGCGGCCGTCCGAATGTTGGAAAATCCTCCCTGTTCAACCGCATGGTCGGCGAAGAATCCGCGATTGTCACGAGCGTTGCGGGAACGACGCGCGACGTTCTGCGGGAAACCGTATCGTTCGGCGGCGTAACGCTCCGTCTGTCCGATACCGCCGGCATTCATGCGTCCGACGATGCCGTGGAAAAAATCGGGATCACCCGCGCCGTGGACGAAATCGAAGGAGCGGAACTGATCCTCGCGGTATGGAACGCGTCGGAATCCCTGACGGAGCATGACCGCGAACTGCTTACCCGTCTGAAAACCGCATCCGCGCCGGTCATCACGGTGCTGAACAAAACCGACCTTCCGCGCGGATTGTCCGACGAAGACGAAGCGGCAGTTGCGGCAGTTTCCGGCGATGTGATCCGTGTAAGCTGCGAAACGGAAGACGGCATTGCCGAACTGGCATCGGCGGTTGCCAAGCTGTTCGGCAGCGACAAACTCGACCTGCGTCACGACGCGGTGATCTGGGATGTCCGTCAGCGGACACAGCTGATGCGTGCGGACGCGGCACTGGATTCGGCGGTAAACGGTCTGACGTTCGGCGATCCCTTGGATGCTGTCTGCACGACGGTGGAAGAAGCGATGGCGGCGTTATCGGAGACCGACGGACGCGGGGTCAACGAAGAAATCGTGAACGAGATATTCGCACGATTCTGTGTGGGGAAGTAAGGGAAGCCCCTTCGGGGCTAAAGGAAGAAAAAAGTACCGTTCCGGTACTTTTTTCAATTTTTATGTCCTGCGCGGACGGCGCATAAAGGGGCTCAGACGCCGCCCCTTTATGAATTGCCGGCTTGGAAATCGTTCGGGGGACTCGCCCTTGAGGGCTCAGACAGACAGCGGTTTGCACTCAGCAGATCGCACGGAAGAACAGAGATTTGATTCACTGAAAGGTGGAACTGACAATACAGTTTTTCCTCACGGCTGTTTCTACTGAACAAACAATTTGGACAGATTTGCACCCAACTTTGTCCCTTCCTAAAAATCTGAATGCGGGCAAACCGCTGTCTGTCCGAGGCCTCAAGGCCGAGTCCCCCGAACGTCAAGCCAGGAATTCACAAAGGGGCGGCGACTGAGCCCCTTTGTGCGCCGTCCCGCGTAGGGACATAAAATCTGAAAAATGTCCGAAGGACATTTTTCTACCTTCCACGCCGAAGGCGTGTTCCCATTTTGCAATCCCCCTATTGACAAAATTCATATCCTGTGATATAATCTCCACATTCAATCCCAAATCCCCTTGATTTATGAAGGAAGTGTTTCTGAATTATGCAAAATAATGACAATATTATAAATGACCCCGCGCTCAATACCGAGATCCGCGAACATGATACAAAGATCGAGTATTCTCACCAGACCCACCTCATCGAACAGTCCGCGTACCGCTATTCCCTCCAGGAACGCGCGACGCCCAACCTCTACCGCCGCTTGTACGACTACCAGTCCGTCCCGAAGGTCTCCTTCAACCACCGTTTCGTTCCGGTGCAGATGCCCGAAAACATCTGGATCACCGACACCACCTTCCGCGACGGTCAGCAGGCAATGAAACCCTTCACTACCCAGCAGATCGTTGACCTCTATAAAATGATGCACCGTCTCGGCGGTCCCAAGGGTCTCATCCGTCAGTCCGAATTCTTCGTCTACTCCGAAAAGGACCGCGAGGCTCTTGCCGAATGTCAGGCTCTCGGCTATGAATTCCCCGAGATCACCACATGGATTCGCGCCGCAACCAAGGACTTTGAACTTGTCAAGTCCCTCGGCATCCGCGAAACCGGCGTTCTCGTGAGCTGCTCCGACTACCATATCTACAACAAAATGGGTCTGACCCGCCGCTCCGCGATGGACAAATACCTCGGCGTCATCAAGGAAGTGCTGGACATGGGCATCTCGCCCCGCTGCCATTTCGAGGATATCACCCGCGCGGACTTCTACGGCTTTGTCGTTCCCTTCGCGGAAGCTCTTCAGCATCTGTCCGAAGAATACGGCATCCCGGTCAAAATCCGTGCGTGCGATACGATGGGCTACGGTGTGTCCTATCCCGGCGCGGCTCTTCCCCGTTCGGTACAGGGCATCATGTACGGTCTGACGCACTACGCGGGCGTACCGTCCGAAATGCTCGAATGGCACGGCCATAACGACTTCTACAAAGTCGTCACCAACAGCGCGACCGCATGGCTCTACGGCGCATCGTCCGTCAACTGTTCCCTTCTCGGCATCGGCGAACGCTGCGGCAACTGCCCGCTCGAAGCGATGGTCATGGAATATGCGTCCCTCCGCGGCACGACCGACGGCATGGACACGACGGTCATCACCGAAATCGGCGAGTATTTCAAGAACGAAATGGGTTACGACATCCCGCCGCGCACACCGTTTGTCGGACGGGACTTCAATATCACCAAGGCAGGCATCCACGCGGACGGTCTGCTGAAGGATGAAGAAATCTACAACATCTTCAACACGGAAAAGATCCTGAACCGTCCTCCGCAGGTGGCAATCGACGCACACAGCGGCGCGGCAGGCATCGCTCACTGGGTTAACCGCAAGCTGGCGAGCCAGGGCATCGTGACCGACAAGATCGACAAGCGTTCCCCGCTCATCACCCTGATGAAGGAATTCGTGGACTACGAATACGAAGCAGGACGTGTGACCACGCTCAGCGACGACGAACTCACGCTGATTATGGACACCGCAAGAGCGACCATTGCGAGTGAAGAATAAATTTTTGGGGGAGGAACTTTTTAAGGAAAAGTTCCTCCCCCAAGCCCCCTCTTCAAAACCTTTTTATGTGAGGAATTGAAGAGGGGGATTTTTGTTTATTCAAATAAATCGGAATGGGTACCGGTGCGGGAGAGAAAAAGAATCAGATCGTTTCCGTCAATACGGTAGATCAGGAGCCAGTCAGGTTCGATGTGACATTCCATAAAACCGGCATAATTGCCGACGAGTTCGTGAACACGATATTTTTGTTCAAGTTTTTCTCCGGCGGCGATCCGATCGACGACACGATTCAGCTTTTCAAGATTGCATCCGCGTTTGGCAAGAAGTTTTAAGTCTTTCTTGAAGCGGTTGGAAAGAACAACGTCAAGCATCGTCCAGAACCTCGTCCATTGCTTCTTTGAAAGAGGAGTAATGCTTATAATTTTCCGGATGCTTCTTCATTTCTTTATATTCGTCCAGCGCGGCTCTGGTTTCTGCGTTCGGAACATCCCGGCGAATTTCAAACGGAATGCGCTGTTCCCGTACAGCCTGCTTTAGAAACAGGGTGACAGCGGTTGTAAGATCGATCCCGAAATCCGCGAACAATTCCTGTGCAGAGCGTTTCAGTTCGGCATCCAGACTGATATTCGTGCTGACTTTTGCCATATCAACACCTCCTTTTGTATCATTATAGCATAATATGCGCGTGTTGTCAACGTATTATGTGTATATCATTGGCATCATTCCTTCCCCTGCCGCTTCTGCATCCGCTGCCAGTTGACGAAGCCGTAGGTGTCGTTGAGGAAGAACATCGCAAAGCAGAGGATCATCGGGAAGTACGACGGGTCTTCCATGGAGGCCAGCACCCATAAAACGATCAGCACCACATCGTTCGCCGCATACGCCAGCGCATAGAACGGACTCCGGCGGAACGTCAGATACGACGCAAGAAAACTGGTCGTGACGGAAAGCGTACTCGGAAGCAGATTGGCGGTACCGAAAAACGCCAGAATGAAATAGAACAGCACCGTCACGGCGACGGTCAGTACGCCGAGCAGGCAGATTTCCGGCAGCTTCAGCCGGTTCACGCGGACTTCCGCTTTTCCCTGTTCATACGGATTCCGCAGCCATGACACGACCGCCAGTGCCGCCATCGGCGCGCTCATTCCGAGATAGGTAATCATCTCCCCGTAATAACGGAACGTCCACGAAATGCCCCCGTAAAATACGCTGAACACAACGGTCAGCACCTGCCCGAGCGGATCGCCTTTCGCCACGAAAATCAGCGCAGTCACGCCGATCAGCGACGCGGTCAGGGACAGCCAGTCGAACACCGGAGACAATACGGACGACAGCGTCACGCCGACGATCGAAAACAGCCATAACCCCCGTTCAAATTTCGATAAACTCCGGATTTTACGAATAAAATACATAAAAAACCTCTGTAAAAAAGCACTTACAACGCATCTTCAAAGACCTAACGATGCGTCATAAGTGCTTTTGCACTTTCTACCCGGTGGCAGAAAAACTATAAATTCAAGCAAATCCGTATTTTATCCCAGTTCAAAAGTTTATGAAGAGGGGTTCGGGGAGGAACTTTTTTCAAAAAGTTCTTCCCCGAGAAACTCAATTTTATTAAAGATCAATGGTAACTTCGTGGCCGCACGCGTTGGAGCGGATGATACCGTCGATGATTGCCTGGTTGTAGATGATCTGGGAAGTCGGGATGGGAGCGGGACCGCCGGTGAGACAAGCGTCCACGAACGCGCGGATCTTGGATTCAAACATACCCATCTTGACGTTGTTGCCTTCGACTTCGATCTGGGTCGCAACCTGCTTGCCGTCTTCGTCGTCCTTGTAGAGAAGGAGATCGCCTGCGGCACCGTCCCAGCAGCAGCCGACGGGAGCCTTGACCTTCAGACCTGCGTCGGTACCGAAGAACATGGAGTCACCGGTGGTGTCCATATTCATCGCCCAGGATGCGCGGTAGTCGATCACGATGTCGCCTTCGCAACGGATCATGGCAACGGCGAAGTCGTCGTCAACGGTGAAGCGGTCAGCTTCCGCGTACTTCTTCGGGTTCTTGCCGAAGTGAGCGAACTGCTTTGCGGAAACGGTGAGCGGCTTCGGATAGCCGATGGAGTTGAGCGCGAAGTCGAGGCCGTAGCAGCCGATGTCACCAACCGCACCTACCGCAGCCTTGTCCTTTTCGATGAAGGTACGTCCGGGGATACCCTTGACGCGGCCGCCGCCGACGACAACGTAGTAAATCTGACCGAGAACGCCGGAGTCGATAACTTCCTTAACCTTCTTGACGTTTGCGCCGTAACGGGGCTGGAAGCCGACGGTTACGAACTTGCCGGTCGCCTGTTCAACCGCGCGGATCGCCTTTGCTTCGTCCAGCGTTACGCAGAGCGGCTTTTCCAGCATAACGTTCTTGCCGGAAGTGAGCGCGCAGATACACGGAGCCGCGTGCTGGGAGTTGTAGGTGCAGATGGAAACTGCGTCGATGTCGCGTCTCGCGCACAGTTCTTCGTGGGTTTCGTAAGCGGTCGCTTCCGTCCAGCCGAATTCGTCGAGGAATTTGCGAGCCTTGCCGGGAATGATGTCCGCGCCGGCTACGATTTCAACGTCGTCGAACTGCTTGTAAGCGTTTGCGTGAGCGTGCGCGATGCCGCCGGTACCGATGATCCCTACTCTTAATTTGTCTGCCATTTTTAAATTCTCCTTTGTGAGATTTAAGATTGGTTTTATTATAACACAGGTCGGAAGAGATTGCAAGTTTTTTGTGCAAATCTATAGTGGCAGTTAAATAGACGATCATTGCCTCCCTCTCCGAGGGAGGTGGCAGCGTTTGTCAGTCGTCACTTTAAACGAAACGAACAATAGCTGACGGAAGGAGTGGCAATAATTTGCACCCAGCGTGATTCCTACTGATAAAACGAGTGCAGTTATTATGTTTAAGACTCCTTCCGTCGGCGAGTAACATACATCTAAGGGGAATGTTTGCTAATCGCCGCCACCTCCCTCAGCGAGGGAGGCAATGGATTCTTTTTCAGCGGACACTATGGCTTAAATCAGACTCTTGCCTTCCCATTCTTCGTCAGGTTCAACTCCGAGCAGAGTGGTGATGGTCGGCGCAATGTCCTTGATGCTGACGCCGGTGAGAACCTTGCCTGCTTCAAACGCGGGACCGCGGAAGAAGACGGGGATCGTCATGTCTTCCGGCATGGTGGAGCCGTGGCTGCGGTCGTGTCCGCCGTGGTCGGCGGTGATGATGACCGTCCAGTCGTCCGTGAGAGCGGAAATCGCTTTTTCAACCTTTTCCCACGATTCCTTCATGGCTTCCATGTAGTGTTCGGACATCCAGCCGCTTCCGTGGCCGACCGCGTCGGTCAGACCAAAGTAAAGGAACGAGAAGTCCGGCTGATACTTCGGAACGTAGTCGCAGAAAATTTCGCAGGCGTGCAGGTCGGCAGCTTCGTAGGTTTCGTGATGCCCGGCGCAGTAGCAGCCGAACGCGATGGAATCCGGACGGGCAAGATCGCGCAGTTCTTCCCAGGTGTAGAAAAACGCGTTTTTCTTTTTTGCCTGCTTCAGGACTTCGCAGATACCGCGGATCGGACGTACCTGCGGCATATAGGTGTTCGTCGTGATGCCGTGACGGCCGGGGTCAACACTGTGGAACAGGGACATATGGCACGGCAGCGTAACGGACGGAAAGACGGTCTCCGCGTCAAGGGTGTAGCTGGACGTTTTTTTGAGTTCTTCCACGAGCGGAATACCGCCGATGGCGTCCGGACGCATACCGTCGAGAAGGATAAGGACAACTTTGTTCATGAGAAAACCTCCGTTGCGAATAATTTCGGTGAGGTCATTGTAGCACAGCCGTCCGGGATTGTCAAGATGCGGACAAACTCTCGCTTTGGTTGGGGAATTCCGTCGGAATGAGTGCTGTACATCCGGCGGAATTTCCGGTATAATAAAACCGTAGATCTACGATAAACTCTGTTATAACAATAAATGAGTAAATATAAAATCTGCCGAACGATAAGCCAAACTTTATCTTCGCACCCAACGTTGTCATTCCGAAGGCGATGCTTTCTGAAAATTAAAGCTGCACGTCCTACCTGAGGAATCTTCGCACGCCACTGTGTCAGCCGTAGGAAATGTCCGTGGTTATGTTAGGATTTCGGCTACCGAGGTTTACGAATGCCTATAACGAACAGTCTACACAAATATAGAAACAGCGAATTGTACATTATGACAAAGTTGAACCTCTGAAGCTGAATAGGAGAACGTTACACGGACATTCCTTACGACTGACACAGTGGCGTGCGAAGATTCCTCGGACAAGAACCTCAGCTGTGATTTTAAGTGATAAGTCCTCGGAATGACAACGTGAAGCCGAAAACGAAAGAATTCTGTCTATTTTTCGGATTTGCTCATTTACAGTTATAATATATCCACTCCATAAAGGTTTTTGGAAGGGGTTTGGGGAAACCTTTTTCCTTAAAAAAGGTTTCCCCAAGAAAACACATTAAAAAGGAGTTTCACAATGCTCGAATTTGACCGAAGAATCAAAAACCTCCGCAAATCCCGCGGCATCACGCAGGAACAGCTTGCCGGATACCTCGACGTGTCCCCGCAGGCCGTCTCGCGCTGGGAAACCGGCACGTCCTGCCCCGATATCGCCCTTCTTCCGCAGATCGCCGCCCTGTTTGAAATCACCACGGACGAACTGCTCGGCGTGAACGAAACCGAAAAACGCCGCGAAATCAACGCGGTTGTCCGCGAAACGTCCGCGCTCATCGACAAAAATATCACCGATGAGCCCATCCGCACCCTTCGCGCCGCACTGACGAAATATCCCAACAACGACCGTCTCCTCTGTACGCTCATGTACGCCCTCTATGCCGCCAGTGAGGATGAGGACTTCTGCAAAGCGCACGACGCGGAAATTCTCGCCATCGCCGACCGTATTTTCGACTATTCCACGGACGAAGACTGCCGCAACGAAGCGCGCCGCCTGCTGTTCCGCCACTGCTGCGACACCGGACGGACGGCGGAAGCCATGAGAATTGCCGGCGAAATGCCGGATATCGAAACGTGCGTCCAGCGCAATATCTACTGGGTTCTCACCGGGGAAGACCGCCTGTCCTACCTGCGCGAACGGATTTCGGACGATCTCCGCGCGCTGACGTGGGATATCTGGGCGTATGAAACCCACGCCGACCTTCCGCCGGAGGAAAAACAGAAGCTGGAGAAGCTGTATCAGACCATCGACCGGATGGTGAAAGAAACCTTCCCGGAAGCGTGAAAAAACGGGGCTGTCGCATTAAGGAAAAATTTCCGAAATACGACAGCCATATTTTATATCTGGACTGTCCATCTGTTCTTTTTCTCCTTTAGCGAGGAGAAAAAGAACCAAAAAGAGGAACTTTTTCAGAAGTCAAGGGCATTTCGACCTCTGCGGAGGTCGACGAGGGACTCCGTCCCTTCGAACCCTGCGAGCTTTTGAAAAAGCTCGACCAAAACTTTTCACTTGCGACAATTCTTGAAACCCCTGCACTTTTCCACAGGATGTTATTCCGCTTTAATCAATACGCCTTCGCCCGCCGCCAGCGTGATTTCGTTTGTTTCCGCATCGACGAACACGCCGTCCTTCATCACGGTCAGCGCGGCATCCGTGCGAATCACAAACGTGCGCGGCGCGAGAAAATCGCGGTTGACGAGGTACATACTGCCGTCATCGAACACACCGATCACGCCGCAGTCACCGTCAATACCCTGCACTTTTCCACAGGATGTGAACGCCGTCGTTCCCTTTTCGGCCGTATCGCCGATGTGGTAAACGCCCGTGGACGTGCGTCCGAACAGGTATTCGCCGACCGGCTTGATGACCTTGTTGATCGACTGTACGTCGTAGTAATGCTGCATCTTGTTGCCGACGGTGTCGCACATTGCGTTCGTCCACTGCCAGTGTTCGTCATACGACGGTTCCCAGTAGGTGAAGTAGGACACACGCTTCATGCCGTAGACAAGGCTCATGTTGACTTCCCACAGAAGTTCGCCGTACGTCAGATTGCGGTAGGGGCCGTGTTCGGTCAGCAGGACGATCAGCATCGCGTCGAGGTCATATTTGAGCGAAACGTTCCGGATGTCCTCGATGTTTTCGAAGAATCCGCCTCGGTTGACGGTCGTTTCGGCGGACAGACGGATGAGGCGTTCGCGTTCGTCCACGGTGCTGTCGATCACGGCGTTGCGCTTTTCCCGGCCGAGGAAGTGGTAATGGTCGTAACTGATGAAATGCGGGCGTACGACGTTGACGAATTCCTCGAGATGGGTGATGTAGTCGGGATTGCCGAGCTGTTCGGGGCTGGCGTAGTTCGGGAACAGGTTGATGACGGTTTCCTTATCGGGGGAATACCGGCGGAACGCGTTCACGATGGCGGCGAGGATCGGGAATTTCGCGGCGTTCGGCTCATCGGTGATGTCCCATCCGATGAGGTTTTCAAATTCCGCGTAATCTTCAACGATTTCGCGCACGACGGTATCCACGGCGGCAATGTCTTCGTCGTGATACAGCTTGCCGATGCGGGGATCGTGTACTTCTCCGCGCAGACCGTAGCGGCGGAGGAGACGGAGAGCGGTCTTGTTGGTTTCGGTATCGCTTCCGAGCGGAACGAGCGTGATCCCGGATGCGGCGATATCCGCGATGACCTCCGGACGGGTGATGAATTCGCGGAACGGCCCATGGAAATAGGTAATGTCAAATTGATTCATGTGGAACCTCCTTGGAAAAATTTTCGATTGAATTTTATTTGGATGTGTTCGATGACCTCATTTGTTTTCGTAGGGACACGGCGTGCCGTGTCCGCCAAACAAATTGGAAAAACAAAATTTGATCGGATTTTTATCGGAAACAAACATTTTTTGACAAAATATTGTTTGTCTGAATTGGTCTGCGGACACGGCACGCCGTGTCCCTACAGGTGATCGAACAGGTCTATTTATGTATCCATGCGCTGAGAATCATAGCGGCGATCCCCAGTACAAAATAAACCGCGGCATATAACAGAAACGCCGTTTCTCCCGGCTCAAAACAAATCCACGTTCCCGCAAGAAACGCGGCGGCATTGTATAGCGGAACCCACCACAGGTTCCGGAGGTGCTTTCCGGCGGTTACGCCGGTGAAAACCGCGCACAGCGGATCGACGCAGAAAAACAGCAGCAGACAGATCGTCATCGCCATGCCGGACTGAATCAGCCGGACGGTCAGCCACGGCAGAACGAGCATCACGCCGAGGATCGCGGCGCAGGTCACGAGGATCGTCTTTTTCATGTGATGGTTCCTTTCAGAGTTCTTCTGCGGTCATTGTATCATAAATGTCCGCAAAAATCCACAGAAAAAAAGAAAAACCTGATGATTTCTCATCAGGTTTGACGCAAAGGGAGAGATTCGAACTCTCGGTCGGTTATTAGCCGAACACACGATTTCCAGTCGTGCGCCTTAGACCAGCTCAGCCACCTTTGCGTATCGGTGTGCTGTGTCTATCAGACACAATATTTGTTTGCGCTGTTTCATCCAGCCTCTATATTATATCACCGCGACTTCCTTTTGTCAAGAGCTTTTTAAAACTTTTTTTGAAAAATTTCAAAAAAATCGGGGAGGAGAAATCCTCCCCGAACGATTCGTTTTCTTAACCGTTTGCCTGAATCTTTTCTACGGCTTTCTGGAGCATCTTGGTGATGACCTTGGAGTTGGTTGCCCAGTAGGAAGCGTAGTTGCTGTTCTTTGCGGGCATCAGCGTACGGAGGACGAACCACGGATTGCCGATGGATTCGTTGTAAAGCTGTTCGAAGTTGATGAGTGCACTGTCCTGAATAAGGTCCATCATTTCCGCGGTCTGTTCGTCGCGGGAGTAACGGTTCTTCAGCGCAACGTCAAAGTATGCCGGAGTAACGGTGCGGTAGCTCTGTGCGCCGAGTGCTTCGAGAACTGCTGCGGACATTTCGGGATTCTTCGCGTCGATCGGCACGCACCAGAGAGACAGCGCGTCCTGTACGCGGGTACCGTATTTGCCCTGTGCTTCGTCGAGCATCGGGTACGGTAGAACGCCGAAGTCGTCTTCCATTTCCGCAAAGGTGGATGCGATGTTTTCCATTGCTGCCGTTACGAGAAGGGCACGGCCTTCCACGAAGATTTCACGTTCGGTGTAACCGCTCAGATGCGGACGGCAGCCCGGGTTGTTCCAGAACAGGTTGTAGACCTTTTCAACGATGGTCGTCATGCGTTCTTCATCCACATCGAGGAACGGCAGGCCGTTTTCGTCACGGGAAATCATCGAAACCTGACAGCCCTGAAGGAAGGAGTCAGCGTCGTTGATACAGGAAGTAATCAGACCGTAGTTGTCGGCAGGAGATGCCGTACCGTCCCCGTCGGTGTCGATGTACGCAACGGAGGAGAGATTGTAGACATAGTCGATCGTCCAGCGGTTTTCCTTGACAACGTCGTACAGATTTTCAAGCTCATAGTCGGTCGCGAGCTTCTGGTTGAACGCAAAGACGAACATGGCGGACGTCATGGTCTTCGCGATGTTGCCGGTTACAAAGTACAGCTTATTGGCAATTTCCAGTTCCTCAACGGCGGATGCGTTCCACCACGGCTGATCGAGATCGAGATGCGGCAGCGGCAGCACGTCGAGCAGCAGACCTTCCAGGGACAGCGCCGGGATACGTGCGGACCAGCCCGCGATAATATCATACGCACCGTCCGCCGCCATAATAGAAGCGCGGAGCGAAGCAATGGCGTTGTTGTAGGATTCCCAGCCTTCCGCGCGGATCGGGTTGAGCTGAATGTTGAGACGTTCCGATACCATCGCGTTGCGTTCGTAAACCGCATCATTGACGGGTTCGCCGGTCATTTCTTCCACACCGATTTCCAGATACGCCTGATCGTCGCCGCGGGAGTGAATCGTCACGGTTTCCCCGTTGAAGTCCAGTTCGGGAAGGGTGTCCGGAATATTTTCACGGGAAATTTCCGTTTCCTCGGGAACCGTTTCTTCCGAAACCTGTTCGCCGGAGACGGCGGGCGTTGCGTCCGGTGAAGCGGTGTCCTCGGTTTCCGCGCAGGACACAATCGCCGGCGCAAGCATCAGCAGAGCAAGGAGAAGGGACAGATGCTTCTTCATGGGTATACCTCCTAAAAAATGATATATGGATTTATTTATATTCAACAATTTATGAAGTGCATTTATGGATTATGCCTAAAAAAACAAAACGGAAATATAGTATTTTTGATATATGTATAAATGATATCATATTTTCGCTCATATGTCAATGGGTTTGACGGATGTGTTCCGGGAGATTTTCGGAATGTGTACAATAAAAAAAGAGGGAAAACCCGTTTTTTCACAGGTTTTCCCTCGGATTTATATTGCGCGTTAACCGTTTGCCTGAATCTTTTCGACGGCTTTTTCGAGCATCTTGGTGATGACCTTGGAGTTGGTAGCCCAGTAGGAAGCGAAATTGCTGTTCTTCTGCGGCATCAGCGTGCGGAGAACGAACCACGGATTGCCGATGGATTCGTTGTAGAGCGATTCAAAATTGATCAGTACGCTCCGTTCGATGAGGTCCATCATTTCCGCCGTCTGTACGTCGCGGGAATACCGGTTCTTCAGCGCTACGTCGAAATAGGCCGGAGTAACGGTACGGTAACTCTGTGCGGCGAGGGCTTCCAGAACCGCGGAGGTCATTTCGGGATTTTTCGAGTCGATCGGGATGCACCAGAGAGAAAGCGCGTCCTGTACGCGGGTACCGTATTCCGTCTGCGCGTCGTTCAGCAGCGGGTACGGAAGAATCCCGTAGTCGCTTTCCATTTCGGCAAGGCTGGAGACAACCCCGCTGATACGGGTGGTAGAGAGGAGTGCGCGGTCTTCGGAGAACGGCTTCAGGTCGGTGCCGTCGCCGGTGATGGCGTAGCATCCGGGATTGTTCCACATCAGATTATAGACCTTTTCAACGATGGTGGTGAACCGCTCGGTGTCAACGTCCAGAACCGGAAGCCCTGCTTCATCGCGGGAAATCATCGAAACGCGGAAGCCCTGCATATAGCCGTCCGCGTCGTTGACGGAGGAGCTGGTCAGACCGTAGAGGTCGGCGGTTCCCATCTGACCGTCGCCGTCGAGGTCCACATAGACATTGGTTGTCAGCTCGTTGATATAGTCGATGGTCCAGCGGTGTTCGTTGACAACGTCGTACAGGTTTTCCACGTCAAAATCGTCGGCGACTTTCTGGTTGAAGACGTAGATGCACATCGCGGACAGCATGGTTTTTGCGATATTGCCCGTTACGAAGTACAGATGACCGGCAATCTGCAGCTCGTCCACCGCGGACTGGTTCCACCACGGCTGTTCGAGATTGAGATGCGGCATTTCGTTCAGGTCGAGCAGAAGCCCTTCCAGGGACAGCGACGGAATTCTTGCCGACCATCCGGCAATGGCGTCATACGCACCGTCGGCGGACATGATCGACGCGCGGAGAGAGGCAATGGCGTTGTTGTACGCGTCCCACTTTTCGCCGGCGAACCCTACGATTTTTACGTTCAGGCGTTCGGCGACCATTTCGTTTCGTTCATAGACCGCGTCGTTGACAACTTCCCCGGTCATTTCTTCAACGCTGACTTCATAGATCGATTCGTCGTCGCCGCGGGAGTGAATGGTCACGGTTTCGCCGCCGAAATCGAGCTCGGGGAGGGTGTCCGGATAATTTTCACGGGAAATTTCCGTTTCCTCGGGGACGGTTTCTTCGGCCGCCGGTTCCGCCGACACGGTCGGATCGGATGCGGGAGCCGCAGGGTCTTCCGTTTCCGCACAGGACACGGCCGCCGGTGCGAGCATCAGAAGCGCAAGGAGCAGGGACAGATGCTTTTTCATGTGAATACCTCCTGTATAATGATATGTATATTTATAAAATATGCCCAAATTAATGAAATAATACGATCAAACTTGTAAAATATACATAAATAATATCATATTTTCATGCGTATGTCAATGGGTTTTACGAATGTGCGGGGGATTTTCCGGGGATTGCGTTTCTTGGAGTTACGTTTTCTTGGGGGAACCTTTTGAGGAAAGGTTCCCCCAAACCCCTTCCAAACCTTTTTGGTCTGCTATCAAATATTGGATGTGCGGATTTTGCGTTGGAGGGGGATTTTCATGGGTCTGTGCGTAGCCATATAGTTGATCCCATCCGCTGACATGATGTTGGTTTGAAATTCTATGAAAATCGTTCTGGGGAAGTCAGGGACCGCGACAAGGCGCGCGCCTTGCCACCCTGACTTCCCCAGAACGATTTTCGTGGAAATTAAAACCAGCCCCATGTCAACGGGCCGAACACTCTTAAGCCGAACTCCACGGTATATTTCAAAAATCCCCCTCCCCATCATATCAGCCAAACAAACCGGCTACCACCGTCTAAAAAGGTTTTGGAAGGGGTTTGGGGAAACCTTTTCCTCAAAAAGGTTTCCCCAAGAAATCCGTACCCCGCATATTTTTTAATCTGTTTCTAATCCAAATCCTCTTTTTCTTTAAGGAAAAATCATGTATAATAGAACCATCAGAAACACATGGAAGGAAGATTGGTATGGAACATATTGAAATGGTCGAACGACTTCACGAAAAAGCGAATATTTCGTATACGGACGCAAAGGACGCACTGGAACGCAGCGGATGGGATATGCTCGAGGCTCTTGTGCTTCTCGAACGCGAAGGCAAAATTGATCCCCTGACGGCAAGCACGTCCTCCGCCGACGGGGAAACGGCGTATGAAACCGTTACCGCTACGGCTTCCAAATCCAAAAAAGAAAACGGCTTCCACGAAGCCATGAATAAGGTGGGCGAAACGCTGAAACGGCTGTTCAACGACAGCATTACCACCGATTTTGTCGTCCGGCGGCAGGGGAAAGAGGTCTTCCGGATTCAGGTGCTGATCGCGGTGATCCTCTGCCTGTGCATTTGGGAACCGATCCTCATCGCGGTGGTGGTCGGGCTGATCTGCGACTGCCGCTATTCCATCGACAGCCGTGCCGGAAAAAACGGAGATTCTGCGGATCATGAATAACATTCTCATCATCGAAGACGAAGAAAAAATCGCGCGGTTCGTCGAGCTGGAGCTGAAACACGAAGGATATACGGCGGACAAAGCCACCGACGGCCGTACCGGTCTGGAGATGGCGGAAACCGGCGCGTATGACCTGATTATCCTCGACATCATGCTGCCGCAGCTGTCCGGCATCGAGGTTCTACGCCGTCTGCGGAAATCCGCGAACGAAGCGGCCGCCAGCGTCCCGGTGATCCTGCTGACCGCAAGGGACGCGATCACGGACAAAGTGACCGGGCTCGACATGGGCGCAAACGACTATATGACCAAACCGTTCGCCATCGAAGAACTGCTTGCGCGCATCCGTGCGGCTCTGCGGCAGTCGCAGAACGGCGGCGCACACGGCGAACGTGCGGAAAAAGACGACGGAATTCTCCGTGCGGCGGGCATCGAACTGAACGTGTCCGCGCATACGGTGACATTCCGTGGAAAACCGGCGGAGTTCACGAACCGGGAATTCATTCTTCTGCGTACGCTGATGGAAAACCGGGGAACGGCCATGTCGCGGGAAAAGCTGCTTGCGGCGGCGTGGGGGTACGACTACTACGGCGAAACAAACATCGTGGATGTGTATGTCCGCTATATCCGCCAGAAAACGGACGATACCGTCATTAGAACCATCCGCGGCGTGGGCTACATGATGGAGGAATAACCGATGAACAACCGAACCGGCTCGATTGCCAAGCGGCTGAACGCCGCGCTTGTACGGCGGAAATTCGCCCGCGCGTTTTTCATCGACCTGATGGTTGCGGTTCTCGTGATTGCGGTATGGTGCCTGACGATCGAAAGCACTTACGGCGGGAAGATCACCAACGTTGATGAGCGGTGGTTTGCCGGATACGAATGGGTGGACGACAACCTCGCGGAATTGCTTCAGACAAGCGGGAATCTCCGTGAACTTACCCGTGCGGGCGGCCTGATTTTCCGCGAAACAATGTACTGTTTTACGATGGACGGAACCGCTCATACAGTAAGCGCGGCGGGGATTCTGTCGGCGGTGACGCTGTCGCTGATTCTTGTGCTGATTGTACAGCTGATCGGCTTTCTTGCGGGACATTTTACGGGACAGAATCTGATCAAACGGTATCTCCGTCCGATTGACGAAGTCGCGCTGTCGGCGGAACGCCTGTCGTCGATGCAGTCGGCGCGGAAGACGGACGTGGCATCGCTTGCTCACGCGATCAACGAAATTGACGACAGCGACAAGCGGATCGCGGTGCACGATTCGGAACTCGGCGGACTGGAAGCGGCGGTCAACAATATGCTGAAGCGTCTGGAGGAATCGAAGCGGAAGCAGATCCGGTTTGTGGACGACGCATCGCACGAACTGCGGACGCCGATTGCGGTGATTCAGGGGTATGTGAATATGCTCGACCGCTGGGGCAAGGACGATCCGAAGGTGATGGAGGAATCCATCACGGCGATCAAGAACGAATCGGAGCACATGAAAACGCTGATCGACCAGCTATTGTTCCTTGCGCGCGGCGACATGGAGCGGCACGAACTCCACAAAATGCCGTTAGACACGAACGAACTTCTGGAAGAGGTAGCGGAAGAGAGCCGCATGATCGACCGCGATCACGAATACCTCTTTGAAACGGACGGCCACCCGCACCCGACCCTCGCGGATCCGGCGATGCTCAAGCAGGCCTTGCGTATTCTGACGGACAACGCGGCCAAATACACCCCCGCGGGCGGCACGATCAAATTCCGTGCCTTCTCCTCCGGCGACCGCGTCTGCTTGGAAGTGAGCGACACGGGCATCGGCATCCCGAACGACGAACTCCCCCGCATTTTCGACCGCTTCTACCGCGGTCAGAACCTCCGCGGCGACAGCCACTCCGGCAGCGGTCTCGGTCTCTCCATCGCCAAATGGATCATCGACGAGCACGCCGGCACGATCACGGCGATGTCCAGCGAGGGCATCGGGACGCGGATGACGGTAAGTCTGGCGCGGTATGACGGGTGAGGGGGATGCTTTTTGGGGGTACGTTTCTTGGGGAAACCTTTTTGAGGAAAAGGTTTCCCCAAACCCCTTCCAAAACCTTTTTAGACTGTGGTAGCCATTTGGTTACTGCAGATTTTTTGTTTTTGGGGGTGGAAGAGATAAGGCGCGTTCGTGCAGCTGACAGGGGGAACTGTCTCCAATACATACGAATATGGTGGAGCGAGCTCGCAGGGGCCACCGAGACCCTGCTCGCCGTAGCCGTGGAGTACGTTTTGTGATCTTGAAAGGGGTTTGAATTCAGCTACATGGCGAGTCTGACATATAGGAATCCTATATGGCGGGATTACATCAAAGATTTCCCTTATGGCGAGTCTGAATTGACGGTTTTCTCCACGGCGTGGGAAGTCAGGGTCTTGGCGGAGCCTGACTTCCCCAGAACGATTTTGAAGGAATTTCAAATCAACGAAATGTCAGCGGATTGGGATATCCAAAATGGCTACGCACAGACCCAAGAAAATCCCCCTCAAAAAACAAAAAATCTGCACAGTCAAAATCACTGTAGCAGACCAAAAAGGTTTTGGAAGGGGTTTGGGGGAACCTTTTCCTCAAAAAGGTTCCCCCAAGAAAAAAACGTTATTTCCACGGTTCACGGCGTTTCCGCACGCACAATCACACCGTTTTCGAAGTAGCCGGTGTAGACACGACCCGAAGGCCAGGAGTAGACACCCGCACCGGAGAGGAGATTGTTCTGGAATTCGCCGGTGTAGGATTCGCCGGAGACCCAGGTGTAGGTGCCGGTGCCGCTGCGGACATCGTTCACATAGTCGCCTTCGTAAACGTCGCCGGAAGCCCAGGTGTAGATGCCGGTGCCGTTTTTCATGTCGTTCGCGTAGCTGCCGACGTAGACGTCGCCGGAGGCGTAGCGGTATTCGCCCATGCCGTGCTTGCGGTCGTCCGCGAATTCGCCTTCGTAGACGGAGCCGTCCGCGAAGGTGTAGACCCCGCTGCCCGACTTCACGCCGTCCGCGAACGTGCCTTCGTAGATGTCGCCGCCGACGTAGGTGTAGACGCCGCTGCCCGAGATGTTGTCGTTCACGAACGTCCCGACGTAGGTGTCGCCGTTCGCGTAGATGATCTGTCCTTCCCCGTTCTTCATCAGGTTGTCCAGACCGCCCGTGTAAACGTCGCCGTTCGAGTAGGAAATTTCCTCACGGTCGAGGTTTACGTCTGCCGAAACGCCGTTCGAGTAGATCAGGCGTCCCTTGTACGGCTCGCCCGCTTCGTCCACCTGTCCGAGGAACTTCACATACAGGTCGTCCGTCACGTTCACTTTGATATAGCGCACGCCGGAGGCGTAGACCACCGCGATCAGTCCCGCCACACAGAGGATGGCAGCGATCAGGATCGTGATAATCACCGCCGCAAAGCTGCGCTTCTTTTTCTTTTTGCGGGGAGGCTGGTTTTTTCCGCCCCGGTTCATCTGCTGATTCATAGGATGACTTTCTCCTCTTGGATTTCTTGAATGCCGCACATTCTTTTACCGCCGTACTTCCAGTAACAGCGTTTCGCCCTTTGCCATGACCACATCGGCGAACGATTCGTTTCCCGGCAGTGTTTCGCCTGTGAATACGTTCACAAGTGCCGCCTTGTACGGAACGCAGATCCGCTTCACACCGTCCGATGCCGCATGAACGGCCACATATCGCTCACTTGCGTACGCCACATCGCCGCCGAAAACATAGACCTGTCCCGCCGCCGCCAGAATCAGACGGCGCAGACTGTCCGCTGACGGAATCCGTTCCGCCGTGCAGTATACACTGTAGTTTTCCACAGGATGTCGGCGGAGCAGGGACGTGATGTTTCCTGCCGTGTCGGTCGCTGCCAGTGCGTCCCCCGGAGTCCGGACAAATCCCGCTTCTCCGAGGGCGATTCCGCTTGCGGTTTCCGGATTTGTGTTTACCGCATCGAGGAACACAAGCATCCGTCCGCCGGATTTCCATTTGTCCAGCGCGGCGAGAGCTTCTTTTGTCCACGAGGTATCCGCCGTCGGACCGAAAATTGCCACGCGGTAATCCGCCGGATCGACCCGCGTCAGGTCGTCCATCAGGGACAGCTGATACGGCGTACCCGTGAAGCCCAGCGTTTTGCACAGATCGGAATACATCCACGCATAACCTGTGATCGGGCTGATGCGGTTGAAGAACGCGTCGTCGAGGAATACCGCCGTCGGAGCCGCGTTCTTTGAGCCGCCGGTGACGGAATAATCATTGTAAATTTCTGCCGCTTTTTTGTGGAATTCCATGAAGCGGGGATGGTCGTACCAGCCGCCCCACATATCGAACCACCAGATGGCCGTGTTGTGCGTCAGGACGCGGGCGAGAGCCTTCGTCATCTGTCCGAGCGAACCGTCCACCGTGTCGGGACCAAGCCAGACGGGGCCGTCGTACGCACGGTTTACCACCGGATCGGCGTGCGGCATACAGCGGCTGATCGGTTCGGACAGGCACGTCCGGACGTCCGCTTCCATAAACCACGGCTTGCCGTGAAGCATCGACGACGCAACGGAGCCGGGGAATCCCCAGTCCACACCGGCGGCACGGTTGTCCGTGTACATGAACGGACTGGCGAGAAAATCGACCGCGTCGCTTTCAAAGACGATGTGCGCGGCGTGATGCCCTTCCTCCGTTCCCACCGTGGAGTAGCCGAAGAACGCACCGATTACCTGTTCCCCGCCGGTCACGCGCTTTGCCGCCGTACACAGATCGACCACCGCCTGTGCGTTCACTTCGTTCAGGAATGCATAGGTGTCAATCGCCTGCTGTTCAAACGCCGGATCGTGGAGCGCACCGCCGGCCGCCGAGCCGAACATCCGCTGTCCGGGATCGGCAAACTGCGCGTCGTCAAACGAAGGGTATGCCGTATGCCATGTTTGATTCAGTACGTCAATGTCCGCATACCGTCCGGTCAGCCATGCGCGGAACGTACGGAGCGCACACGGCGAGTAATCCGTGTACTGCATCGGATGATGATTCGGACGAAGGAATTCTTCCGTGTTGCCGCAGGCGATGTGCCATCCGGGAACGTAAGCGTCAAATCCGCTGTCCCTGAGCCAGCCGCGGAAGGCTTCCAGCATAATTTCAGTGTCCCGCTTCCATTTGTCGGAGCAGTAGGAGTGATGCACCGGCGTTCCCTGCGCGTCGCGGCACAGTTCGTCCGGATTTTCCGTTTCCCACCATGACGGCGGTTCCACCATCAGACGGGGAATCAGATAAACTTCTCCGGGACGGCTGTTTCCGAGAATCCGCCGGAAATCGGCTTCCGCCGTGGAGAAATCATACTGACCGTACCCCTTCCAGAAACCGGGGCGGAACGGACGGATGCCGGAGTTTTGGTTGATCCCGCGATCCCCGGCATAGACCGCAGTGAAAAACAGATTCACCCCGGCCTGTTTGAATGCCTCATAGCACGCCTTTTCCGGCTGATAGGACATATACCCGTACATCGGGATCGCCCGTCCGTCAATTTCCAGAAGAAAAATTTCGTTATTGCGAATAATCTTGCTTTTCATAATATTTTATATGAACTTCGATCTGGGGGTGAGTTCGGTCATAAGGTTGTCGAGCATCTGGAGCAGTTCCGGAACAAAAACGGTCGCTGCCGCGATAACGACGGCGAGGATAGCGGCACAGAGAACGAACGTGCGGACAGGGGCCTTTTCTTCCGTGAAGCGGAGTTCCGCCGCAATCCGGCGTTCTTCGGGGAGATAGAATTTCGCCGTTTCAAAGGGGATGACGGAGATATCCTCGTTTCCGAGGAAGAAGCGTCCGAACGCGCTGCGCTGCTTCTTCGGGAAGGTGTCCGCGTTGGTGCAGACGAACAGGCGGCTGAACGAATTTCCGGCGCGGAGCTGACGCTTGATGTACCACTTTCCGCGGAAATCCAGACTGTCGAGCGTGACCGCATTCTGTTCGTCGAGCGCACCCGCCTTGATGACGGCACTCACAAACGAATGCGTGGACACGCGGTAAATGAGCGAAGCAAGCACACCGATCACAATTCCGGCGTAAATGCTCCACAAGAGAACGTCGAGGGCACCGTTGTTTACGTCGAAGTCAAAATTCTGATACGAGTAAATTTTGTTTGCCATAAGTATAGTCCTCCGTTGATGGATGATTGGGGGGATCAATAATCGTCAAAAATTCCGGCACCGGCGAGTTTTTTCAGAAGTTCTTCCAGGTCTTCGTTGTCACGGTATTCAAGCTGGAACATCTTTTTGTTCTTCGCCGCGCTGATCTTGCATCGGCGGCCGGTGAAATTTGTGAAGCGGGTTTCCAGAGAATGGATATAATCCACCTGTACGCCGACCTCTTCGGCTTCCGTTTCCTGCTGTTCCTGCCCGTAGAGCTTGTTCGCCGCCTTGACCGCCGCTTCCACATCGCGGACGGAAAGGTTCCGGTTGACGCAGCGTTCCGCAAGGGGAACCATCTGGGATTTGTCCCGTAAACCGAGAAGTGCACGGCCGTGACCGGCGGTGAGAAGGCCTTCGACGAGCATCCGGACGATTTCGTCGGGCAGATCGAGAAGGCGGAGCGAATTGGCAATCGCACTGCGGGACTTGCCGATCTGGAGGGAGATTTCCTCCTGACTGAGCCGGTACTCTTTCATGAGCATACTGTACGCGCGGGCCTCTTCGTAAGGATTGAGGTCTTCGCGCTGAAGGTTTTCGATCAGCGCAAATTTAGCCGCCGCGAGATCGTCCGCTTCGAGAACGATCACAGGAATTTCGCTGAGACCGGCGAGCTTGGAAGCACGGAAGCGACGCTCCCCGGCGATAATTTCGTAACGGTCGTCCACTTTACGGACGAGAATGGGTTGAAGGACGCCGTTGGCAGAGATGGAATCCGCGAGACCCGCGAGAGACTCGGAGTCGAACGTCCGTCTGGGCTGGTCGATCTTGGGGTCGATCTGCGAGATGGAAACGGAGAGCACGCCGTTTTTCGCTTCGCCGTCATTGTCGACGGCGTTATCGAGGAAGATCGCGTCGAGACCTCTGCCGAGGCCTTTGTTTTTTGCCATTTGCTGTAACTCCAGTATATGATTTTCTTTTGGTTTACAAAATGTAGAATACCAAACTGTACGTTTGGATTAATTAGGAAGAAAAATGACCTAAAGGTCATTTTTCAATTTTATGTCCCTGCGCGGGACGGCGCACAAAGGGGCTCAGACGCCGCCCCTTTGTGAATTCCCGGCTAAACGTTCGTGGGACTCGGCCTTGAGGCCTCAGACATACAGCGGTTTGCCCGCATTCAGATTATTAGGAAGAGACAAAGTACTGTGCAAATTTGTCCAAATCGTTCGTTCACTACAAACAGCCGTAAGGGATAATTGCAAATTTAGGTTCCACTTTTCAGCAAAACAAAATCACTGTTCTTCCGTGCGATCTGCTGAGTGAACACCGCTGTCTGTTTGAGCCCTCAAGGGCGAGTCCCCCGAACGCTAAGCCGGGAATTCATAAAGGGGCGGCGTTTGAGCCCCTTTATGCGCCGTCCGCGTAGGACATTAATTCTGAAAACCGCTTCAGCGGTTTTCTTCCTTTCAAACGAACGGTTTGCACTTCCCACCCCGCTGTAAGCAAACCTCAAACAACCCCGATCCGGGACAATACCTCCTCCGTGGCATCCGTATACGCGCGGCACGCCTTGGAGTACTTGTCGTGGTAGTTGATCGGCGTGCCGAACCCCGGTGCCTCCGAGAGCTTCACCGCCCGCGGAATCGTTGTGGAAAGCAGCTTGTCCGCGTAATATTTCTTGATTTCGTCAAGTACCTGTACCGACAGATTCAACCGTCCGTTGTACATCGTAATCAGAATTCCCAGAATCGACAGATCGTGATTGTACAGCTTCTTGACGTTCCGGATCGTCAGCATCAGCTGCGTCAGCCCTTCCAGCGCGTAGTATTCGCACTGCATCGGGATAATGACCCCGTTCGATGCCGTCAGTGCATTGATCGTCAGCATCGACAGCGACGGCGGACAGTCGATCATCACCAGATCGTACGCGTCCCCCAGCTTCACGATGAACTGCTTTAACTTTGCTTCACGGTTGTCGAGGTCAACCAGCTCGAATTCTGCCCCCGCCAGACTGATCGTGGACGGAACGATCGACAGATTCTCGAATTCGGTCTTGATAATGCAGTCTTCCGGAGACGCATCGTCGATAAGCGCATCATAGATGCTTTTCTTGATATTCTTTTTGGTAATGCCCACGCCGCTGGTGGAGTTGCCCTGCGGGTCTTCGTCGATGAGCAGGACACGCTGTCCCATCGCCGCCGCACAGCTCGCGATGTTCACGCAGGAGGTCGTTTTGCCGACTCCGCCCTTCTGATTGGCGAAGGAGATGACATAAGGTTTGGTCATAAAACGCTTCGGAAAATGGATTCCCTTCTACAAAATCTATACTGTAATTATAGTAAATTTCGCAGCAGATGTCAACAGCTATTGAAAAATGTTTCACGTGAAACATTTTTCATTTACAATTTCATTATACCACAAAGATATACGTTTGTCAATATTAGAATATAGAAAAATGACCGAACCGGTCATTTTTCTATCCAGTATACCCTATACCGCTTTCGGCAGAAGGATCGAGATCAGCGTCCCGCTTTCGGTTTCCTTCCGCGTGGATTCGACGGGGATCCCGCTTTTTTTGATGACATCCACCGCATGGTCGATCGAATTGTAGAAGATCCGGATGTCCTTGATAATCAGCTTATGACGCTGTTCGCTTTTCGGCGGCTTGCTGCGGATCTCCGCCGCGCGGGATTCCGCACATAACAGCGATTCAATGTATTCCTCCGCCGCCGCAACGTTCATTCCCCGCTCCGCGAAGATTTCAATCACGCGTATCCGTTCGGCTTCCTCCGATAACCGCAGGAGCGCACGCGCATGACGTTCCGTCAGACCGTTTTTGAGAATCCGTTCCCGTTCGTCCTTGGAAAACCGCAGCAGGCGGAGTTTGTTCGCAATGTACGATTGACTGACCGCCAGCCGCCGCGCACACTGCTCCTGCGTCATCCCGGATAAACCGATCAGGGAGCCGATGGCGGTCGCTTCCTCGAACATATTCAAATCCTCGCGGTGCAGATTCTCAATGATCGCAATGACCGCCGCGTCCACTTCGCTTGCCTCGATCGCAACGCACGGGACGGTATCCAGCCCCGCGATTTCCGCTGCACGGAGCCGCCGTTCCCCGGCGATGAGATGGAACACCGGAATGCAGTCGGTGGCCGGTTCTTTACGAACGAGCAGCGGCTCGAGGATGCCGTGTTCCTTGATGCTCGCGGCAAGCGCACGCAGACTTTCGTCGTAGGCGACTTGCCGGATGCGCCCGTCCGGGACGACGATGTCCTGCACGTCCACATCGCGGATGACCTTCGTAATTTCTTTCAGCTTTCCCCAGAACATAGATTTTGTACCTCCTGTGATTTGGATGTATGTATGGCTTACAGCGGTGGAGAATACCAAACTGTACGTTTGGATTAATAGGAAGAAAACCGCTAAAGCGGTTTTCAATTTTATGTCCCTGCGCGGGACGGCGCACAAAGGGGCTCAAACGCCGCCCCTTTGTGAATTCCCGGCTTAGCGTTCGGGGGACTCGCCCTTAAGGGCTCAGACATACAGCGGTTTGCACTCAGCAGATCGCACGGAAGAACAGCAATTTCGTTCAACCAAAGGTAGAATCTGAATTTTAAGTTTGCCTTCACGGCTGTTTGTAGTGAACTTACGATTTGGACAGATTTGCACAGTACTTAGTCCCTTCCTAAAAATCTGAATGCGGGCAAACCGCTGTCTGTCCGAGGCCTCAAGGCCGAGTCCCCCGAACGACTTTCAAAGCCAGCAATTCACAAAGGGGCGGCGTCTGAGCCCCTTTGTGCGCCGTCCGCGTAGGACATAAAATTCTGAAAACCGCTTTAGCGGTTTTCTTCCTTTCAATGCAAACGAACGGTTTGCACATCCCCCACCGCTGTAGGCATATTATACACCTCCGGAGGAAATAAACCTGTCTCAATCCGCTGTTTGATTTTTGAACCTCCTGTGGGAAAAACAAAAAACTCACGGACGATTGGTGCTCTCGCCGTGAGTTTATCCCTTGCCGTCGGGAAATGCGGACTTGCCTCAGCCCAGCGGTTGTTTCGTGATTTCTGCGTATCTGCGGGGGAATTTTTCGGGAGTGTCGCCGTTTTTGCGGTAAAAGATCACACAGCGCGTGTCGCCCCCGGGAAGTTCGTAGTCGATTTTCGCTTCCTTTGTCAGTCCGAGAAGAGGTGCCGCCGCGTCGCCGTGCTGCATTTCTTCCTCCGCGTGCGACTTCAGTGCCGCGAAAACACCGCCCTTCTTTACCAGCGGCGCGCACAGTTCCATCAGAACCGGCAGATTCGCTACCGCGCGCGCGGTCACGAGGTCGAATTTTCCGCGATACGGTCCCTTCTTCGCCATCCCGAATTCTTCCGCACGTCCCGCAATCGCCGTAACATTCGTCAGTCCGACGTACTTCGCCGCCGCGTTGATGTGGGAAATTTTCTTCGCCGTGGAATCAATTCCGGTCAGACGGGTCTCCGGGGAAATTTTCGCAAGTCCCGCCGCCATCGGGAGAAGCGGGAATCCCGCACCTGTGCCGATGTCCGCCAGCGTCTTCGGAAGTCCGCAGGTGTCCGCGATCAGTGCCAGCGGGATGAGCGAGTCAATCAGGTGCTTCCGGATGATTTCCGCCGGCTCCGTGATCGAGGTCAGGTTGAATTTTTTCGCGTCGTCGATGAGAGAATCCGCGATGAGGTACAGGCGGCGGACGGTTTCCGCGTCGGTCAGCTCGTCGTGAATGCTGCCGTAGTCTACATACCGGGTCTGTTCGTCGTACAGCGCGGCAAAGGTTTCGTAAGTGAGTTCAGACATGATGTCGTCCTTTCGTAATACGGTCGTTTCGGAAAAGTCTGCACTTTTCCACAGAATGTTTTTACTCCCAGTACAGGTCAAAATACATATTTTCGATGGTTTCCACAGGATGTGTTTTGCTGAAATCTTCGTCGGTGTCCGGTTCGATGACCGGCGTGTGCGCGAGGTCTTCGAGGAACTGCCCCAGCATCGCCGCCGAATCCGGTTTGGCGATCGCGGCAATGCAGTCCCGCATCGCCGACAGACGGACGTCCGAGGTGAGAAGCTGATACAGGCATTCGTCGATCGGACAGGTGTCCGATGTTGCCAGCGCGCAGCCGTTGTTCAGGAGGAATTCCGCGTTGCGCTCTTCCTGTCCGGGAATCGGGTTGGCGATAATCATCGGCAGATGCTTCGCAAGGGCTTCGCTTGTCGTCAGTCCGCCCGGCTTGGTGATGATCGCGTCGGATGCGTCCATCATCTGCGGGATCGTTTTGACGAATCCCGTGACGAGCATCGGATGGCGCGAGGTTTTTGCGATTCGGTCAATGTCCTCCTTCATGTCGGCGTTGTTGCCGCAGACGACGATGAGCTGGAAATCCTGTTCCGTGTCGAGCGCGTCGATTTTCCGGACGTTTTCCGCCATGTTGCCGTAGCCCATCGACCCGCCCATCACGAGGAACGTGCGGAGGTTTTCGTCGATGCCGAGGAACCGGCGCGCCTCCTTCTGCGGCATGGTTTCGGAAAATTTCGGATTGATCGGTATGCCGAAGGAGAGAATCTGGTCGTCGGCGAACCCTTTGCGCCGTGCCTGCGGGAGAAGAAGACGGTCGGGAACGACGACGTAATCGTTCGCGGTGCAGTCCTCCCAGTAGGGATGGAACGTGAAGTCGGTGAGAATGCCGACGGTGCGGTTGGTGATGATCCGCTTTTTCTTCATGATGCCGAGCAGGATGCCCGCAAACGGATGGGTGAAGAGAATCGCGTCGTAATCGTCCGCGCGGATGTATTCGGCGAGTTCCTCCGCGCCCGCGCGTTTGATGAGGTTGGCGGGCGTGTATTCACGTTCGCTGGCACGCCGTTTTTCAGCAAGCTCGTAGCCGAATTTCCATGCAAATTTCGCTTTTTCTGTGACAAGGAGGTACCCTTCGGAAATGAGCTTGGCGAATTCGGGAGAGAAGTAGTCGAAGGTATCAAGGATTGTGCAGTCCGCGCCGCGGTTTTCCAGTTCGGTACGGATGGCGCGCGCGGTGGAATTATGTCCTTCGCCGGCGGTGACGGATAAAATGAGGAAATTCATAGGGACGCTCCTTTCGGGAATATTGGGATGCGGGAAAAGCGGGGTTTACTTTCCGTTCTTCCCTTTTTGTTGTGGCTGAATGCCTTTCGGCGGTGTTTTTTTCTTCTTTTTGTCCATGCCGAACCCGATTTTGCCGATTTTCCTGCCGATCTCGAAGTATTCCCCATGTGCGAACGTGCAGAGATGCGCGCGGTCGAGACAGAGGTGTCCTTCTTTGTCGAGCAGTTCCTCCTCAACTGTGACCTGCACCACGTCTGCGAGGAACATATCGTGCGAACCCTGCGGAAGAATGTCTGTCACGCGGCATTCAAGAGCCAGCGGGGACTGTGCCAGCGTCGGGCAGGAAACCGCGGCGGACGGCGTGAGCGTGAGTCCGGTTTTTGCGAATTTGTCCACGCACCGTCCGGTGACGGTGCCGACGTAGTCGCAGGTTTTCGCCAGCGCGGCGGGGGTCAGATTGAGGACGAACTCGCGGCTGTCGCGGATGAGGGCATAGGAGTGGCGGGTCGGCCGGATGGAAACATACACGCGCGGCGGATGCGTGGAAACAATTCCGCACCATGCGGCGGTGAACACGTTGGTCTTTCCGTCATGTTCGCAGGTGACCATAACGGCAGGAAGCGGCGCAAGAAGTGCCGAGCCTTTCCAGGAGATTCTGGGCATGGGTGGATTTCTTGGGGGAATCTTTTTTGTAAAAAAGATTCCCCCAAACCCCTTTCAAAAAACTTCAGTCTGGGAAAATGGATTTGGAATGTGCGGATTTATTCTTCCCCGATGGTTTCGAGGATATTTACAAATTCGGATAACGTTTCCGCGTGATTGAGACGTTCGCGGACGCGTGCGGCACCGCGCATTCCTTTGATGAAATAGGCCGCGCGGGAACGGGATTCGCGGACGCCGACGGGTTCGCCGTGTTCGCGGACAACCGCTTCGACGAGAGAAATCGCAAGAGCCTTGATTTCGTCCACAGTCGGCGGGACAAAATGTTCCGGATCGGACAGCTCGCGGAAAATCCACGGATTTCCCAGAGCGGCACGGCCGACGGCAACTTCCGTACAGCCGCAGGCAAGATAGCGTTCCGCGTCATTGAGAGTTTCGATGTCGCCGTTTCCGACGAGAATGACGGATTTTTCAAGTCCGCGCAGAGCTTCTGCGACGGATGCCGCATGAGACGGATCGGCGGAGGGCATATACATCTGCTCACGGGTGCGGCAGTGGATCGTGATTTTGGATGCACCGGCACGCACCATCGCGGCGGCAAATTCCGCGCAGTTGATGTGACCGGAATCCCACCCGGCGCGGATCTTGACGGAGAGCGGCACACCGAACTTCGCGCAGACTTCCGCAGCGGCAGAGGTCACAGCGCAGGCAGTATCGGGTGTCCGCATAAGGGAGGAACCGTCGCCGGACGTCACGATTTTTTTGACGGGACAGCCCATATTGATGTCGATACCGGCAGGCGGCGCGGCATAAGAGCAGCCGGGATAGTCTCCGGAGAGGAGCTTCCGCGCGGCCTCGGCCATCATCGCAGGGTCGTGCCCAAACAACTGGAGGATGACGGGAGCTTCGCCCTCGCCGATTTTGGCAAGTACGGCGGTTTTCCGGTCGCCCATACACATAGCGACGGAGGAGATCATTTCGGACACGACGTAGTCGGCACCGAAGTCTGCGGCGATCTTCCGGAGGGGAAAATCGGTATACCCCGCCATCGGAGCGAGGGAGGAGGTGATTTTTTTCTTCATAGTGTTGATTATGATGTACGTTATGGCTTACAGCGGTGGAGAATACCAAACTGTTCGTTTGCATTGAAAGGAAGAAAAATGACCGTTCCGGTCATTTTTCAATTTTATGTCCCTACGCGGGACGGCGCACAAAGGGGCTCAGACGCCGCCCCTTTGTGAATTCCTAGCTTGCCGTTCGGGGGACTCGGCCTTGAGGCCTCAGACATACAGCGGTTTGCACTCAGCAGACCGCACGGAAGAACAGAAATACAGTTTTGCAAAAAGGTGGAACTTAAATTTACAGGTATCCCTCACGGCTGTTTGTAGTGAACGAACGCTTTGGACAGATTTGCACCCAACCTTGTCTCTTCCGAAGGGTCTGAATGCGGGCAAACCGCTGTCTGTCCGAGGCCTTAAGGCCGAGTCCCACTTCCGTCAAGCCAGAAATTCACAAAGGGGCGGCGACTGAGCCCCTTTGTGCGCCGTCCGCGTAGGACATAAAATTTTGAAAAACGCCTTCAGGCGTTTTTCTACCTTTTGCGGCGAAGCCGCGCTTCACTGAACTTTCGCATCACGCGACTTGTTAAACGGCCGCAGCGCAAAATACGCCGCCGCGTGCGGAATTACCGCAAACAGCAGGTTCGCCGCAAATTCCGGCAGAACAACGCCGATAACGGCCGTTGCCAACGAAATGTCCCCGACCGTCATGGCCAGCGTGGTGAACGTGAAAATCGCACGCACAGCGGACGATATCCCCGTGTACAGCGCGCGAACCGCCGCCGAATCACGGAAATAATAAATCGTCAGTAAGCCGCAGACATAGCCCGACGGCATATATAACAGCGGCAGCAGCGTCAGACGGGAACCGCCCAGCGATTCGATCACAAACGCGGCGATCAGCCCGACCACCGCGCCCCAGCGTTCCCGCTCGGTCATCGCTATGGCAATCACCAGCGGCAGAATCAGGTCGGGGACTGCCCCGAACGGTCGGAACCGCGTGAACAGCGTCGTCTGAATGAGGGAAAATACCACGATCAGAAGAGCGCAGACCGCCCCCTTCGCAATCGCTTCACCGTCCATGTTCAGCGCAAGCCGCCATTCGCGGAACCGGTCGGTCAGACTTTCGCTGCCGGGTTCGCGCGGAGACGCAGACGGTGCTTCCCTGTCCGCATTTTCCCGGGAACGGTCAGGGGTTCTGGGATTGTTGTTCATACGTTTTTGAGAAAACGTGGAGTTATTCCACATAAATTTCGTAGTCGGTGATAATCATGACCTGCGTCAGTTCCGAAAAATCGGCGGCGCATTTGACGGTTACGTCCGGCGAACGGGTGAATTCGTTGATCCCCACCGTTTCCACATAACCGATGACCAGCCCGCGCGGATATACGCTTCCGAACCCGGTGGACAGTACGCGGTCGCCAACCTTCACGTCGGCTTCCGCCGGAAGATACGAGAGACGGCAGAGCCCGTCCGCGGAAAGTTCAAACGCCCCTTCGCAGATGCCCGCCTCATCCGTCCGCTCAATGTATGCACCGACGGCGGACTGCGCTTCCACGATGGTCGTCACTTTCGCCCAGTTGTAGCCGAGTTCCGTAATCTGTCCGACAATTCCTTCGGAGGTCACAACGGGCATATTCAGCTGAACGCCCGCGCCGGTACCGGCATCAATAGTCAGAATCTTCGAATAATTGCCGCTTTCCCGGCCGGTGACGGAGGCGGAGAGCATCTTGAAATCCGTGTGCTGGGTCTTCATTTCCAGAAAACTGCTCATCCACGCACTGCGTTCTTCCAGTTCGGCGGCGTCGTAATTCTGCTTCTCCAGTTCGGCAATGCGTTCCCGAAGCGCGTTGTTCTCTTCAACCAGCTCGTCGAACTTGTAGAAATACGCCGCAAATCCGTCCAGAGCCTCCGTTGCGTAGTTGAACACCTTCTGCATGGGCGTCAGCAGCACGCATACCGCGTCGCGGAACACAAACGTCAGTCCCATCGAATAAAAAATCGTCGGGACGATCGTGAAGAGCAGCGCAAGCACGGTCATGATATAGAAAAACTTGTTTTTGAAAAATTGTTTCATAGAGGGATATTTCTCGGGGAAAACCGGAGATTCCCTTCGGGAACTCCGAAAAAAGTTTCCCTCGAACCCCTTTCAAAAAACTTCAATTAAATAAAAGTAAATAAAAAAATAACGAATAATTCAAGCAGCACATCCCACTGTGCCGAGGTAACGAGGTCGCGAGCGATTTTCTCGGAAATTGGATCGCTTCCATTTGATGCACCGGAATTGCAGGAACGAAATCCTGTCCCATCCCAGCCGAAAAGTTTTTGAAGTGGGGTTTGGGGAGAAACTTTTTCCAAAAAGTTTCTCCCCAACGTTTCCCCAACGTTCCCCCTCACCTCGTCCGGTAATTCACATACGCGCTTGCGTCGCCGGTCGTTTCGATGATGCGGCCGATGCCGACGGCGACACAGTCGATGGGGTTCTTGGCGATGACGGTGCGGATGCCCGTTACGCGGGAGATCAGAAGGTCGAGACCCGCGAGGAGCGCGCCTCCACCGGAGAGCATGATGCCCGTGTCGTAGATGTCGGATGCCAGTTCCGGGGGCGTGTTTTCGAGCGCGTTGCGGATGCTTTCCACAATATGCAGAACCTCGTCCTGCATCGCTTCGCGGATTTCCGCCGACGTGATCGTCACAATTGCCGGAAGCCCGTTCAGCAGGTTGCGCCCGCGAATCTCCATCGCGCCGCGGTCTGTCATCTTGTGGACGCTGCCGATGCGCTTTTTCAGAAGTTCCGCTGTCGTTTCGCCGATCAGAATGTTGTATTTGCGCTTGATGTAGGAGACGATCGCTTCGTCCAGTTCGTCCCCCGCAATGCGGAGCGAGCTCGGCTGAACAATCCCGCCGAGCGACATAACCGCCACTTCCGTTGTGCCGCCGCCGATGTCAACAATCATCGAGCCGCGCGCGTCTTCCACGCGGAGTCCGCTGCCGATCGCCGCCGCGATGGGTTCTTCCACCAGAGCGACCGACTGCGCGCCCGCTTCTAACGTTACGTCTTCCACCGCACGGCGTTCGACTTCCGTTACGCCGTAGGGGATGCAGATGATTACTTTCGGGCGGCTCAGAAGCGTGTTGCCCGATACTTTCTTGAAATAATGACGAAGCATGGACGCCGTGATGTCGAATTCCGCAATGACGCCGTTTTTCAGCGGGCGCATCGCAACAATCGAACCGGGCGTCTTGCCGAGCATGAGCTTCGCTTCGCTGCCGACCGCGACGACTTTCTGCGTCTTCGCTTCCACCGCGACGACGGACGGTTCCCGCAGGACAATGCCGCGTCCTTTGACGTATACGAGTGTGTTCGCAGTACCAAGGTCGATGCCGATACTTTTCATATATAAAATCTCCAGTAATGGTTTTTGTTAGGAGGTAATTTCGTGGGAATCAAAGAGTATTTTGTTCCTTATAATAATGCGGTTTTCCGTCCGCGGGGGAACGCAGATTCCGCAGTGCGGTGTACACGCGGCAGACGGGAAGTCCGACGACGTTGTAGTAGTCGCCGACGAGCTTTTCGACAAATACGCACGCACCGTCCTGGATGCCGTAAGCACCGGCTTTGTCCATCGGACGATGTACGCGGATGTAGTTCCGGATCTCGTCGTCGCTCAGTTCGCGGAAATGGACTTCCGTCGATTCCGCAAAACAGGAGGTGGCACGGGTCGAAAGGTCATACAGCATAACGCCGGTGATGACGCGGTGCGGACGGCCGGACAGAGTACGCAGCATATCAAATGCGCCCTGTTCACTGCCCGGTTTGCCGAAAAGCGTCTGCGTTTCATCGGAATACACGATTGTGTCGGCGGACAGAATGACCGACGAATGAAGTTCGGCTTCGGTCAGACCGATGTTCGATAAATTTACATTTTCGGGATTTGCAAGAGCGTCCCGGACGGCAATCCCTTTGAGCCGCGCGGTGCTGTGGACGTAGGCTTCGGGCTGACCGGGAATGTATTCGACGGAACCTTCGTCTGCGCCCGAAACAAAAACGGTGTGTGCAATCCCCGCAAGTGTCAGCAGCTCGTGCCGGCGCGGGGACTGCGATGCCAGAATGACGTTGGGAAGATCGTTCATGAAAAGAAAACTCCGTTGGATGTCGTTAAAAGGATAAAACAGGGGAGAAACTCTTACTTTTCGGCGAGATAACGGCCGAGAAGGAGCGAAAGTGCGACGCAGAGCGCGGATGAAATCGTGAGCTTGACCGTAACGCCGAGGGTCAGGGAGACCGCGTTGAGGTCGAGGACAATCGGGGTTTTTGTGCCGAAATCCAGACCGTAGGAGAGCCACGACAGAACGGGAATGCCGGCGGTGATTTCCGCAAGCATGGAGCCGACCACGATGCCGACGCAGATCAGAAACAGATGAAACCAGAAGGACTTGAGCATGAGCGGAACCTCCGGTAAGGGTAAAAAATTAACATAATATATACGCGTTATTACAGCGCACCGGTGCTGCCGAATCCGCCGGAACCGCGTTCGGTGTCGTCCAGATTGTCCGATTCGGTGAACGCGGCACGGAAAATCGGCGTGACAACCATCTGGGCGATCCGTTCGCCGTGCGTGACGGTGTACGGCTTGTCGGAGTGGTTAATCAGTCCGACCTTGATCTCGCCGCGGTAATCCGCGTCAATCACGCCGACGCTGTTCACGAGGGCGATGCCGTGCTTGACGGCAAGTCCGCTGCGGGCGTAAAGAAGCAGGACGACGGGCGATTTTGACTCCGGTGCGACGGCAATGCCGGTGGGGATCAGCGCGGACTGTCCCGGCAGAAGCGTCACCGGTTCGTCGAGACAGGCGGAGAGATCGCACGCGGCGGCATCTGCCGTCTGATAGGCGGGAATCTTTGCACCTTCCCGCAGGAGCTTGATTTTGACAGGAATATTGTACATAATTTATGAATAAAACTCACAGACGTCTGCTGCGTGAGTGCGGACGTTTTTCGATGTATGCGCGCACTACATCGGCAGCTTCTTTGGACGATTCGACGGTGAAGAGAAAATGGACGTGGGGAATGTGCTTCCACTGTTCACTGCGGTCTGCCATCCAGGTGGGGACAGAGTTGTAAACGACGTTGACGCAGTCGAAATCCGGAACCCCGATGACGGGGAATTCCTCGCCTTTCCGGTCGCGCAGGAGAGCGGTACAGCAGGTTCCGCGCGGGATTTTGGTGATATTGCTATTCGGTGACAATGTATAATTATCCGGAATCACGGCGCGTCCGCCGCGGTTTCCGTGAGGACATTTTCCGCCGCAGATTACACAGCGCGCCAGCGTCATCAGCGGAAGCCGGCCGTAAATCATCGTACCGCCGCCGATGTCTTCCACGGCGGCCGCCGGGAGTTCGGGGGACAAAAGAATCCGTTCACAGCCGCGCGTGCGGTATTCCGCGAACGCCGAGGTGTTGGTGATATTCGCGCGGAACGACAGATCGGCGGAAAGTTTGCACTTTTCCACAAGATGTATCTGACCGACCGAGTGGCAGAGAACCCGCGCGCATCCCGCCTGTTTCAGGGAATCGAGCAGATGCCGGAGTACCTCGTCGGACGGCGAGTAAACCGGCAGAACGGCGGCAGGTTCGGGACCACCGGATGATCTGCATACATCCGCAGCCTTGCCGTAAAGGTGAGCCGGGACGTAGATTGTATCAAAATATCCGAAGAATTCCCGCAGAACGGACGGATCGGATAACGTACGAATATCCGAGATTTCCGCGGTGCGGAGCTGTTTTTTTGAAGGACATTCGATGGATTCCGGTATGTAATGCAATAATTCCGGTGAATTTTCGCGCGGTTTTGCTTCTGCTGCGGTATCTGCCGGAGCGACAGCCGGACGTACCGCTTCCAGTGCGGCAAGCGCGCTTCGGCGGAGTGCGTTCAGTGCCGATACGGGATACCACAGATTGGCTCCGATGTCAAAGTCGATGTCCGCGGCGGACAGAGAGAATTCCGTGCCCCCGAATTTGGTGAGATTTTTTGCTGCGGATCCGGGGGTAATCGGATTTCCGGACGCGGTCTGCGGAGGTTCCCCCGTGACGGTCGCCGTGCAGTCCGGCGTATCTTTCAGCGACAGCGTGAACCGCGCGGGTTCGCCGGCGGTCAGACGGAATTCCCCGGTCAGAGGAACCGTCGTTTCCGGAACGGCGTGTGCGCGGATGCGTTCGTCGAGAGCCTTCGTGATTTCTGCCGACCGATCCGCAGGAGCTTTGTCCACGTCGCCCGACACCTGAATGCTGGACATTTTTGAATAATTATTCGTAAAATATCCGTCTGTGAAGCCGCGCGAGAATAATTTGGCAAGCTCTTTGACTTCCGCTTCCGTCGCCCGTCTGCGTTCATCCAAAAGAGTGCGATAGATTTTTGTCGTACCGTACACATACGCGGCGGATTTGAGCCGTCCTTCGATTTTGAGAGAACGTACTCCGGTGCCGATGACCTCCGGAATCCGTCCGGCAAGGCACATATCGGCGAGAGAAAGTACGCCGTTTTGTGCAGAATCCCGGTTTCCCGGACGTTTTTTTGTGGAATCCGCGCCATTGTCAGTTGATACAGCGGCAAACGGCAGACGGCATGGCTGGGCGCATTCGCCGCGATTTCCGCTCCGGCCGCCCATCGTGTAGCTCATCAGGCACTGTCCGGAGCAGGAGACGCAGTGTGCGCCGTGGATGAACATCTCGATTTCGAGCGGGGACTGTTCGCAGAGCCGCCGGATCTCGGTACGGGACAGTTCGCGGGGGATGACCAGCCGCGTGAAGCCCATTTCGGCGAGCATCCGGCAGTCGGCAGGACTGGCAAACGAGGTCTGCGTACTTGCGTGGAGCGCGATTTCGGGATACCGGCGATGAATTTCCCGCGCAATTCCGAAATCGGCGACGATCAGGGCATCGGGAGACGCATCCGGATCGCCGACGTTCAGCAGCGTGTCCGCAAGACGGAGAATCTCGTCCATTTCGCGGTCGCGCACGCGGGTGTTGACGGTGATATGAGCCGCCGCGCCGACGCTGTGGCAGAGACGGATCGCGTCGGTCAGCTCGCTGTCCCCGAAATTTTTCGCGCGCATCCGGTTGGAAAACGACGTTCCGCCGAAATACACCGCGTCCGCACCGGCGGCAAGAGCCGCACGGAGACTGTCAACGGAGCCTGCGGGAGCCAGAAGTTCCGGCAGATCCGGTTTGCGGGTTTCCATCATTTTTCGGAATCGTTGCCGCGGAGGAGCGATTCGATGTATTTGAGCTTTTCGTCACGGGACTGCCCTTCTTCGCGGGAGTCTTCGGACTTCTTGCTTTCGAGGTAGCGTTCGAGGGTGCGGACCTTGTCTTCGGGGGTCGAACCGGTCTTGCTGCCGCGGAGGATGTCGCTGATTTTCTTCATGTCGTTGGCAACTTCGGCGGGCATTTCTTCTTCGGCAGTTTCCTCGGAACCTTCCAGCTCTTTCAGTCTGGCGTTGGCGGCGTCGAGCTGTTCGCGCAGGCTCTGGATGTTGTTTTCGTAAACGGAGAACTGACCTTCGAGAATCTTGATGCGCTTGTCGGCTTTCATTTTGTCGCCGAGATAGTCAATCGCGCAGAGAAGGCAGGCGTCGAGGGTGGAAATGCGGTAATTGCTCTGCGTCATTTCGGTGATCCGTTCGTCGAGACGGGTGACGATGCTTTCCACGAACGAAGCGGGTTCGTCGGTTACGATGGAGAGCGGCATTCCGGCAATTTCCAGATTATATTTTTTCTTATGTGTTTCCATGGGAGACCTCACTCAATGAAGGAAGGATGATGTATCGTAGAATACTGAATTTACAGAAATTGGCACAAATCAAAAAAAGCCAATAATACATATACATTATAATATATTTGCGGCCGTATTTAAAGGGGAAAATGTGAATTTCACGGATTTGTTCAAAAAAAGACGGCGGTCTGTGAGAAATCCCGGAAAACAGACAGCTATCCGGCAAATATTCACGGAAAATCGTTGCATTTTCTGTAAAAATCTGATATAATATAAAAAACAGCGCAGGAACGTTCACATAAATTTTACATTTTGTCAAGGAGAACGTACAATGGATATCACGAAATATTATCTCGGCGAAAACGAAAAGCCGCTCGACGTTATCAAGCCGGACGGAGGATTTTTCGGTATTTTCCGCACCGTTGCGGTGGTCGGCGACAGTCTGTCTTCGGGCGAATTCGAGTCCACGGACGAACAGGGCAACAAGGGCTATCACGACTATTACGAATATTCGTGGGGACAGTACATGGCGCGTGCGGCAGGCAATACCGTCTACAATTTCTCGCGCGGCGGCATGAGCGCAAAGTGGTATCTCGATTCGTTCGGGAACGATATCTGCGCGTGGGATAAGTCGAAGGCGTGTCAGGCGTATATCTTCGCGCTGGGCGTGAACGACCTCATGGGTCAGAACCGCGAAGTCGGCTCGGCGGACGACGTTGACCTCGAAAATTATGAGAACAACAAGGCAACCTTCGCCGGTGACTATGCAAAGATCATCCAGAAATACAAGCAGATTTCTCCGGACGCGTACTTCTTCCTGATGACCATGCCCTATACCGAAAACAAGGACGAACGCGTTGCCAAACACGCTGCCCTGCTCCATGACCTCGCAAAGATTTTCACCCGTACCTACGTCCTCGACCTGTCGGCGTACGGCCCCTGCTATGACGCGGAATTCCGCCGCAACTTCTATCTCGGCGGGCATCTCAACGCCGCAGGTTACCTTCTGACCGCGCAGATGACGATGAGCTATATCGACTACCTCGTCCGCAAGGATCCCGAAGATTTCGCTCAGGTCGGCTTTATCAATAAAGGTTTCCACAACCGTCAGGCAAGATGGCTGTGACCGATTCTGTCCCAACAAATTTCCGATAAATTATTTACGAAAGGACACATCCCTATGAAACTCCGCAGACTGACCGCACTGCTGCTGGTGTTCCTCATGGCTGCCAGTGCCTGCTCCGAAACCGCGACCGCCGGTTCGGATGAAGCGAACGCGACTGCTTCCGATCCGACCGCTGCCGAAGAAACCGTTGCGGAAGAACCCACTCCTGAAGAGGAAGTGGACGCCCGCAAAGCAATCCCGGACGAACTCCCCGAAAAGGATATGAACGGCTATACGTTCCGTATCCTGACCCGTGACCGCAGCGACTTCGTCGAAGACGTCGGTCTTGAACTCGAACAGACCGGTGAAGTCATCGACGACGCGATCATCGCCCGGAACCTCGCCGTTTCCGAACGCTTCAACATCGAATTTACGGCAAGCTACTTTGTCAACGGCCAGTCCATGCCGCTGAATTCCGTTATGGCGGGCGACGATGAATTCGACCTTATGCTCGGTCAGATCATCGACGTTACCAAGAACGCGACCAAGGGCTATTACCTCGACTGGTACGAACAGCTTCCCCATGTCAATCTCGAAAAGCCGTGGTACATCGGGAACGCAGCGGAAGCTCTGTCCGTCAATAACCATGCCTATATCATGATCGGCGAATACGACCTCGACGTTCTCCGCTTTACCTACGGTATGTTCTATAACAAGACCCTGTCGGACGAATATTCGCTTGACAACATCTACAATGTCGTCAAGGAAGGCCGCTGGACGTACGACTACCTGTATAACCTCTCCAATACCGTTTACATGGATCTGAACGGCGACGGTCTGAAGGACGAAGGTGACCGTCTGGCGATTTCCGGCGACCCGTACAGCGCAGTCGTCACCTACCAGTATTCGTTCAATAACCCGCTGGTTTCCCTGGATGCGGATGGACTTCCGGCGATCACATTCAACCGCGAAAAGGCATACGATATCGTTACGCGCCTGAACGCACTGTATCATGAATCCATGGGCGGCTTCACCTCCGGCTGGGGTACCGGCGGATCGACATGGATGGCAGGCAATCTGCTCGTTTACACAGGCCTGTTCCAGAACGCAATG